>NZ_KB895909.1:0-1109 GCF_000374985.1 Micromonospora sp. CNB394 | reverse complement strand
CTGGATCGAGAACTCGGCGAACGTGCCGGGTGAGGCCATCACGGTGACGCCGCCGGCCAGGGCGAGGTCGCACTCGCCGGACCGCAGCGCCTGCGCCGCCAGGTGCAACGCCACCAGGGATGAGGAACACGCCGTGTCCACAGTCACCGCCGGACCCTCGAACCCGAACGAGTACGCCACCCGACCCGACAACACGCTTGTCGCGTTGCCGGTGAGCAGGTGGCCGCCGACCTCCTGGCTCCGACCGACCGACCCGCTGGCGTACCCCTGGAAGCTGGCCCCGGCGAAGACGCCGACCGCGCCGCCCCGCAGGGTGGTCGGGTCGATGCCCGCCGACTCGACGGCCTCCCACGAGGTCTCCAGCAGCAGCCGCTGCTGCGGGTCCATGGCGAGCGCCTCCCGCGGCGAGATGCCGAAGAACTCGGCGTCGAACTCACCGGCGTCGTAGACGAAGCCGCCCCTGCGGGCGAAGGACGTGTCGGACAGGCCGCTGCTGAGGAAGCTGTCCCAGCCTCGGTCGAGGGGGAACTCGGAGATGCCGTCGCGTCCCGTGGCGAGCAGTTGCCAGAGTTCTTCCGGGGACGCGACGCCACCCGGGAGGCGGCAGCCCATGCCGACGATCACGATCGGGTCGTCGTCGACGGTGGCGACCCTGCGGTCGGCCGGCGCGTCGCCCGATGCTCCGAGCACTGTCTCCCGGATGAAGGCGACCAGGGCGGCCGGCGTCGGGTGGTCGAAGACGAGGGTGGAGGGCAACGCGAGGCCCGTTTCGGCGGTCAGCCGGTTGCGCAGCTCGACTGCGGTGAGCGAGTCGAAGCCGAGACGCTGGAACGCCCGGTCCGGCCGCACCGCCTCCACGGTGGCGTGGCCGAGCACCGTGGCGACCTGGGAGCGTACGAGGTCCAAGAGGGACGCCTCGACCTCCGGCGGCGTCAGGGCCGCGAGCCGCTCACGCAGTGCGGACGCCCGGTCGGTGGGACCGGTCTCGGCTTGGGACGCCGCCTCGATCGCCGCCTGTGCTTCGGGGATGTCGGTGAACAGACACGACGGACGCAACGCCGTGAACGACGGCACAAACCGATCCCACCGCACATCCGCCACCACCACCT
>NZ_KB895908.1:0-1251 GCF_000374985.1 Micromonospora sp. CNB394 | reverse complement strand
TTAAACGAGTCATGCCCGCCCTGCTACCACCAGCACGGGCGCGTCTACACCAAGCGGATCAAGCCGGACACCCTCACGACTTTGCCGGGGCCCTGACGGCTCCGCGCACCCCGGCAAGCATCGGGCTGCGCACCAAGAGAAGCGGCAATCAATCGGCCGACTCCGCGAAGATCCCTTCACCAGCCGGAGGGTGGTGAAGGGATCTTCGCGGAGTCCAGACAGCCCAATACTCTTACCGCAGGAAACGAGACCTATTGTTCTTTCAGCACAGTCGCCTCTTCAGCCAATCAGGCGCTTTTTCGGCAATTTCGATTGCACGTGAATGATCTGCTGACCCGTGCGGCCTATCAAGCGCCCATCGCAGCGTCGGCAGAGCTTCCTGCGACTCGAAGAAATCTACCAGGAGATCATCCTCCACGGTCGCCTCATCCCGTATGCGCCGCCACGTTGAAAGCGCGGCCTCGACATTCAACCCTGCGCGGGCGAGAGCCACATCACGGGGCCGAGAGCTTAACCGCAGCCTACCGTCCCGAGTGCCGCCGAGGACGACACACGGCAACGTTGCTCCCACGCCCGGCCACTCATTCATAGGGACTGACGGCTGATCAGATATCGCGGATTCGTCGACGAATCCTGGCTGATCGTCAGACACCGTACGCACTACCAAGCCATAGTGCTGATGCCTGACTATGCGGCACTCGACCAGAGAGTATTGGGGGTGCTCAGGAGTACCCATCAGGCGCCACCAGGCTTCCAAGGAGTGCGTGGGAATGTATTGAATTCATCAAAGAGGTGCGACGGGATAGCATACTCGACCGCGCCTTCGTTGAGGAAATCCTCAATAGGCTCGATATTATTTTTTCTCAGCCATTTTGTTGGGACCGCCACCTTGAACCCCTGACCATGAGAATCGCGGTGCTGGGAAGCGTAGTCTTCAACCCTCGCCCTGTTACCAAAGTAAGCCGAACCGTCCAGACCCTCATCGAAATCCAGCGGGTGGTTGCGTGGATCAAGTCCATGATCCAACTCGCTGGAACCCCGATCAATCGGGGAAACTCGATAGAGATCAGTTGTGCAGTTGTGTACGAGGACCGGGGTGTTGCCGGCCACCACATAGTACGTGTGGATGTCGTCGATCGTGAGGTTGTGGACCTGCGCCGGTTCCGTCCACTGTCGGGTCGCGCTGATCTGCACGTGGGTGCCGGCCGAGGTACGCAGCCACTGACCGGCCCGCAGATCGGCGGCATCGAC
>NZ_KB895907.1:0-1331 GCF_000374985.1 Micromonospora sp. CNB394 | reverse complement strand
CAGGGCCCCGGCAAAGTCGTGAGGGTGTCCGGCTTGATCCGCTTGGTGTAGACGCGCCCGTGCTGGTGGTAGCAGGGCGGGCATGACTCGTTTAAATGATCATCGAGGTTCTCTACGCCTTGTTGATCGTCCGAAGTGAGTCATGCCCGCCCTGCCATCATCGCTGATATCGTCTGTGTCCAGCGCACCGGATGTCACCGTGCCCGAAACCGCTGCTGGACTGCCCGCAGCGCTGGCCGACCTGCCGGATCCCCGTGCCCGCCGCGGTGTCCGGCACCGGCTGGCAGTCGTGGTGACCGCGGCGGTCTGTGCCGTGGTGGCCGGCTACCGCTCCTACACCGCGATCGCCGAGTGGGTCGCCGACGTCCCGGCCGCGACCGCGGTCGCGTTGGGCATCGCCCCGGACCGGCGCCCGTCGGAGGCGATGATCCGCCGGTTGTTGCAGGCCCTGGACCCGGACCTGCTCACCGCGGCCGTCAGCGGCTGGCTCGCCAGCCGGACCATAGCCACACCGTCAGCGGGCAGGCGGGCGATCGCGGTCGACGGCAAGGCCCTGCGCGGCTCCCGCACCACCAGCACTGCGGCCCGGCACGTCCTCGCGGCCTGCGACCAGGCCACCGGAGTGGTCCTGGCCAGCACCGACGTCGACGGCAAGACCAATGAGATCACCCGCTTCGCACCGCTGCTGGACCAGATCGGCGACCTCCGTGACACCGTGATCACCGTCGACGCCCTGCACTGCCAACGCGACCACGTCGCCTACCTGGCCGAACGCGGCGCCCACTGGATCCTGACCGTCAAAGGCAATCAGCCCAGCCTGCACGCCCAACTCGCCAGCCTGCCCTGGCGAGCCGTCCCCGACGCCACCCGCGACACCGACCGCGGCCACGGCCGCCGCGAGATCCGCACCTGCAAGATCCTGACGATCTCCACCGGGATCGAGTTCCCGCACGCCGCCCAGGCCCTGCAGATCCGCCGCCGCAGACGCCGCCTCGACCAGCCGAAACGCTTCACCACCGAGACCGTCTACGCGATCACCGACCTGCGCGTGCACCAGGCCAGCCCGGCCCAACTGGCCGGATGGATCCGCGGCCACTGGTCGATCGAGAACAAGGTCCACTGGGTGCGAGACGTCACCTACGACGAGGACCGATCCCAGATCCGCACCGGCACCGGCCCCCAAGTCATGGCAGCCCTCCGCAACGCCGCCATCGGCGCCCTACGCACCGCCGGCATCACCAACATCGCCGCCGCGAACCGGCATCACGCCCGCGACAGCACCCGCCCGCTGGCACTACTCGGCATCACCTGACGACTTTGCCGGGGCCCTG
>NZ_KB895906.1:0-1462 GCF_000374985.1 Micromonospora sp. CNB394 | reverse complement strand
ACTGCTCGGGGTACTTCGATGAACGTGCCACCAGGACATCCTTCCCCAGACCGCTGTCTGGGCTCAGGGTGTCCGGTCCGCAGGGGGAACTTCAGCTCACCAGCGGCGCCACGAGTTGGCAGGTCAGCTACGGCTACGACGTGGCGGGTAACCGGACGAGCGTCACCCGTCAGGGCGGCCCGTCCAGCGCCTACACCTATGACCGGGCCGGCTCGCCGACCCGGGTGGCGCACACGTCTGGCAGCACGACGCTGGTCAGTCAGGACGTCACCCGAAATCTGGCCGGCGCACCGGACACGGTGACCACCACTCGGGGCGGGAGCACGTCCCGGGCGATCTACTCGTACGACGACGTCGGCCAGGTCACCCGGGTGTGCCGGCCGGCCGCAGGGACGACCTGCGCCGCGACCGATCCGCAGACCAGCTACGGGTACGACCACAACGGCAACCGCATGAGCAAGGTCACGACGCAGTCCGGTAGCACCAGCACCACCAGCTACGCCTACGACGACGATGACCGGCCGACCGGCCGGACCGTCAACGGGGCAACCACGACCCTGACGTACAACGCCAACGGCGCGCTGGCGACCGAGACCGGGCCAGCCGGCACCACGACCTACGGATACGGGCTCGACGCCAACCTGCGCCGTGTCCAACCGCCGACCGGGCCCGCCGTCGGTTACGACTATGACGAGGACGGCAACCGGATCGGCCGAACCGTCAACGCCTCCACCGACGCCACCTGGACGGTCTACACCCTCGGCTTGCCCACCCGGGTGGAGGAGAAGAACGGCTCGGGCACGCTGACCCACAAGTGGTGGGAAGAGCCACAGGGGCAACTGGGCAGCGCCTTCGCCGACACCGTCGCGGCCACTCCGGCCTGGCTGCTGGACGACTACCAGGGCTCGGTGACGGACCTGGCCAGCGCCACCGCCTTGACCGGTAGCGCCACCATCGACCCGTTCGGTGAGGTGGTGACCAGCAGCGGCACGTACGCCAACAACCCGCTGCGGTTCCACGGACAGTATCTCGACCAGAAGAACGGGCTCTACGACGTCCGAGCCCGCGACTACGACGCGGGCAGTGGCCGGTTCACCACTCCGGACCCGGTGCCGCAGGCGCTGGGGACCTCGTTCACCCAGACCTACCACTACGGGTACAACCAGCCGACGGTAGTTAGAGGTCGCGCAGATTGGTCAAGGTCATGGTCGGCGGGTGGGGCGGGAGTCCCATCGGTAGAGGGTCCATGCCTGTCGGATGAGGCTGCGTAGGGTGATGATGGTGTCGGCGAGGTCGGAGTAGGCGTCGATGACTGTCTCGTTGCGTTCGTAGCAGCGTTGGAGCCGGTTGAAGGCGTTGTGCCAGGCGGGTTGGGTCGGCCACGCGGCGAGGTGCCAGCGTGAGCTGGCCCTTTTCCGTGTGGCCTCCCGCCGAACCGGACTTGATGGTTTCCCGATCATCC
>NZ_KB895905.1:0-1519 GCF_000374985.1 Micromonospora sp. CNB394 | reverse complement strand
ACAATGATCACGAAGCCCGTGCCTGCCCTGCTATACACCCCAACCGGTCACAACCCGACCAGCCACACAACCCCGGAACTTGCAACCGCCCTGCGGAGGCAGCCCGCCTGAAAGCGCTCCACGACCGGGAGTTCGCCGAATTCGCCGAGGGCTCCTACTACCGGGTCGAACGGATCCTCAGGGCGACGTGTCGAGACCGTCAAGCGGTGGACGACGCCCTTCAGGAAGCGTATCTGCACGGCCGAGTCGAGTGGCCCAAGCTTCGCGAGCACGTCAAACCGGCCGGCTGGATCATCAGCACGGCCCGCTTCAAGATGCTGAAGGACCACGATCGGCGCCACCGGGAAGCCGCGGTGGCACCGGAAGACCTGCCACCGTCGTCCCACTCGGACATCGCGGACGTGTGGGAGGCGCAGGAGACGCTGCGAGGCTGGCTGCACCAGCTGCCGGCACGGCACGCCGAAGTGTTCCAGATGTCGCGGGAGGGCTTCTCCAACCAGGAGATCGCAAGCATTCTCGGGCTGACCGAGAACAGTGTCCGCTCCTACAAGACCGCCGCCAAGAAGAGGCTGGGCGAACTGGCCGAGGAAGCAGGCTTCACCCGTTCGGAGCGCGACCGGCGTCAGGGGGCGGGCCGTGGACCTCGATGACATCCTGACCTTGGCCGAGACCAGGCCCAGCCCTCTCGAACTCGCCCGCGCCCGACGTGTCGCACGGACGGTGCAGAGTCAGTACGACCTCTCCCTGACAGAGGGCTACAAGATCATCGTGGATGCCGACCTCGTCGACCCGCTGACGTGGGACGCCGACGAGGCCACCCGGGTGGCGCGCGCCGCCCAGCTCGCGAAGCGGGGCACGGTCACCTGGCTGCTCGGCGCCGGCCAGACGGAGCATTCCGAGCGGCTCTCCTGGTCCGACGAGATGGCGATGATCGTCGGCCACGCGCCCGGAACGCTCCGCCTCACCCCGCGGACGCTCTTCGAACTCGTCCATCCCGCTGATGTCGAGCGTGTCCTCGCCGCGGTGAGGACGGCGTGGGAGCAGAGCCGTCCCGACGAGATCGGCTTCCGGGTGGTCCAACCCGGAGGCAGCATCCGCCACGTGTCCTGCCACCTCGAGATCCTGACCGAGGCGGGCCGGCCGGTCGGCGTCATCGCCACGGGCGAGGACGTCACCGCGCTCGAGCTCGCTCGCCAGGAGCAGCGTCGGCTCGCCATCCGCCGTCAGATGCTCGGCGCCGATCTGGCCGTACGGGACGTGCTCACCGGACTACAGACCCGGGGCTATGTCATCGACGAGGTCGACAGGGCGCGCCGCACGACCGGCGGCGCCCTGATCGTCGTCACGACCGAGCCCGCCACCCGCATGCCTGACGCGCTCACCGACGAGGACCGGGACCAACTGACTGCTGACATCGCCCGGACCCTCCCTGTCTGACCCGAAAATCCAACGGTGAGTAGGCAGGCCGAAGGCACCCGGCGTAGCGCAGCGGAGCCGGGTGTGGATGGTGGTCTGGGGT
>NZ_KB895904.1:0-2138 GCF_000374985.1 Micromonospora sp. CNB394 | reverse complement strand
GAAAGGCCAATCAAACTCCGTGATAGCTGGTTCTCCCCGAAATGCATTTAGGTGCAGCGTCGCGTGTTTCTTGCCGGAGGTAGAGCACTGGATGGTCTAGGGGGCCCACAAGCTTACCGAAATCAGCCAAACTCCGAATGCCGGTAAGTGAGAGCGCGGCAGTGAGACTGCGGGGGATAAGCTTCGTAGTCGAGAGGGAAACAGCCCAGATCACCAGCTAAGGCCCCTAAGCGTGTGCTAAGTGGAAAAGGATGTGGGGTCGCATAGACAACCAGGAGGTTGGCTTAGAAGCAGCCACCCTTTAAAGAGTGCGTAATAGCTCACTGGTCAAGTGGTTCCGCGCCGACAATGTAGCGGGGCTCAAGCACACCGCCGAAGCTGTGGCATTCACACTTTAACTTCGTGTCTCCTTGATGGGGCATGCAGGTGTGTGGGTGGGTAGGGGAGCGTCGTGCCGGGGGTGAAGCAGCGGGGTGACCCAGTTGTGGACGCGGCACGAGTGAGAATGCAGGCATGAGTAGCGAAAGAAGGGTGAGAAACCCTTCCGCCGGATGACCAAGGGTTCCAGGGCCAGGCTAATCCGCCCTGGGTGAGTCGGGACCTAAGGCGAGGCCGAGAGGCGTAGTCGATGGACAACGGGTTGATATTCCCGTACCCGCGAAAGAGCGTCCCTGATGAACCTCGTTGTGCTAACCACCCAAACTGGCTGAGACTTTCGGGTTGAGGTTGGGGAGCGTGGGAACCTGGCGGGTAGTAGTCAAGCGATGGGGTGACGCAGGAAGGTAGCTGATCCCGGCCGGTGGTTGTGCCGGGGTAAGCGTGTAGGCCGGCGTGTAGGCAAATCCGCACGCCACTAGGGCTGAGACGTGATGCCGAGCCGATTCAGGTGAAGTCAGTGATCCTATGCTGCCGAGAAAAGCCTCTAGCGAGTTCTGAGCGGCCCGTACCCCAAACCGACACAGGTGGTCAGGTAGAGAATACCGAGGCGATCGGGCGAACTGTGGTTAAGGAACTCGGCAAATTGCCCCCGTAACTTAGGGAGAAGGGGGGCCGGAGACGTGAAGCCCCGCGCGGGTGGAGCGTTGTATGGCCGCAGAGAGCAGGGGGAAGCGACTGTTTACTAAAAACACAGGTCCATGCGAAGAAGTAATTCGATGTATATGGACTGACGCCTGCCCGGTGCTGGAACGTTAAGGGGACCTGTTAGCTCTTCGGGGCGAAGCGGAGAACTTAAGCGCCAGTAAACGGCGGTGGTAACTATAACCATCCTAAGGTAGCGAAATTCCTTGTCGGGTAAGTTCCGACCTGCACGAATGGCGTAACGACTTCCCCACTGTCTCAACCACAGGCCCGGCGAAATTGCAGTACGAGTAAAGATGCTCGTTACGCGCGGCAGGACGGAAAGACCCCGGGACCTTTACTATAGCTTGACATTGGTATCTGAATTAGCTTGTGTAGGATAGGTGGGAGCCGGTGAAGTCCATACGCCAGTATGGGTGGAGGCAATCTTGAAATACCACTCTGGTTGATTTGGGTATCTAACTTCGGACCGTTATCCGGTTCAGGGACAGTGTCTGGTGGGTAGTTTAACTGGGGCGGTTGCCTCCTAAAGGGTAACGGAGGCGCCCAAAGGTTCCCTCAGCCTGGTTGGCAATCAGGTGTTGAGTGCAAGTGCACAAGGGAGCTTGACTGTGAGACTGACAGGTCGAGCAGGGACGAAAGTCGGGACTAGTGATCCGGCACTGGCATGTGGAAGCGGTGTCGCTCAACGGATAAAAGGTACCCCGGGGATAACAGGCTGATCTTCCCCAAGAGTCCATATCGACGGGATGGTTTGGCACCTCGATGTCGGCTCGTCGCATCCTGGGGCTGTAGCAGGTCCCAAGGGTTGGGCTGTTCGCCCATTAAAGCGGTACGCGAGCTGGGTTTAGAACGTCGTGAGACAGTTCGGTCCCTATCCGCCGTGCGCGTAGGATACTTGAGAAGGGCTGTCCCTAGTACGAGAGGACCGGGACGGACGAACCTCTGGTGTGCCAGTTGTCCCGCCAGGGGCACGGCTGGTTAGCTACGTTCGGAAGGGATAACCGCTGAAAGCATCTAAGCGGGAAGCTCGCTTCAAGATGAGGTATCCCACCCAC
>NZ_KB895903.1:0-2240 GCF_000374985.1 Micromonospora sp. CNB394 | reverse complement strand
AACACATGATCAACAGGCGGCTGCGTCCATGTTGCACCACCCCTACCGACACGTCTTACCTGGCCACGGCCCTAATGGCGGCTGCCGTACTAGGCTGCGAGCTCAGGCCCCGCCGTACCGAGGTGTCGCTAGCATCTCGGTACGCGGGGTCTTTCCGTTCATGCCGCATGCGCGCAAATTCGAAGCGGCAGACGGCCGGTGGGCCGCCACTCCGAGCGCCAGGGGTGTGGGTGCAGGATTTGACCCGGACGGCGGCCCTGGAGGTGGTTGGACGCGCCGACCATGCAGCCCTCGCGGATGCCCCGACGGCTGGCCACCCACTGGCCGACGTGACGCCCCTCGGCCAGCTGTGGCTGATGTTGCGAGTGTGACTCTACCCGAGGAGCCGCGCGATCGCGAACTCAGTGTGAGGAAATCTGCCACACATTGGCCGACCGTGTGAGATCACAGCACATCAGGTCGACGCCACGCGGGATCCGTGCATGCTAGATTGATCGAGAAGTCCCTCCTGCCCGAATTGATGCAAAATGACGACATCACCCGAACTCCCGGATCGGGGCGAGACGCCGCCCGAGCCCGGCTGGTCCGTTCTTCTCGCCCGGAGGATCGCTGCCGAGGTCCGATACTGGCGCGAGCAACGTGGCATGACCGCGCTCCAGCTGGCCAGGAGAACCGCTCAGCTCGGATATCAGATGCCTCGCAGTGTCCTCGCGAACCTCGAGAACAATCGGCGCGACACCATTACTGTCGCCGAATTATTAATCTTGGCTGCTGCGCTTGACGTCCCCCCCGTTCTGCTCATCGCACCGGTCGGACGTGAACGCGACATCGAAGTGCTGCCCGAAACGCGAACCACACCGTGGCATGTCCGCGGTTGGATTCATGGCGCGGTAGAACCTAACTACGAGGGATTCTCGGCCACAATGTGGCAACAGAGCAGGCGAGCCATCGCGCTCTACGACATCCACCGCCTCCTGGTCAGGGAACATCAACAGATTGAGCGACGAATCCAGCAGTTGGCCGATCAGGAGCACCTCGTCGTAGGTGATATCATCTCGGATGACCTTCGTCTGAGCCGGGGCCCACTGGCGGACTTCGTCGCCGAACTCGCCTACAGTCTCGACCGCCTGCGCGTGCATCGCGGCTTGATCAAGTCCGAGGGATTCCAGTTACCCGAATTGCCTCCAAGCATTTCAGTCGCGTTGAAGGAGACCGCACCAAGCGGCAGGCATCGGCAAGCCACTAGAGATGATCAGGATGATCACCTCTTACCGCCCCTGTTCTATCAGGAGTTGATGGCGTCTAGGCCATCTCGTGACGACGACGAACCGGACCAAGAATCGGCCGGGTGATCTTCTTCAAAGACCTACCGGCCCGTGAGTCACCGGGAGGTGGCCACTTGGCGTAGCGGTGTAGGCGGCGGGCCCGTTCAGTTAGCCACCTAATACGCGTGCTGCGGCGTCGCCGCGCGATGACCTCACGGACCTAGCGAACGAACTCGTCGACACCTGGTCACTAGCATGAGCAATTGTGCAGTGCTTCGGTATCCAAATCCGTTCGAAGACGTGGTCGCCCACAACTCGACGAGGCACCGCGAGTACGGCGTGTGTGCCCTACAGGCCGACGCGATTCGTGACGGTGCCGAGTTGCGCCCTGACACCGACCAGGTGAGCCGCGGCGCAGTCCCACGGTCATCCTGATTGGGGGACGACCTGCAGGCCGCTCAGCGTCATGAAGCAGGTGCCCGCGCCGTGAGTGGCAAGCGCCGGCTCGCTCAGGTCGTTGATGCTGACGATGAGCCCGAGCGCGTTCTTACCCTTCCGTTCGACTTTCTTGGCGAAGGCGTCAGCCTGTTCACGGCTGACCGGCTCCTTGGTCCACTTTGCCTCGATGCCCCAGTCGCCGCGACCGCAGCGCCGTCGAGGTCATCCGCCCGATCGACAGCCAGCGGAAATCGGCCCGCCGCTGGCGATGAGCCCTATTCCCATGGACTGCATCCAGACTCGCAACTTACTGGCGCTGACAGCCGTCCACAAACCTGACTGGCCGGGTTTCTCTTTTTGCCGAATATGCGTTCGCCCCGGTGCACAGTGACCGGTGGACCCACCTAGTACGGCAGCCGCCATTAGGGCCGTGGCCAGGTAGGACGTGTCGGTAGGGGTGGTGCAACATGGACGCAGCCGCCTGTTGATCATGTGTTTGTGAGAACTACAAGATCGAAGGCGGCTGCTGCTGCCAGG
>NZ_KB895902.1:0-2355 GCF_000374985.1 Micromonospora sp. CNB394 | reverse complement strand
CGGTGGTGGTGTTGGATCCGGCCCGGCCTTCGCGCAGCAGGCCGGCGAGGGCTTCGCCGGTGTTGTCCAGGAAGCACAGCAGCGGGTGGTAGCCGTAAGGTCGGCCCGGGGCGCCCTGCAGCGTTGCCGCTGTGGGTTTCCCCGGACCGCCTTCCGAACCCGGCGTGCCCATTCCTGAGCACCGGGCTCTCCACAAGCCCGGCAGGTCGTGCCCGTCGATCTCGTCAACCTGTCATCGGCCACGGACTGGGGATCTTCGTCCCGCGGTAGCGGTAGCGGGTTGTCCGCACCTTCACCGGGTCGAACAGCGTGATCTTGTCCGTTCGTGGCCACCACGTCCCGGCGCAGAAACGCCGCCGCAGTTCCTTCCAGCCGATGCGGGCGTGCTTGCCTCTGATCCAGAGGATCACCCTGCGCCAGATGTAGCTGCTGAGATAGGCGAAGGTCTTGTAGGACACGCCCGGCCGGAAGTAGACACACCACCCCTTGGCCATCCGGTTGATCCGCAGGATCAGGGTGGACAGGTCCAGGTTCTGGTTCTGCCGGCACCACGCCTTGACCTTGGCGCAGATCGACCTGACGGCCTTGCGCGCCGGATAGGTGTAGACGTAGCGCTTGTTCGTCCCCTTCTTGCGGTGGCGCTGGATGCGCCAGCCGAGGAAGTCGACGCCATCGTCGATGTGGGTGATCGAGGTCTTCTCCGGGGACAGGCGCAGGCCCATCCCGGACAGGACCTCGGCGATCTCCTCCTTGAGAGCCTCGGCGTGGTGCCGGGTCCCGATGACCAGGAGCAGCCAGTCGTCGGCGTACCGAATCAGCCGGAAGTTCGCCAGTCCGGCCCGCCGTCGTTTGCTGCGCTCCCAGCCGCTGCTGGACGGCCCGCCCGGTTTCTCGGCGATGTGATCGTCGAGGACCGACAGGGCGATGTTGGCCAGCAGCGGAGAGAGGATGCCGCCTTGGGGTGTTCCCGTTCCCGTTTCCACCACCTGCCCGGCCTCGGTGAGCAGGCCGGACTTCAGGAACGCCTTCACCAGGGCCAGGATGCGTTTGTCGACGATGCGTACTCGCACCCGGTCCATCAGGGCCGGGTGGGAGATCTCGTCGAAACACGCCTTGATGTCGCCTTCCACGATCCACTCGTAGCCCTTGGTCGTGAACATGCGCGTCTCGGCGATCGCGTCCTGCGCCCGACGGTTCGGACGGAACCCATACGAGCACGGACGGAAATCCGCCTCGAAGATGGGTTCCAGAACCAGCTTGAGGGCCGCCTGCACCACCCGGTCACGGACGGTGGGGATCCCGAGCCGGCGACGCTTGTTCGTCCCCGGCTTCGGGATCATCCGTTCACGCACCGGCACCGGTTGGAAGCTCCGCGCCTTCACCTCAGCCGCGATGCCGCTCAAGAAGCCCTCCACGCCACGCACCCCCTCGACGTAATGGACGGTTTCGCCGTCCACGCCAGCGGTGCGTGACCCCTTGTTCCCCCGCACCCGACCCCACGCCACCAACAGGAACGCGGGATCGTAGACGAGGTTGTGCAGATCGTCGAACACGCGACGAGGATCGCTGGTCGCCCAGCGGTGCAGCTTGGTCTGGATCTCCCGTACCCGTCGCTCAGCCCGCAATATGGCCAGCTCCGGATCGTCGGTGTTCACCCACGGCCTCCGGGCATTCCGGTATCCGCGCTGCCTGCTTGCTGGCCCCCTTGGCCATGTGCACGCCTCTCGCGTGCTCGGACTACTACGGGGCCTCCGCCCCGCCCCACACCCAGGTCGGCAACGGACCCTTCCCGACCCGGCGGACTGGCTACCCGCCAGCGGGAAAGGCGTAGGACGGTTCCCACGTTCACCACGGACACGATCGGCCGGGTCGGTGCCCAGCTGTACTCCGGCAGCCTCGCCACACCTACGCCGCAGGCATTCAGCATGGCCTCCCCACCGATACATTCAGTCGGCTTCGGAGTCGACCGCCTACCTACACGACGGTCGCGCACTGCGTCCCGGCCCCCATCCACCAGGTTCGAGCCGGCACAAGCGTTACGGAGCTTCAGACACTGGTTCACACGCGGTTACACCTTTCGGCCTCGCTTGCCGGACCCAGACCGTCTGGCAGTACCGACCCGTCCCGACGTTGTCAGGGCTGCTCCCACCCCCACCGGCGTTCCCCGGCAGCGGCTGCCCCCAGCTTCACCGTCCTGCTGCGACAGAACGGCGGTGGAGTCCTCTCACCTCCACTCGCATCCACAGCGCCTCGTGGCGCACGAACGTCTTCTTCCAGGTGCGGGTCGCTGATTCCTTGTCGGAGTGGCAGATCACGATGGTCGCGTCGATGTCCAGGACCAGGCCGTCAACCTGC
>NZ_KB895901.1:0-2322 GCF_000374985.1 Micromonospora sp. CNB394 | reverse complement strand
CCCGCCTCAACCGCGGCTACGCCCTGGTCAACTAGCAAATGGCGGCTGCCGTACTAGGATGAGTCGGGTATTGGACGCGATTTGCTGGGACGGAACCACTCCGGTAATCAGCCTCTTCGTCATTTCCGCAGCCCAGGAGTCTCCCGACCTCGTAAGTGCATGGGGGGATGATGTTCCAAGGCGGACCAAGACTTATTGTCTGGAGGATGATCGTCCTGAACCTACCTTGCCGCCGGTCTATGAGTATGATTTCGAGTTCGAGATCCTGCCTGTGGGTCTCCAGCAACACTTGGAGTCCTGTTTGCGGATGGTATGCGAACGTGCTGGCTCGGTGGCTTGGTTGGCGTTCGAAGGCTCGTTTCACTTCGACCACATTCTGACCGAAAGCGTGGCTGACCAGATATATGGCGTGTGCGCCACTGGTGATTCGCCTCTGGTGGTACTCGACGACGAACCGGCTGCCCGGGCAGCTCTGAATGAGCGGATGCGCGCCTACCGAATGCGCCTCGGTCTCGGCTGATTAATGGATCAACCGGTGGTCGTTCATGCAGCCACGGCGCTACTCAACGTAGCGCTGTGGCTGTGGTCGTTGGCCAGTGTGCGCAAGGGTTGCTGTCACGGCTGCTGTCAGACGTTGCCATCGCATGTCGATGTCTCGATGTAATCGCCACATGGGAGGGTCGGGGCGATAGGCGTGCCGCTCTGGGCCACCTACGGCCGCATCGATGGCCGGTGCCGTGCCGCGTAGCGGTGCGGCGTCGATCCCCGGACCCGTTCACTCGCGTCGGCTGGTGAAGGGATCGTCACGGCCGTAGATGGCATCACTGTCACTGCTGATCTCGTGGCTCCGCTTCACCGGGCGTGCGCGCGGGGCCGGAACGGCTGTAGCGCGTGCGCGTGCGTCCGGGTAGCCGGGCGCTCTTGATTAGGTGAAGCACCTTTTTGCCCAATGGCTGCTGCGGTGACGGAGCCCTGTGGATGGCACCTCGGATCGGAGCTGGGATGCTGCTCCCCAGGGGACACGGTACCGCGTGGTACAGTTCGGTGCATGACGAGGATTACGCTGCGGGAGTTCCGTGATGGCGCGGGTCGGGTGCTGGACGGGGTCGAGCGCACCGGTGAGCCGGTCATGATCACGAAGTACGAGCGGCCGGTGGCCGTGTTGGTGGGCATCGACGAGTGGGAGGAGATCGAGGCTTTCCGGGACCGCCGGGACGCTGCGGTGATCGCTCGTTCCCGTGCTGAGGGGCAGTTCGTGCCGCTGTCGGCGGCGCTGGAGTCACTCGGGGTGGATCCTCGTGAGGTGGAGGCGCTGCTGGCCGACCGGGCCGGCGGTGCGGCGGCGTGAAGGTTCAGATCGACCGGGATGTGCTGGTCTGGTTGCACAAGCAGCCCCGCAACGTCTTCCTGACCGTTCTGAGCGCGATCCTCGGCTTGGTCTCCGACCCTGAGCCACAGAGCTCGATCGAAATGCGCGACGGATCCGGTCGTCGTCTGCGCGTCGGTGACTACCGGGTCCTCTACCGCCTCGACGGCGACGAGTTGACCATCCACGCCGTCGGGCATCGCAAGGACGTCTACTCGTAAGCCGTCCAGGTCGCGGCGGCCCTATCCGGCCGCAATGGGTTCGAGGTCGAGGACCGGCCGAGTCGCCGACCGGCGGTCCCTTCGAGGCAGGGTTGCGCCCCTGGCGCGGATGTCTCGCCGGCGCCCTGACGACGCGGAGTTCCCGGCTGGCTCGTCGCCTCTCCAGCGGTGATGATCTGGAACATCAGGTTCGCCGTACGTTCCGGCGTGCGTGGGTGTTGCTGTCATGGCTGCTGTCACCAGCGACACCGATGATGTTCGGTGGAGTCAGCCGCAATGAACGCGCAGGTGAGACCCGCCATTACCTGGCGTGACATCGTTGCTGAGTCCACACGTACTATGTGATAGCCGGCAACACCCAGGTCCTCGTCCACAACTGTGGCGAGGCGGCTGATGATTTGCTTGACTTTGCGGATGAAGCTCTGAACATGGCCCCAGAAGTGCGCCCGAATGTTGCGACTAGTATTACCTCCGCGGACGGATCGCAAGTCAGGTTCGCCTATGCAACGGATACAAGGTCCGGAGTGATGCCTCCGCAAACCGCGCGAGCTGTGGCTAACTCAGGTCATCATGGTGGGTGTGGGGAAGTCGGATGCGCTATTCAGTTCGAGGAAGCGGGAATTCCTCTTGAAGGATCAACGTACGTATTCAGCTTGAGGTGAGTCCCCGGCCGGTTGTCCACTCTGGTTGATCGGCTGGCATGATCACGAGGTGTCGTCCGTTCCGCAGGTCCCG
>NZ_KB895900.1:0-2665 GCF_000374985.1 Micromonospora sp. CNB394 | reverse complement strand
TCCCGCTGGCCGGGTTCGAGCATCAGTGGTGCAGCAGCGCGTGTCACGTCCGAAGTCTACTAAAACGGCTAGCTATTTGCGAGACAGAACACTAGTTCGTCGGCCGATGCTCGTATGGTGACGGGGTGACCGATCGTTCCCTGACCCTGATGGCGGTGCACGCGCACCCCGACGACGAGGCGACGAGCACCGGCGGCGTTCTGGCGCGCTACGCGGCCGAGGGCGTCACCACAGTGCTCGTGACATGCACCGACGGGGGGTGCGGCGACGGTCCCGGCGGGATCAAGCCGGGCGACCCCGGGCACGACCCGCAGGCGGTGGTCGAGATGCGCCGCGCCGAGCTGGCCGCCAGCTGCGAGGCGCTGAAGGTCACCCACGTGGAGACGCTCGGCTACGGCGACTCCGGGATGATGGGCTGGGCGACGAACGAGGCGCCCGGCGCGTTCTGGAACACGCCAGTGGCCGAGGCGGCCGACCGGCTGGCCGAGCTGATCCGGCGCTACCGCCCCGACGTGGTGGTGACCTACGACGAGAACGGCTTCTACGGCCACCCGGACCACATCCAGGCCCACCGGATCACCATGGCCGCTGTCGAGCAGACCGGCATCCCGGCCAAGGTCTACTGGACCACCGTGCCGCGCAGCGCGTTCCAGCAGTTCGGCACTGTCATGAAGGAGATCGGGGTGGAGTTCCCCGAGCCGGAGGCGACCGACGAGATGCCGGCGCTGGGCCTGCCGGACGACGAGATCACCACCTGGGTCGACACCCGCGCCTACGGCGGGCAGAAGTTCGCCTCGCTCGCCGCGCACGCCAGCCAGGCGGAGAACATCTTCTTCCTGCGTCTGGGGCAGGAGCGGTTCACCGAGCTGATGGGCATGGAGACGTTCGTGCGGGTGCGGGACACCACCGGCGCGGCCACGCCCGAGGACGACCTGTTCGCCGGGTTGCGTTGACCGGTAGCGGGCGCGGTCCGGGCCGGTCATCGACTCACGTCGACACGGTCTGTGCGGCCAGGTGATCGAGCACGGCGCGGACGTCCCCGCCGGTCCCGGCCATGATCCGTCGTTGCCGGGTGGCGCCGGTGCCGTAGCGGTGCACCCGGTCCAGCTCACGCCGGACCAGATCCAGGTCGCCGTGGCGGGTCAGCGCGGGCGTGACCGTGACGAACAGGTCGTCGATGAGGTCCCAGGCGGGCCGGGGCCGCCCGGTGCGCAGGTCGACCAGCTTGCCGTCGACGCCCTCGTGGGCGGCCCGCCAGTGTGCGGCGGCGACCAGGCAGTCCCGGATACGGGGTGCGGACACGCCCTCCCGGACGTCGTCGATCAGCGTGGCCACGAGCGCCCGGACCAGCCCGGCGACCAGCACCGTGTCGTCGACGGTGGGGCAGACGTCGCCGACCCGGACCTCCACCGTCGGGTACGACGCGGACGGGCGGGCGTACCAGTAGACCATCGCGGCGTCGAGCATGATCCCGGCGGTGATCAGGTCCGCCACCGTGGCGTCGTAGTCGGCGGCGGAGTCGAAGTGCGGCGTCGGCCCGATGCTCGGCCACCGTTCCAGCTGCATCGAACGCCAGCTCGCATGCCCGGTGTCCCGCCCGTCGTGCAGTGGTGAGTTCGCGGTGAGCGCCTGCACCACCGGCAGCCACTGGCGCAGGTGGTTGCAGACCTGCACGGCGAGTTCCCGACCGGGTACGCCGACGTGCACGTGGCAGCCGCAGACCGCCGGGTCGTGGGCGACCGGGCCGAACCGCCGGGACATGTCGTGGTAACGCTGCTCGTCGGGCACCGTGCGGTGGGCCTCGCAGACCGGGGTGGCGCCGACGGCGACCAGCCGCGCCCCGGCCGCGCCGGCCGCCCGGGCCGCCGCCCGCCGCAGCGTGACCAGCTGCTCCCGTAGCTCGCCGAGGTCCGGGCTGACCGGCGTCACCATCTCCACCATGCTGTGCCGGAACTCCTGCCGGCTCTGCTCGCGGGCGGTGCCGGACAGCGCGTCGCGTACCCGGTCGGCGACCGGCATGCTCTCGCCGGTGTCCGGGTCCAGCAGCAGGAACTCCTCCTCCACCCCGAGGGTCAGGACGGCGGGGATCTGCGGGGTGGTGGCGGTGGTGGTGGGCCGCGGCCTCACCGACGGCTCCACCGGCACGGAACGGTCGGCGGCTCGTCGTGAGGCGGGTTCATGTCTCGACGGTACGAGGGCGGAGGCCGGCCCGAGGCCGTTTCCGCCGACCACCGCCCCCGCGGGTGGCGGGGGCGGTGGCGGTGGCGGCTCAGCAGTCGAAGTAGAGCGCGAACTCGTGCGGCGTGGGCCGCAGGCGCACCGGGTCGACCTCGTTGGCGTTCTTCCAGTCGATCCAGGTGGAGATCAGGTCGGGCGTGAACACGCCGCCGTCGAGCAGGTAGTCGTGGTCGGCCTCCAGCGCCGCCAGCGCCTCGGTGAGGGAACCAGGCACCTGCTTGACGTCGCCCCACTCCTCCGGTGGGAGGTCGTAGAGGTCCTTGTCGATCGGGGCCGGCGGCTCGATCTTGTTCTTGATGCCGTCCAGGCCGGCCATCATCATGGCCGAGAAGGCCAGGTACGGGTTGCTGGACGGGTCCGGCACCCGGAACTCGACGCGCTTGGCCTTCGGGTTGCTGCCGGTGACCGGGATGCGGGTGCAGGCGGA
>NZ_KB895899.1:0-2888 GCF_000374985.1 Micromonospora sp. CNB394 | reverse complement strand
TAAACGAGTCATGCCCGCCCTGCTACCACCAGCACGGGCGCGTCTACACCAAGCGGATCAAGCCGGACACCCTCACGACTTTGCCGGGGCCCTGCAAGATCACCCGGTGCTCGGCGGGTTCGGCGGTGGAGCCAATAGGCCGCCATTGGGATCGGGCCATTGCGGTTGCACGACCGCAGAGCACGCCAACAGTCCCGTTCTCCTGGATCTGAAGGACCAGCAGAGAGTCCTCCCGGACCGATCCGTCCTCACGAATGCCGTTCTCCTTGACCATCCCGCTGCTACGGCGTCGCCACATACCGCTGTCAAGGTCAGGCGCAAAGGGCTGTCCTCCACGCGCGGTGACCGCCTGATGGACCACGGTATCCAGGTCCCCGGTCGCGGACATGGTGCTGACGCCAGCGAGCGCGTCGGGTGCGGCGCCCACCGGGTGAGCGACGAGGTAGAGGCGGCCGTTCGTGTGTGCGGAGTTGTCCGGCACAGGGTCATCGGCGGCCAGCTCGTCGAGCAACGGCACTACATCCACCCCGGCGGGCTCCGTCACCCTCGCGGAGGAGTTGCCTGCACCTCCGCGACCAGAAGCACTAGCGACCTGGGCTGTTCCTGCCGACTCGGGGATGCGTTGCGTCCCCGTGTCTGACTTTGTCACGAGGCGTTCCAACAAGGCGAACATGACCTGCGCGGAGGCGCGTGCGGCGAACTTCTTGTACCGGTCGTCCTTCCTGGTGTCGGCATGGTCCATCACGCCCTTGGCGACAAGCCAGGCAAGTCCCCGATCATGGGCGACGGTCGCGATGGTAGCGGCTTCCATCTCGACAGCGGTGATCTTCCGCATGCCCATCGCCTTCAACCGGCCCCAGACGTCGGGATCGGCAATGACGGCGCTGCCGCTGGCCATGGGGGCGGCGAGCACGCGGAACGGAAGCCGCTGTGGTCCGTCGGCGTCGTCGTAGAGCCGTCGCTGCACGAGGCGGGACCCGTCGCTGGTCAGAGCGGCCTCGCCGGTCGGCTCGCGCCGGATCAGACCGTGCTCCTCAAGCTGCGCCAAGCGCTGCTGCCAGGTGCCGCTCGGGAAGTAGGCGTCGCGTGCAGGGTGGCTGCGTGGTTGCTGCCCCCGGTGTAGCTGCTCGAGAAACCAGAGCAACGCCTCGTCCTCGCTGGCGTCCCCGTAGCTGGCCAAACGAGTGGAGTCAAAATCCTGCGCGGCGCGTAGCCAGCGGGACTGCAGCCGGAACTGCCGGTGATCGCCCTCAAACCCGGTGGCCGACTGCTTGCCTTCGTCCCACTCGTAGACGGGCTCACCGACCACGACGTCACCCAGCGCCGTGTCTGCGGCGTTACCGGCGCATACGCCACACATCGCCATGGATGCCGGGCGCAACCAATCGGCCAGCGACGCAGCGAACGGCCCTGTAGCGCGACCGCCCATCTGCGTCGGCCGGGCCAACGCCACCGTGAACCGAGGCTCCCCATCGACGTGGTACTCGCCCCAGGAGAACGGTGGGACAGCGTCCAGGTTGCGGTTCTCCCACCGAAGCACTCCCGGACCCGTCGGGGTGCTCGCCAGACCAGCCGCCTTGGCCGCATCGAACTCCTCCGGCAACGCCGCAATGACCAGCACATCGACGCGGTCCATGTTCCTCCCGTTGTGATCCAGTGCCCTGCTGCGGGCGGCGCGCTCAGCCGCACCCTGCTGCTCAGTCGCCAACCCATACTCTGTCACCGGCTCAAGGAACGCCAGTGTCGGAGTGCTCGGCATCGCGGTGCGCATTGTCGCCGGAATGGACTCGTCCGCCGTCCAATGCTTCAGGCGATATTTCCAGTATGCGGCAATGCTAGAGACGTGTCGGGATCGGAAATCTCCCGGCCCACCCCACACCTCCTATACGTCGGTGCCCAGGTCACCGAAGCTGATCCACCCCACCGCCCTGTGTGTAAGCTCGCCCGAGCGGCTTCAGTAATTCGCCTATTCTTCAACTTTTCCGTGGCGTAATGCCATTCCATTGATGGCAGTGCTGTGCATGAGCTACGGCGGGGCATCCTCTGCGTGATCCAGCAGTCGGACGAGCGTGCTGCGTGCCTTCCTTAAGGAAGCACGGACTGAATCCGGCGAGAGGTTCAGTTCCTGTGCTATATCAGCCGGCGTGTAACCATCGAGAGTCCACGCCATTACTTGGCGCTGTCGTGCGGGAAGTTCGGCGAGCAGACGCAGGACGTCATGACGCTGCTCCCATTCTGCCACGTCAACGTCTGCTGAAATCAAAGGACCCTTGTCGACTTCGCGAACCGGCTGCTCGCTGGCTGTGATCCGGCGTGCGTATTTTTGAGAGGCGACGCGTCGAACCCAGGCCCGCGGCTCCCTAATGTTAGGCCACCTCCGGAACGCATCGATCATAGTCTCTTGCACTATATCGGCGGCATCAGCGAGTCCCGCGCCTTGCCAGACGAGGAATGTTACGAGACCTGGGGTTGAGTTCCTGTAGAACGCACTGAATTCGTCATGACGCTCGGCCGATAGAGCTGTCCGAGCTCCCTGAGTGTCTGGTAGGGAAGTAGACTCGGAAGGGCGGCTGATTGGCTTGTTGCTTCTTGCGCTATCGCCTTGTTGGCCTGTGGTGGGGCTATCTGTGCGGCTCGCCTTGCGTGCTATGTCGGCAGCGTGGAAGGCTCCTACACTCTCAAATTGTGCCCCCGCCTGTTCGAATGCGCGAAGTGCCTCGTCATGTCTGCCCAGAATCCGGTACGTGTTTCCGAGGTCGTTGAGTACTACGCCTTCACTGTGTCGGTCTCCGATCATGGTGAAGAGTTCGAGTGCGCGTTGGTGGTATGAGATGGCGTCTTGTAGTTGGCCGGCCTCGCGTAGGACGCTGCCGAGGTTGGACAGCGCT
>NZ_KB895898.1:0-2930 GCF_000374985.1 Micromonospora sp. CNB394 | reverse complement strand
GGAACCTCCCTTCGAGTCCCTCCCAGCTGAACTGGGGATACAACAGAGCGCCTCGCGGCGCACTTCGTGCGCTCGACCACCCACCGCTTGCCGACGTGGACCGGGGCGGGTACTCCCTTGCGCGCGATCTCGGCGTCGAAGCCGATCTCGTGGCCGATCGATGGGCAAGCGTATCCGCAGCCAGACAGTGCTTTGGCTGATCTTCGAGGTGCCCCCGGCAGGATTCGAACCTGCGACACACGGTTTAGGAAACCGATGCTCTATCCCCTGAGCTACGAGGGCGCGAGGGCCTAGTCTAGCGACCTGGGGGTTCACCTGGGGTGGCAGGGAGTGGCCCACGGTCACCCACGTCACCCGTACCCCCGTTCGCCCAGCCCAGGACCACCCCCGGAGCACACAAACCCGGGTTTGCGACCGGCGGTCGGCCATGGTGGCCCGCGTTGGCACCGGTTCACCCGGGTTGGCATCCGCTGGAGAACACACACAGCCATCCCCACTCCCGGCCCTGCAGGCACGGCAGCCCCGAGCATGCCGCCGTCGCCGTCCGGCACCTCGGACAAGATGTGCGAGAACCTGGAGTATCGATCTTGTGGTCGGACGACGGTGCCATGCCCGACGCGGAGCGCTCCTGGCGAGTTTGTAGCCGAACGGCGGCTGTGAACCGGCTCCGCCGCCGCGACTGCCGTCTGCACGGCAAGGGCTTGAAGGGCCTTCGAGGGCGTTGCTGACTACCGGCCGCACGGCGCACATCAAGGGCTTGACCGACTGGCAGTAGGTCAAGCCCTTGATGATGGTTTGATGCGGCCACGGGCCTGGCACCTGAGGGACAGATCCGTAGGAATCAGTCCTCCACGACGGGATGCAGCGGTGACAGGAACGGGTCGAGGCGTTCGGTGATGCCACCCCGGGCCATGACGTGGACCAGGAACGCGTTCGGTCCGGGAGGAACAGGCATCTCCTCGTCCTTTTCGTAGAGGAGGCCATAGGAGCCCGGTAGCCGTCGTGCCACGAACTCGAGCACCTGGCGCATCCCCGCCGCCTCGTCCCGACGTCGGTTCGCCACTCCGTGCAGAAGCAGGTGGTACTCCCCGTTGAGTACCGTCACCTCCGCCGAGACATTCGTCGGGAAGTCCAACCCGGCTATCATCACGTTCAGCTCATCGATGATGGCGTTGAGTTGGCCGGTGTCTGACTCCTCGGTGGTCTGTGCGAGGCGGAACCATCCGTGGAACTCGTACACGTCACCCTCCGAGCGGTCTGGTGTCGATGACGGGCTCGATGCCGTATCGGACACCGTATTCGTGCAGCTTCCTGATTACTCCACCCGCGGGTGGCCCCTCGAAGTGGAAGTATGGCACTCGTCCGGTCTCGATGGCCTTCTCGAACGTCGCCTTGGCCTGGTTTCGGAAGTCCGAACCCATTTTGTAGTTCGCCGGCTTGGACTGCGCCACGTAGCGGTGGCTCACCGCGTCGAACTCCCGGCCACGAGGGTCGAACTTCACCGACGGACGCCCGCCAATTCGGGCCGCGAGCGCGATCGCCGCGGGATCATTCACGTTGACGTCAATCAGCTCGGTCGGCGTCCGCCCGACGTAGGCGCGCTTCGGGAAGCCGCCACTCGTTATTCCAGGGCATTGGGCACCGTTGAGCAGCCCGCCCGCTCGACTACCCGGGTATCCGCCCACGCCGCCGAACGCCGCTCCCCAGAGGAAGTCGTGCCCGGCGTCGCCGTAGCTGTACGGCTGGCCCGTCCAGGCCGCCACCCCGGAGCCGTAGAGCGCGCTGCCCGAGCCGCCGACGACCGCGGAGGTGGCGACCTGGCGCACGCCCGACTGGGAACCGGCGGCCAGTCCGCCGTACAGGCCGGTGCCCGCGCCTCCGGCCACGCCCATCGTGGCACCGGTGAGGGCACCGGCCGCCGCGCCGACGACCACCTTCTTGATGCAGGTGTTGCGGTCGTCGCCGCTGATCCAGCAGTCCACGCCACCCACGGCCCCACCGACGATGCCACCGATGATCGCTGTACAGACGATCGCGCACTGCCCCGTCGGATCGGTAAGAGGCCGCGCATATAGGTCAGTGGGCGCGGGGCGGGTACGAGTCGGGCACAGGCTTCCGTGATCATGAAGGTTCCTACACCCAGTGACCATCGGAACGCCTGTGCCCGCTGTCCCATCATGGCTGAGCGATCCCCTGTGGGACCAGTTCGCCGCGCTGTTGCCTGCCCGACCCGCCGTCGATCCGACTCATCCGCTGGGCTGCCACCGGCGACGCGTCGCTGACCGGATCGTGTTCGACAAGCTCCTGCAAGTCCTACGGTTCGGCTGCTCCTACCAGGGCATCGCCGACCCCACCTGCTCGGCCACCACGATCCGCAACCGCCGCGACGAGTGGATCCACCTCGGCGTGTTCGCCCAGCTCAAGAAGATCGTCCTGGACGCCTACGACCGCATCGTCGGGCTGCTCCTCAACGACCTCGCCGTCGACGGCTGCATCACCAAAGCCCCCGGCGGCGGCGAGGTCGCCGGACGCTCCCCCGTCGACCGCGGCAAACAGGGCATGAAACGCTCCCTGATGGTCGAAGCCCACGGCATCCCCCTCGGACGTGTCCTGGCCGGCGCCAACCGCCACGACTCCCCACTGCTCAAGCCCACCCTCGACCGACTCGACGACCTCGGCCCACTACCCGAGGACATCACCGTGCACCTGGACGCCGGCTACGACTCCGCCGCCACCCGCACCCTCCTGCACACCCGCGGCCTGACCGGCAAGATCGCCCGCAAAGGCGTCAAAACCCCGATCCAAGCCACCCGCCGCTGGCACGTCGAGCGCACCAAGTGCGCCGCGAGGCGCTCTGTTGTATCCCCAGTTCAGCTGGGAGGGACTCGAAGGGAGGTTCCTGGGTCGGCTGGCTGACCTGGATCCGAAAG
>NZ_KB895897.1:0-3188 GCF_000374985.1 Micromonospora sp. CNB394 | reverse complement strand
CCACCCGAGCGATCCGCGACGAACCCCAACGAGCACTGCCCATCCTGGGCATCACCAACGATTCCGACGTCTACGGAACTTGATCAGGCCCTGCTTGGTCCCTCGACCCAGATCTACTGCGCGCTCCGGTCCATTGAGGACTAGCCGAGCCCCGGCGCTATTGGATAGGGCCATTTATGAAGGCTGCGAAAATCCGGTGGAAGGGAGCTGGCGGCTCGACGATTGTGCCCGTCACTAGCACTGCCGTGACCCAAAGGAAATCACTTTCCTGACGGCACTTCAAGGCTGCTCCCTAACCCCTTCAGTCGCCGCCTGATGTTGACGGGGGTATCTGCGAGCTTGTACCGCGTTCCGTCTTTAATCGCACCCCTGACAAAATCGTGCGAAAGGAATTGGAGGGCCTCTTCGACAGCGGATGTGGGCGGCCTAGGGGTCATATCCTTCCGCAAAGCGTAGTAGATGTTTTCTACACTGATATACCCGCCCATAAGCGGATCCTCGTCCCGAGCCTCCGCGTGTAGCAGTTCCACCAACTTTGCGAGCAGTGCTGACGACCTCTCGGCTGAAGAATACTGCTCCTCGATATCAGTAAGATTATCTCCCGTTTGTTGGAAGAGTCCTTTCAGCTCCGTTAATGTGATCGGACTGGATAGATGGCGCTTAAGAATGGCGATTAGGTCTTCGACTGTAAGTAGCGTAAAACCATTGTTGGCAGCCCAGAGCCGTACCCGCTCCGCGAAATCGGGCCCAACTATCATGCCGAAATCGGCACGATGGATGCGCTGGTGATCTTTAAGGGCATCGAATTTGACGTTGTTGTCCGTAATGGTGCCGCTGGCCGAGGCTTTCGCATCGATTATTGCTCGATAGGCGTCGTTGTCCGGTAGGTGCGTTTCGAGGACGACGTCAGTCCGACCACTTCCTCCGAGATGTTGCGCTGCAAAGCCTAGAAACTCGAATGCTTGTGCAACTGCAATCTCAAATTCGCGGCTTGCGTCGCTGCGGTGGGAGTAGTTGCGCAGGTCCGCTGTAAGCTGCGCAATCTCATCAGCAATGTGGGGTCCGGATGTGGTTTCAACGCCGCCATCTTGTCTGCTCTGTGGGTCTTCAGGCTCCTCCAGCGGTAGCGACGCGATCAGTGCTCGTCCACGGATGCTTGCTCGGTAGCGGGTCCAGTCGATGCGATCTACCAGTCCGGCTTCTATCATAAAACCCAGTCGCGTCCTAATTTCGCTGTTGTCAATTTGTGCGAGCTCGTGGATTCGCTTTGCTGCCTTCACGATCTCGGGAACGGGTGTAGGTTCCAAAATTAGGGTAAGCAGTTCTCCGAAGAAGCGATAACGAGAATGGAGGTAGCGCACGAAGTCAAGCTCTTGTCCGGGCAGTATCAGGTCAAGTGTGCCCGCCTTTGGCGCATACTCGTTGAACGCTACGGATTCGATCACGCCCATCTGACGTAATGTCTGAAGGGTTTGAGTGATCGAAGACTTTTTCATCCCGAGTTGCTGTGAACAGCGATCGAAAAAATCCTCGACTGTGCACCTGTCACCGATCAGATCGACCAGTGCGCGAATCGCTTCGAGCGGTGTCACAGAACCGGCGTCAGATTCTCGATCTGGAGCCTTGCGCCCACGAGGAATATACCCCATGATTACCTTGCGATTCCGAAGGTCTTGATAGTCTAGTCCGCTCAGAAGGTCCGCGATCTCTTCGCGTGGTGCGGGTAGAGTAAAATCAATCTTCGCATCTCTTATCCGAAGCTCCTCGCCAACGGCTGCTGCAGCCTCAACAAGTTGGATTCGAGCGACGAAGGAGCGGCCACGTTCGGTGATCACGAACTTGTAAGCTTCCCATTGCTCGACAAGCCCAAGAAGCTCCATGAAGTTGATTCGCGCGTATAGCTGGGTCGTGCTCGTCCAGTGGAGCCCATATTCTCGGGCGAGGGCCAAAAAGTCAGCTTTGGAGCTTGGCTTCTCGATATTCACGAGGAGCTCGCCGAAGAATTTTGTACTGCTATGCAGATGCTCGGCCAGTGCGTCGTCGAGCGGGTTATCGAGCCACTTTAGAAGGGGCTCCGCAGCCACCCATCGATTATCGCTCTCACGCCGGACGAGCGCCCCTCGCGACAACTGATTGACGCATAGATCGTCAACACTCACGCTGACAGGTGGCCCCGCCGCCCGACGAACGAAGATCTCCTCGCCGGCCGGGCGGGGAAGCTGAGATGCGATATCGACAAGTGATTCCCGTCGTTCGCTCTTCTTTCCCGGGATGATCGCAATCGTGTTTGATCGCTCTGCCCACGGCCGGACTTTGATCATGGAGGCCTCCAACTGACCCGGTGCTTCAGCGCTCGCTACTAGAGGGGTCGTTGCAGACGCTAGCAAGCGGCACCGACATTGGCAGTAGTCCCGCCCGGGACCTCGGCAACTGCTCCCGTCGTATCCGCAAGCCGCTGCAGCGAGCGAAGGCCAAAGGCCAGGCAGGAGGAGGCGCCGTCGTGGGCGTAGGGCCGGGTCCGGCAGCTTGCCGTGCTACGTAAGTCCGGAACCCCTCGGCCCAGCCGGCTCGCAGGCGGGTTGGTAGCGAGTCAGTGGATCATCCGCGAACGCCGTGCCGCGTGGCGACTCTCGATCCTGCTCGACGACACGATCCAGCGTCTAAACACGCGGTACGGCACTCGATCACACTCGCTACGACGTTAGGTCACTTTCCCCAGCGGGGGGATCAGGCTCGGCCGGCGGTGGACCGGCTCTCGACAGCAGCGCTGACAGCAACCGCGCCGGACGGCGGCATGCTGATGAGGCCGCCGCAGGAAGCTCCTAACGTGTGGCCGTTCCCGAACACATGCGGACCCGGTGTACAGAGCTTGTAGGCGAAGAAGCCCCGGACCGCCATGATTAATGGCAGGTCCGGGCCTCCACGTTGATCGAGGCACAGACAGCGCCTCCGCCGGGGCCCTCGGGCACTCCGGCGGAGGCGCCATCCCGACAACCTCCGTCCGGGCAAAGCCGAGCAGGTAGGGCCTGCCCACTACACAAGTGTGCGGATGAAGGTCGATGGGATGGCTAGGAGCCGCAGCCTAGACGCTAACCTCGGTCTTTCACTTGAGCATGGATCCATAGCTTGTTATCGATGAAGTTGATTCGCGCTGGTTTTGCCGCTTTGTTGGCATGCTGAGGGCCCGG
>NZ_KB895896.1:0-3489 GCF_000374985.1 Micromonospora sp. CNB394 | reverse complement strand
GGTAGCGGGCGTGCAGGGCCTGGTGGCGGTGGTGTATGTCGCCGAGGGCGGCCATGAGGGCTCGTAGGTCCAGCTCACCCTCGATCCACCAGGTGGTCGGGCAGACCAGTTCGAAGGGGAGCACGACGCACTTCGCGACCGACGGGGTCAGCGGGACGGGCTTCGACGGGCCGGGACGGCCCGTGACGGACGGCGCCGGCTCGGCCCCCGGGCGGCGGGGGGCGGTGGCGAGCCAGCGGGCCAGCTCGTGCGGGGTGGGCGTGCGGTGGATCTGCGAGACGGGCACCACCACGTCAGCGGCCTCGTCGAGGGCGACAGCGACGGCGGCGGACTGCAACGACGTGCCGCCGAGGTGGAAGAACCCGTCGAGTGCCCCGACCCGGTCCAGCCCGAGCACCGTCGCGAAGATCCCCGCGACGAGGCGTTCGCCCTCGGTGGCCGGTTCGGTGTACGGCACGTCGAGGTCGGGACGGCGCGAGCCCGGCTCTGGTAGCGCCCGCCGGTCGATCTTGCCGGTGCCGCCGGTGGGGAACCGGTCCAGGACCATGATCACGGCGGGGACCATGTAGGGCGGGAGCACGGCGGCGGCGTGTGCCCGCAGGTCCGCGGTGACGGGAACGCGGCCGTCGCGGCCGGTGACGTAGCCGACGAGCCGGGCGGTGCCCTGGTCCTCGCGACGGGTGACGACGGCGGTGCCGACGTCCGGATGTTGTTCGAGAGTCGCTTCGATCTCACCGAGTTCGATCCGGATGCCGTTGACCTTGACCTGGTGGTCCATCCGGCCGAGGATCTCCAGCGCTCCGGTGGCGTTCCACCGGCCGAGGTCGCCGGTGCGGTAGGCGGTCCCGCCGCCGTACGGGTCGGTGACGAACCGCTGGGCGGTCAGTTCGGGGCGGTTGAGGTAACCGTCGGCGACGCCGGCGCCGGTGATGAGGATCTCGCCGGGAACGCCCATGGGGACGAGGTCGAGCTTGGCGTCGACGACGCGGATCTGCCGGTTGGGCATGGGTCGGCCGATGGGCACGTACGCGCCGGGCCAGCCCTTCGACGCGTCGAACCAGGTGCAGGCGACGGATGCCTCCGCGGGCCCGTACGCGTTGATCAGGCGGGCACCGGCGGCCGTCCAGCGGTGTGCCATGCGGGGCGGAATGGGTTCCCCGGCGAGGGTCACGCACGTCAGGCTGGGGCAGTCGGCGGGATCGACGGCGGCGAGGTTCGTGGGTGGGCAGAACGCGTGGGTGGCCTGCTCCTTGGCGATCAGCTCAGTCAGCCGGCGGGCGTCGAGCAGGTCGTCGCGGGAGCTGACGACGACGCGGGCACCGGAGGTCAGCGCGGTGTAGATCTCGCCGAGGGCCACGTCGAAGACCGGGGAACAGGAATGGAGTATCCGGCTGTCCGGCCCGACCGCGCACTCCTCCCGCATCCAGGTGACGAAGTTCGTCAGGTGCTCGTGGGTCAGCACGACACCCTTCGGTGTCCCGGTCGAGCCGGACGTGTAGATCACGAACGCCGGCCGGGAGGGGGCCACCACCGGCAGGTCGGCCGCCTCGGCCGCCGTCACGGTGGGCCAGTCGGCATCGAGGGCGACGACCCGTACGCCGTCAGGTCCGGGGACACGCGGGGCGACCTCGCCGACGGTGAGGACGACCCGGGCGCCGTGGTCGGCCAGCAGTATTCGCATCCGCTCCGCCGGCCAGGACACGTCCATCGGCGTGTACGCCGCCCCCGCCCGCAGCACCGCCAGGGTGGCGACGAGGGTCCACATGCTGCGGTCCAGCGCCAGCGACACCACGTCCCCGGGCCGTACGCCCATCGACCGTAGCCGCGCGGCCAACTCCCCCGAGCGACGGGCCAGCTCCGCGTACGTCAGCACCTCCCCGGCGGCCACGCCGGCCACCGCGTCCGGCGTGCGTCGCGCCCATTCGAGCACCAGCTCGTGCAGCGGTGCACCTGGCACCGGGCGGGCCGGGCCCCGGCCCCACGCGAGCAGCCGCTCGCGCTCGGTCGCGCCCAGCAGCGGCAGCGCGCCCAGCGGCACCCCGGGTTCCCGGACGCCGGCCGACAGCAACGACACGGTCTGGTCCACCAGACCTCGCACCCAGTCCGCCGAGAAGCCGTCGGCGGCGTAGTCCACCCGGAGCGCCGACCCGTCTCCCGCGACGGTCACCAGGATGTCCACGTCCACCACGTCCGGCCCCACCTCGGCCACCGGGGTGTCCACCAGCCCGACCACCACCGGCCCCACCGCGCCCGCGCTGCGCGCGACCGGTCCGGCCAGCGCCGTGGCCACCCGCGACGTCAGCTCGCCGAAGCCCGGTTCGTCCGCGACGTCGACCCGCAGCACGCCGCCCGACGACAGGCCGACCGCCACCTCGGCCTGGCCCGTGTACCGGGCCAGCACCCCCAGCAGACCGGCCAGCAGCACCGGGCCGGGAGAGCACGCCCCCGCCGGGCCGGGCGGGTCGACCCGCCGGTAGGCGGAGGCCGCCCGGGCCGGCCACGCGGCCGGCCGGCGCAGGTCCCCCATCAGGTCGAGGATCTCGAAGCCGGGCCCAGCGACATCCGTAGCCTGCGCACCGACGATTCCGACAGACATTGAGCCAGCCTCCGATCAGGGCCGGCGCCACCCAGAGGGGTGCGCCGGAAGGGACAACCACGAACTCTCGGGACAACGGGCCGCATGCCACGCGGCGACGAGCGGTCCGGTACGCAGGGGCGGACGGTCAACCGGCGGTGGGCGCACCCGCCGGCCCGTCTTCGAGGAAGCGCAGCATGTGGTGGTTCAGCTCCTCGGCGAAGCTGTACGGCAGGTAGTCGGTGCGGATGGTGACGCGCAGGAGAGCATGGTCGACGCGGGGCAGGACCTCGACCGTGAGCCCGTTGGGCACCTCCCGGGCGTACGGGTCGACGACCTCCTCGGCCCGGCAGCCGGGCAGCTCCAGCGGCACCACCACGTTGTCCTGGAACACGAACGTCGGCAGGCTCGCGACCACCTCGCCGGAGAGCCCGGCGGCGGGATCGTCGGCGGTCTCCGCGAAGGGAACGTCCTGGGCCCGCATGAGATCGCGGATCGTCTCGTCGACCCGCAGGACCAGCTTGTCGTCGTGCGGCCCGTCGAAGCGCACCCGCACGCAGTTGAGGTTGAGCCGGGTGGTGAACGCGGAGTCGAGGACGCGGCTGCCGCGCTGGGCGACCACCATCAGCAGGGCGATGTCGTCCTGCCCGTGGATGGCGCGTAGCGCCGAGGCGAAGGCGGCCACGAAGTAGCTGGAGCGGCTGAAGCGCTGGTCGCGGGCGGTCCGGTCCCAGCGGTCGAGCACCTCGGGGGTGACGGTGAGCGTGTGGCCCGCCTTCGGTCCCCAGGCGAGGGCCTGCTCCAGGGGCGCGGCGGCCGGGCCCTTGCCTTGGCGGGGTAGGTCGCGTAGTTGTTCGCGCCAGTAGGTTCGTTGGGTTTGCAGGTCGGCGGCGTTGCGGAGGCGGGTGTGTTCG
>NZ_KB895895.1:0-3634 GCF_000374985.1 Micromonospora sp. CNB394 | reverse complement strand
GGCCCTCAGCATGCCAACAAAGCGGCAAAACCAGCGCGAATCAACTTCATCGATAACAAGCTATGGATCCATGCTCAAGTGAAAGACCGAGGCTAGTCTCGCGACCTCAGCGTTCGCCTGGGTGCCAGGAATTGGCCCACGTTCACCCCTGCCCAAAACGACAGCTCAAGTACATCAGCCCCGGCTTGTGATCGGCGGTCAGCCGCGGTGACCCGCGCCGGTGCCGCTTCACCCCCGTTGGCATCCGCTGGAGAGCAAACACTGCGAGCATCATCGATGATCAACAGCGTCCGTCTATATGCCACCTTCCGTGTTGCCACCGGAGGACCACTGAGCGGCCATCGGGCTTCGCCGTGATACCGACGTCCCCACTGAGCGTCCGCTTGCGCTGAGATGAGCGCGGGAGGCCACGATAAAGGCCCCGACGGTGCGCGCGACCTGTGGGCATTCATGCACAACCCGGATCAAGACGACAGGTAGGCATAGGGACCCGACCACGAACGGGGCTCCAGCGAGCCCCACTCCACGGTGTATGGGGGGCTGTCTCGCTAACGGTGTTTCCGGCGATCTTGGTTAGTAGGTTTCAGCGGCGGGGAAGCGGTCGCTGAAGGTGATGGCGAAGGCGTTCAACGCGGGTTTCCAGGGCATCGTCCATCGGTTTCTGCCTGCTCCGGTGGGGTCCAACGATCGGGTCACCAGGTACAGACACTTCAACGCGGCCTGCTCGTTGGGGAAGTGGCCGCGGGCTTTGACGGCCCGCCGGTAGCGGGCATTGAGCGACTCGATCGCGTTGGTCGAGCAGATGACTGTGCGGATTTCCAGGTCGTAGTCGAGGACAGGGCCTGATCAAGTTCCGTAGACGTCGGAATCGTTGGTGATGCCCAGGATGGGCAGTGCTCGTTGGGGTGTCGGGGTACTCGTTGGAGTGCAGAGGTGAGTACGGCTGATCTTGCAGAGGTCAGGTGTCGTGGTGGGTGCCTTGTTCGTCACCGTGGGTTGCGTTTTGTAGGCGTAGGCGGGTGAGGCCGATCATGTCGATGAGCCATCCGGGTCCGCCGGTGATGCCGCGGGCGCGTAGGAGGGTGTCGACCTCGTGATGGGTCTCCGGCCCGGTGTTGGCGAGGAGGTCCTCGCAGGTCTGGAGCAGGAGCTGCAGCAGGTCGCCGTGGTGGGTGTCGCTGGTGGTCGCGGGGTCGTTCGGGTTGGCCGGGGTGGGCATCAGGCGACGTTCTCGATGGCGGTGAGGCGGTTCTTGAGTCGGTAGCTGGGGCCGTTGATGGGGACGACGTCGCAGTGGTGCAGGAGCCGGTCGAGGATGGCGGTGGCCAGGACCTCGTCGCCGAAGACTTGGCCCCATTCGCCAAAGCCTTTGTTTGAGGTCAGCAGGGTGGAGCCCTTTTCGTAGCGTTTCGAGATCACCTGGAAGACGAGGTTGGCCTCGGGTCGTTCGAGGGGTTGGTAGCCCACTTCGTCGATGACCAGGACGGTGGGGCGTAGGTAGGTCTGCAGCTTTCGGGCCAGCCGGCCGATCGCGTCGGCGGCGGTGAGGTGGCGGACCATGTCGTCGAGGGTGGTGAAGTAGACGGTGAATCCGGCTCGGCAGGCGGCGACCGCGAGGGACACCGCGATGTGGGTCTTGCCGACGCCGGGCGGGCCGAGCAGGGCGACGTTGGCTTTGGCCTGCACGAACGCGAGGGTGGCCAGGTCACGGACCTTGCGGGGGTCCAGGTCGGGTTGGAAGCTGAAGTCGTAGTCGTCGAGGGTCTTGTGGTGCGGCAGCTTCGACAGGCGTAGCCCGGCGCGGAAGCGGCGTTCGTCGCGGACGGCGAGTTCCTCTTCCAGCACGAGGTCGAGGAACTCCAGGTAGCCCATGGCCTCGGTGTCGGCCCGGCCGGTGAGCTCCCGCAGCGTCTTGGCCAGGTGAGGCAGGCCGAGTTTGGTGGCGCTGGCGTGGATGCGGTTGGTGACCAGCTCACTCACTTCGAGACGTCCTTCAGGTGTGGGCGGTTGGTGAACGGGCTGGCCTGGGCGATCTGCTCATAGACCGACAGCGGGCGGGCTTCGACGGCGATCTGGGCGGCGGCGGCCCGGTTGAGTAGGGCTTGCAGCGGTCCCTGACTGCTGGCGTGGCGGGCCGGTCGGCGGGTGGCTGGCTGCCCGCCGTCGGGGTCGCCGGTGGTGACGGCCCGGGTGTGTCCGTCGGGCAGACCGTCCCAGTGGCTCTCGTCGACGACGCGGGCGCCGCGGCCCACGGCCCGCTGGTGCGTGGCCAGCAGCGTGGTGCCGTCCAGGCCGGGGACGGCGGCGTGGATGGTGATGGTGGCGGCGGTCGCCCGAATCTCCACGAGCTGGCGGTGGCGGACCCGTCGGGCCGGCACGGAGTAGAGGTTGCCGGCATAGGCGATCAGGCAGTCCTTGCCGACGTGCCGCAGATGCCGGTCGGCGACCACATACGCCCTGGTGGGGATCGGTCGCAACGCGGCATGGTCCCGGACCGCCCGCACGCCGATGATCTCGCCGTGGGTGCGATGCCGCACGGCCCGCCGCTGCGGCACCCAGGCCACGAACATGGCGTCGAGCTCGGCCAGCGAGGAGAACGCCCGCCCGGCCAGGACATGATCACGGATGATGGTGACCTGCCGTTCGACCCGCCCCTTGCCGGTCGGTCGGTATGCGGCCAGCACGTCGATGTCGAAGTCGTAGTGCCCGGCGAACGCGACCGCTTCCGGGTGCAGCGGCACCGCCTGGCCCGGGGCGACGTGCCGGCGGACCACGGTCTTGGTCCGGTCGTAGACGATCGCCCCGGGAACCCCGCCGAAGTGCGCGAACGCCCGCCGGTGACACTCCCAGAACGCGGCCAGGTCCTGGCTGGTGGTGAAGCAGCAGAACGGGTCCCGCGAGTACGACAGCACCATGTGGAACGAGTACACCTTCGGGATCCCGACGTGAGCGAGGATGCCGCCCTCGTCGCCCCAGTCCACCTGCGCCTGCGCACCCGGGACGACCTCGAACCGGCGGTGCAGCCCCGCCAGCTGATCCGGGCTGATCCCCAACTCCGCAGCGATCCGCGGCCGGGCCTGCTGCAGATACAACTTCACCCGCTGGTAGTTACCGGTGAACCCGTACTGCTCGACAAGACGTTCGTGGATCACCGTGCCCTTGAGCAGCAACTCCGCCCGCAACCACGCATCGACCACATGCGCGAACACGTCGATCAGCTGCCCACGAGCCGGCCGCGCCCGAACCGGCGGCGCCACCTCACCGCCACCAGCAGCCAGGTACTTCTTCACCGTCCGCCAGTTCAGGCCCGTCTCACGAGCGATCTCCGAGACACTCGCACCAGCCTCGTGCAACGCCCGGAACCGGCGCACATCCAGCCACCGCTGCTCATCCAACGCCCCCACCGCCAGCCGCCCCACGCCGGTCCGTTCACGACCCGAGCAGCCTCACCCTCAGTCACCCGCTGACGACGGACAAACAGTGCGCACCTCTGCAAGATCAGCTGTACCTAGCTCTGCACTCCAGGCCGTACCCCGACATGGGGTTCGTCGCGGATCGCTCGGGTGGTCTTGGCGATGTTGTCGGCTCCGAGGGTTTTCAGCACGCCGATGGCGAGGTTACGCAGCGTTGCCAT
>NZ_KB895894.1:0-5666 GCF_000374985.1 Micromonospora sp. CNB394 | reverse complement strand
GTGCGATGACCGATCCGCCACGGTGGACCGTACGGATGGCCGCGGTCAGCCCCTCGGCGGTCGCGTCCTTCAGCAGATAGCCGCTGGCTCCGGCGTTCAGGATCCGGGTCGCGTAGTCGTCGTTGTCGTACGTGGTCAGCGCCACGATCTTCGGGGTGGGCCCGGGAGCCGCGAGAATGGTGCGGGTGGCGATGATCCCATCGGTGTCCGGCATACGGATGTCCATCAGGATGACGTCCGGGCAGCGCTCGGCCGCGAGTGCGACGGCTTCCTTGCCGGTCGCGGCGGTGGCGACCACGCGCATGTCGGGGGCCGAGTTGACGACCAGGGCGAACCCGGTGCGGACCAGATCCTGGTCGTCGGCGATGAGCACCGTGATGAGCGGCTCGGTCATTGCGCCACTTCCTCCTGGACCAGCGGCCATGTGGTGGTGACCGCGAACTCCGACCCGGCGGTGAGAGTGCAGGCCCCGTTGAACAACGAGCACCGCTGCCGGATACCGGACACGCCCCGCCCCTCCACCGGCGCGCTGCCACCCGGCCCCACCGACGGGCTGGTCACGGTGACGGTGAGCACCTCCGGCGTCCAGCACATGCGTAGGTGCGCCTGTTGCCGGGGGGCGTGCTTGATGACGTTGGTGAGCGATTCCTGGATCACCCGGTAGACGGCGAGGTCCATGCCCGGTCCGAGCGGCTGTTCGCTGCCGTCCGTGGTGACGGTCACCCGCAGACCGGCGGCGGCGACGCTGGTCAGTAGGGCCGGCAGCTCGCGCAGCCCCTTGGCGTCCAGGTCGTCGTCGCGGTCAACGGCGGTAAGCAGGCGTTTGACGTCGGCGAGCGCCTCACGACCCGTGCCCGCGATCCGGTCGAACAGCGGACCGGCGACCACGGCGTCGGCGCGGGCGGCGGCCCGACCGCCCTCGGCCTGGGCGATGATCGAGGCCAACGAGTGCGCGATGATGTCGTGCATCTCCCGGCTGATCCGGCTCCGCTCCTCATGAACCGCGAGTTGGGCGCGCATGGCGCTGTCCTGTTCGGCGAGCCGCCGGCGGCGCTCGGCATGGTCGACGGCGCTGCGCTGCTGGCGTTGCATCAGCCCGGTCGACCACGCGGCGAGCGAAGTCGCCATGATCAGTACACCGGGCAGCCCGGCGCCGAGCCGACGGTCGTGCAGGGCGTAGCCGGCGACCACGAGAGCACCGGCCGCGCCGAGCAGCAGACCGGCGTGCCGCAGCCGGTCCGTCGCGTACGCAGCGACCGCGTGGATGGCGACGAGGCCGACGAGGTCGCCGGGGAACAGGAAACTGTGCGCCACCAGCAGGTGCGTGCCCGAGATGACCGCCACCAGAGCAAGCATGGTCAGCGGCGCGACGCGGCGGATCGCCAGGGGCACCGCGACCAGTGCCGACCAGTACCAGTCGGGCAGACCGGCGAGACCGAGCAGCAGACAACCGACCACGACGGCGAGGGCGAGGCCAGCGTCGACCGCCAGCGTCTGCTTCGTCTCGGTCCGCACTCCCCCAGCGTAGGCAGCGGAGCGCGGCAGCGGAATCACGGCTTTCCGAGCGATACCGGAGGCTTGATACCAAGGTACCGGTCGAGGAGGAAACTCGATGCCGGGGACGGATGTGCACGGCCGGGGGCCTCCCTACCGTCGATGAGGTGACGACGCAGACGACGTATGCCGACATGGTGAGCTGCCGGGACGTCCGCAAGACGTACGGGACCGGCGAGTCCACGGTGCGGGCGGTGGACGGCGTCTCCGCCGACTTCGCCGCCGGCGAGTTCACCGCCATCATGGGCCCGTCCGGCTCCGGCAAGACCACCCTGATGCATCTGCTGGCCGGCCTAGACACGCCCACTGAGGGCTCGATCAGCGTCGCCGGCACGTCGTTGGTGGGGCTCGACGACCGCTCGCTGACCGAACTGCGGCGAGACCGGATCGGGTTCGTCTTCCAGGCGTTCAACCTGCTGCCCACGCTGACCGCCCGGCAGAACATCACGCTGCCGCTGCGGCTCGCCGGCCGGCCCGTCGACGCCGCACAACTGCGGGTCATCACCGACGCGCTGCAGATCGGCGACCGCCTCGAGCACCGTCCGGCCGAGTTGTCCGGTGGCCAGCAGCAGCGCGTCGCGGTGGCCCGGGCCCTGCTGGCCCAGCCCTCCGTCGTCTTCGCCGACGAGCCGACCGGCGCGCTCGACATCGCCACCGGCAGGGCCCTGCTGGGCGGCCTCCGTGACGCGGCACAGCAGTACGGTCAGACGATCATCATGGTGACCCATGATCCGGGAGCGGCGACGTACGCCGACCGGGTCCTGGTGATGGCCGACGGCCGCATCCACGACGAGCTGCGTCGCCCTTCACGGGAGACGATCCTCGCCTCGCTGGCGTCGGTGACGGTGTGATCATGATCTTCGCACTGGCCTGGGCGCAGGTCCGCACCTATCCGGCGCGGTTGCTGGCGATCATCGCTGCGGTGCTGCTGGCGACGGGCTTCCTCGCCGCCACGGCCACCTTCGCCGCCACCTCGGGTAAGGGGTTGCGGCTAACCGCCGCAGCGCCATTGACCACGGCCGACATCGTTCTCGACGCCGAGAGTTCGGTACGCGACCCGGGCTGGTACCGGGCCGTGGCGGACGTTGCCGGCGTCCGCACCGTCGACCCCCAGTTCGCGCGTACGGTCAACGTCTTCGGCGGCGACCGGCGCGGTTCGGCCAACGTACAGAGCATTGCCGCCACGCCCGAAATCCGCTGGTTCCACCTGGATCACGGGTCCTGGCCCAACGGCACGGGGCAGGTCGTCGCGGATCAGCGGACCCTCGACGACCTGGGCGTCGGCGTCGGCGGCCAGCTGATCTTCCGGCAGGGCGACAAGCAGCCGGTGACCGTCACCGTGACGGGCTCGACCGATCTCGGATTCCGGCCGTTGACCGGATCGTCGTTCCGCTTCTACGCCGACCCGTCGTTCTTCGCCGGGGACGTGCCGCCGGCGGCGCTGGCCACGGTCGACGACCCGGACCGCCTCGCGGCCACCATCGATGCGGTCGACCGCGCGCTGCCGCCGGGTGCCTCGGCGATGAGCGCCGCCGCGGCCGCCGACCAGGCCGCAGCGCGCTTTGCCGGGGGCAACACCCAGCTGGTCGTGCTGATGATGGCCTTCGCCGCGGTGGCCCTCCTGGCCTCCGTCCTGGTCATCGCCAACACCTTTCACGTGGTGATCGTCCAGCGGGTTCGGCAGATCGCACTGTTGCGGCTCGTCGGCGGCCACCGGGGCCAGGCGAGCCGGATGCTGCTGGCCGAGGCCACCATCGCTGGCGCGGTCGGCGCGACAGCGGGTGCCGCGGCGGGAGTCGCCGTCGGCTACCTCGGCGCCGCCCTGCTCGACATCAGCGGTGGTGGCCTGCGGGTGAACCCCCTGGCTTTGGCAGGCAGCGTGCTCGTGGGAGTGCTGGCCACGCTGGCCGCCGCCTGGCTCCCGGCGCGACGCGCCACCCGGATCCCGCCGGTCCGTGCCCTACAGGAGGCCGCCGAACCGCCCGCGGGCGCGGTCCGCGGTGGGCGTCGTCTGGTCGCCGGCGCGGTGGTCACGGTCGTCGCCGCCGCAGTGCTGGCCGTGGCCGGGATCGGCGCCTCGCTGCCGCTGGCACTCGTCGGTGGGCTGCTGCTGGCGGTCGGTCTGTTGATCGCCCTGCCCCGACTGATCGCGGTGCTGCTTCCTTCGGTCACCTGGCTCCTGGAGCGCTTCGGCGTGGCCGCCGGCCTGTCGGGCAGCAGCCTCAGCCAGAACGCTCGCCGGACCGCCGCGGCGGCGATGGCGGTGGTGGTGGGTTCGGCTCTGATCGCCTGTCTGGCCGTGGCGGCCACCACGGGACGGGCCACCATCGACGCCGACCTTGAGGCCCGATACCCGGTGGCCGTGAGCGCACGCACCGACGGCGGGCCCATCAGTGGGGACACTGTCCGGCGCCTCGCTGCGGTGCCGGAGCTGTCCGTCGCGTCCACCGTGGCCACCGTGGACGCCCGATTCTCCGACGGCGGCAAGGCGACGCCCGCCCAGCTCGCGGCCCTGCCCACCGCGCTGGCGGGCACTCTGGCTCCCGAACTCGCCGCGTCCGCCGGCCCGCCGATCGTCTTGCTGCCCGCCGCCTATCTCGCCGCGCGCGGCCTGTCGGACGGCAGCCCGGTCAGCGTCGGCGTGGGTAACCGGACTCTGCAGTTCATCGCGCACGCGAGCCGGCTGGCCGACACCACGGGTCAGCTCCTGGGGGTGACCTCCTCCGACGCGCTCGCGGCCCAGGGTGTGGCGGCGGTCCCCACGACCGCCTGGGCAGTGGCGCGTCCCGGATTCGACCGCGCCCTCCTGGCCGATCGGGTGAACGCCGTCGCAGCCAGCGACCCCGCCGTGGAACTGGGCGGCGGTATCACGGAGGGCAGCGACATCGCCGACGTGCTCGCCATCCTGCTCGGACTCTCGCTCGCGATGCTCGGCGTGACCGTGATCATCGCACTGCTCGGCATAGCGAACCTGCTGGGATTGTCGGTCATCGAGCGTACCCAGGAGATGGCGCTGCTGCGTGCGCTCGGCACCCGGCGCGGGCGGCTGCGGGCGATGCTCGCCATCGAGGCGGTGACCATCACGCTGGTCGGTGCCGCCGCTGGCGTCGTGATCGGCGTTCCGGTGGGCCTGGTCGGGGTCACCGCCACGGTCGGCGCCACGGCCACACCTGTCATCCGGCTGCCCTGGGGGCAACTGGGTCTGCTGCTGCTCGCGGCCGTGGTGACCGGGGTGCTGGCCAGCGTGGCGCCGGCCCGACGAGCGACGCGGATCTCTCCCGCGCAGGGCCTGACCCACTAGCCGCACTCTCCAGCCCCGGTGACGCTCTGATCACTATAAGTATAGATAAGCATTGTTTTGATCTGATGAGTCATATAACATGACGGCGTGTCGCCATTTGAGCAACACGCTCCATTTCGGTTCACAATGCGTGCGGGGGCAACGGTGTGACGGACGTGCTGGTGGTAGGCGATGAAGTCCTGGTGAGTGTCGGCCTCAAGATGATCCTGGAAACCGCTGGAGGTTTCGTCGTGGCGACATCGGCCGGCCGGCACGCCCGGTCGGCAGCAGAGGAATGCCGGCCCGCGGTCGCGCTCGTCGACGCGCAGACCACGAAACCGGATGGCCTGGCGGTCCTGGGCCAACTTTGTACTCTCACCCCACCGCCTGCGGTCGCAATGCTGGCCGCATTGGCGCCCTCCGAGTCGGTCGTCGATGCACTGCGGGCCGGGTCGTCCGGTTTCCTGCTAAAGGACACCCAGCCGGAGCAGTTGGTGGTCGCGGTGCAGGCGCTCGCCACCGGCGCCACTGTGCTGGCACCCGAAGCCTGGTCGAGCGTTCTGCGGACAAGCTTCCGCGGCGTGCCATTTCCCGGGTCGTCGGTGGAGGACAGTGTCCGGCAACTCTCGCAGCGGGAGCAGGAGGTCCTGAGGTTGCTCGGCCTCGGACTGACCAACGCGGGAATCAGCCGGAAGCTGTTCCTCAGCGACTCAACCGTCAAGGAATACGTCAGCAGCATCCTGAACAAACTCGGAGTGGCCAATCGGGTTCAGGCGGCGGTGCGTGCCTACGCCGCTGGCCTGACGGCCGACGACCTGGCCTCGCCGTCCCA
>NZ_KB895893.1:0-6532 GCF_000374985.1 Micromonospora sp. CNB394 | reverse complement strand
GCCGCTGCCGCAGACCCGCAAGGGCGTGGCTGAACGCGCTGGTCAGGCCGGTCGCATCAGCCAGATCAGCGAGCAGCCGGGCACCAGCGTGCCCGACGATGCCCCGCCCGTCCCCGGTCACCATGATCTTCGGACGTATTGCGGTAGCCTTCATCCAGCAAGTGCCTTCCGTGACAGGAACATCGGACCCTCAGCAAGTCCTATTTTCCCTGATCAGAAGGCACTTCCTCGTTTCCGGTCCACTCCTTGGACAGCCCTTAACCAAGGGCCGAGGCTAAGCTGTCCTGATCGATGCCTGTCAACCCGCAGGAAGGCTGTTGTCGGCGGTAGAAGGGCTGGCGTGGGCCCGGCCGGGCAGCATTATCGGCCACCCTGGTTACGGGTATTCGGCGGCCAATCCGCGTCTTTCTAATGGTGGTGCTGATGCCGGAGGTGGTGACCCCACACCTCCGGTTCCTTCGGACGTAATCGAGGCCATGGCGCCGTGGTCGCGGTTTGTCGATAACTCCCGTCGACCGCCGGGAGAGTCAACCGAAAGGAACGCCACCATGTCTGCTGCTGTCATCGTGAAGTCCTGGAAGGACGCCGAGCTCCGGGAGTCGGCGATCGACCACCCGGCCGGCACTGGCTTCGGGGAGCTGAGCGTCGAGGAGTTGCGCGAGGACCGCACCATCTACGCCGCGAGCAGCGGCTGGGTCTGCACCCTCACCATCGAGTGCGGCACGGTCGTCTGCGCCTGCCAGTAACGCTCGCCGTGGCGCCGGGGCGCGCAACAGCCGCCCCGGCGCCCCTCTTTCCGCAGGAGAGCCATGTCGTCCGTCAACAAGACCACCACCCCCTCCTCCCGAATGAGTGCGTATCTGCACGAGCGCTCGGCTGATGTGGCGGCGCATGAGACGCAGACGGAGCCGGCCCGGTCGGTAGTAAGGCTGATCGAGGCATGGCGCAAGTCCGCCTTTCTCGACGAGCGCGTGTTCGCCCTTCGCCTGCGCGAAATGGGACTGACCTCCATCGACTTCGGCCAACTGCTCGCGGACGGCGAATTCGAGGTTCGCGAAGGCGTGCTGGACTGGGCGACGGAACTGGCTGCCGTCCTGGACACCGACGCCGCGGACGTCGCTGGGCTGCCCTTGTCCACGAAACTGTGGTCCCAGGGTTTTGAACGCCTGCCCTTCGCCGGTCTGCTCAACCGCTTCCTCGCCTACTACGAGCAGCGGCTACGGGACCGACTGCCACCCGCAACCGGTCTGGCGCGCGCGGTCCGGCTGCGCCGGCCGTTGCTGGAGGGCCTGGCGAACCGACTCCTCACCATCTGCACGCGGACCCTGTTGCTGGAACTCAATGTCGCTCGGGTTCAGGGACAGCTGACCGGCGACACCCCGCAGCAGCGCTACGACCACTACGACCGGGTGCTGCTCACGGACGCCGGAAAACTGAATGCTCTCTTCGACGAATACCCGGTGCTCGGCCGCTGCCTGGTGGAGGCTGGACGCGGGTGGGTCACCCACGTCGCCGAGCTGTGGGAGCGGTTGGCCGCCGACGAGGAGCCGTTGCGAGACGCCGGCCTGTTCCCGCCGGCCGGCGACGTGACCGCTGTCCGGCTAGACTTGGGCGACCCGCACAACGGCGGACGCTCGGTGGCCCAGCTGACCTTCGCTGATGGCACCGACCTCGTCTACAAGCCGCGGTCGGTCTCCGCCGAGCGCGCGTACGCCGACACGGTGGCGGAGCTCAACCGGCTCGGCGTCTCGCCCGCCGTGGTGGCCCCGCGGGTGCTCGACCGCGGAACCCACGGCTGGTGCGAGTTCATCTGCCCGCAGTCCTGTGCCGATTCCAGCGAGCTGACCCGTTTCTATCGCACCGCGGGCTCGGTGCTGGCGGTCATGCTGCTGCTGGGCGCCGTGGACATGCACATGGAGAACGTGATCGCGGCTGGCTCGTCGTTCAGCCCGATCGACCTGGAGACGTTGCTGCAGCCCGGCAATCCCGCCGGTGCTCCGCAGGACGCGTACGGCCGCGCCGTGGATCTGCTCAACCAGAGTGTGCTGGCGATCGGGATCCTTCCCGCGCGGGCCTTCGGAGGCCGGCAGCGGCAGAGCGTTGACGTGAGCGCCATCGGCGGCGGGGAACCCCAGACCGCGCCCCGACCGGTGCCCATGATCGTTGACCTGTACACCGACACGGCACGGGTGGAGGCCGTCGAGGCGACGATGCTCGGCGCGCAGAACCGTCCGACGCTGGCCGGGGTGGACGTCGATCCCCGGGAGCACACCGAGGACGTCGTTGCCGGTTTCGTCGAGGCGTACGACATCATGACCGCACATCGTGAGGTTTTCGACCGGCTGCTCGCCGGCTTCCGCGACGTGGAGGTCCGCTACCTCGCCCGCCCGACACGTCGCTACAGCGTGTTCCTGACCGAGAGCTACCACCCCGACTATCTTCGCGACGCGCGGGACCGGGATCGGTTGCTCGACAAACTGTGGACCGCAGCCGCCGCCCGGCCCGACCTCGTCCCGCTCCTCGAGTCGGAGAAGCGTCAACTGCTCGACGGCGACATCCCCTGTTTCCGTACAGTTGCCGGGACCCGGCAGATCGGCACGGCCGGCGGCGTTCTCGTTCCCGACTTCTTTGCGGCGCCCGGCGCCACCGTGCTCGCCGACCGACTGGCCCGGTTCGGACCCGTGCACCGGGCCGCGCAGGTACGTATCGTCCGGGACTCGATGGGCACGATGCCGGCGCCCCCACCCGCGGTCCGCCAGGTGTTGCCGCCCACGCCGACGGCGGATGTCGATCAGCGGACGGCTGCCGATCTGGCCGGTTTGATCGCGCGTCACCTGGCAGACGAGGCTGTGCTGGGTGTTGACGACGTCAGCTGGATCGGGGTCAGCATCGAGGGCATCGAGCAGGAGACATACAGCTACAAGCCGCTGTCGACCGGTCTCTACGACGGGGTCGCCGGCATGGCGCTCACCTTCGCGTACGCCGCGCGGCAGTTGGAGGACGAGCGGTGTCTGGACCTGGCCCACCGCGCGGCCCGGCCGGTGGTCGGGTATCTCCGATACCTGGCCGAGCACCGCATCGTGGAAACCGTCGGTGCGTACAGCGGCATCGCCGGGCTGCTCTACACGCTCGACCACGTCGCCCACGCCACGGGGGATTCCACCTACCTGGACGCGGTCGCGGACGCGCTGCCCTGGCTGCGCGAGTGCGCCACGCGGGAGGAGTGCCCCGATCTGATCGCCGGGCTCGCCGGCTGTGCCGTGGTGTCGCTGTCCCTGTACCGCCGACACGGCATGCCGGCCCTGCGTGACATCGCGGGCATCTGCGGTGAACGGCTGGCCGGATCGGCGGTCGACGTCGAGGGCACGGCCGGCTGGTACGCGACTCGTACCGGAGTGATGCTCGGCGGGTTCTCTCACGGCTCGGCGGGCATAGCGTGGCCGTTGTACGCGCTGGCGGAGGAGTTCGGCGACGGAGCACTGCGTGAGCTGGCGGGTCGGGCGGTCGACTTCGACCGCCGTCTATACGTGCCTTCTGTCGGGGCATGGCGAGACCTGCGTCCGGAGATGGCCGACTCCGATGGGTATCCCGCCTTGTGGTGCCACGGCGCCGCCGGCATCGGACTTTCCCGCCTGTTGATCCAGCGGCACCATCGGGACGACCAGTTGGCGCGGGAGGCGTCGGCCGCCGTGGCCCTGGTGTCCACTCACGGATTCGGGCTCAATCACAGCCTCTGTCACGGTGACTTCGGAGCCCTCGCCCTGCTCGACCTGGCAGAGCGGACCGGAGCCGGGCCGACCGGGCACGACGCGTTCGCCGGTGGGGTGGTCCGTGATATCCGGGACGGCGGCGTGCGCTGTGGCCTCACCGGAGGCATCGAGATGCCCGGTCTGATGCTCGGCTCCGCTGGCGCCTGCCTGGGCCTGCTGCGGTTGGCCTGGCCGCAGGACGTCCCTGCGGTGTGCTGGCTCGAGAGCCCCCGTGACCGCGACGCTCGGTGAGCCGGTGCGCGGCGAGCGATCGCGCCACCTGCTGCGCCAATGCGTGGCCGAGCATCGCGGCGCGTTGGCCGCGGTTTGCGTCCTGGCGCTGATCGGGGTAGTCCTCCAACTCGGCCAGCCGTTCCTGATCCGCCGGGTGCTGACGGCGGTCCAGGCGTCCGAGCCGTACGGCCCGGTCGCAGTCGCGGTGCTGCTGGTCATGGTGGCCGGAGCGGGCCTGGGCGCGGTGCAGCAGTTCCTGTTGCAGCGCACCGGTGAGGCGGTGGTGTTCACCGCCCGCCGCACCCTGATCGAGCATCTGCTTCGGTTGCCGGTCAGTGTCTACGACGAGCGACAGACCGGTGATCTGGTGTCCCGGGTGGGCGCGGACACCACCCAGTTGCGCTCGGCCGTCACCGCCGGCGTGGTGGACCTGGTCAGTGGGTTGCTGCTGGTCGCGGGATCGGTGGTTGCCATGGCTCTGATCGACCCGGTGCTGCTCGGGGTCAGCCTGCTCCCGGTGGCGGTCGGGGCGGTGGTGGTGCGTCTGCTGGGTCGGCGTCTGCGTACTCTCAGTGAGAACGTCCAGGTGGAGGTCGGCGGGCTGACCGCCGCCGTGACCCGTGTCCTGGGCGCCATCCGGACCATCCGCGTGGCCAATGCGACCCGACGTGAGACGGCCCAGGTGGTGCGGGCGGCCGACCGGGCACGTGCGGCGGGTGTACGGCTGGCCCTGGTGACCGCTCAGATCGGGCCGGTCGTCCGGCTGGCGTTGCAGGGCTCCTTCGTCGCGGTGATCGGAGTCGGTGGCTATCGCGTCGCCCAGGACGCCATGTCAGTCGGCGACCTGGTGGCGTTCACGCTGTTCCTGTTCACGCTGGCCCTGCCGTTGGCGCAGGTCGGAGATGCGGTGGCGCAGATCCAGAGCGGCCTGGGGGCGGTATCACGGATCCAGGAGATTCTCGAGCTGCAGGACGAGGATCGGACGATGCCGGCACGGCCGGTCCCGCCGGTCCGTTGTCATCGGGCGCAGCCACTGCTGGAGTTCGATCGGGTCTCGTTCCACTATCCGAAGGGTGCCGAGGTGCTGCGGGAGGTGAGCTTCCGGGTCCCCGACGGGGGCACCACCGCTCTGGTCGGTCCTTCGGGTGCGGGGAAGTCAACGATTCTGGCATTGATCGCCCGGCTGTACGAGATCTCCGATGGGTCGATCCGCCTGCACGGTCGGGACATCCGCGATTACCCACTGGTCGAGCTGCGGGGGGTGCTGGGATACGTGGAGCAGGAGGCGCCCTTGCTGGCCGGGACAGTGCGGGACAATCTCACACTGGCCGCGCCGGACGCCGCGGAGTCGGCGATCCGGGCGGGTGACCGCTGCGGTGAACCTGGAGGAGACGCTGGCCCGAAGCCCGGCGGGCCTGGATGCGCCGGTCGGCGACGGCGGCGTTCTGTTCTCCGGCGGGGAACGACAACGGTTGGCGGTAGCCCGGACCCTACTGACCGCGGCTCCGCTGCTGCTGTTCGATGAACCGACCGCCCATCTGGACGCGCGCAACGAGCACGCGCTGCAGACCACGCTGGCGACCCTGGCCGCCGGTCGTACGTTGCTGGTCGTCGCGCATCGCCTTGGCCACCGTGGCCAGAGCGGAGCAGATAGTGGTGATCGACGCGGGTCGCGCGGTGGCTGCTGGACGACACGAGGAGCTGATGATCAACGATCAGCTTTACCGCGAGTTCGCGACCCGTCAACTTCTTGCCTGAAGGGATATTGGCATGCTCAGCGTTCTGGATCAGGTTCCGGTGTTCCGCGATGGCAGCCCGGTGAAGTCGGTACGGGACTCCATCGAACTCGCCAGGGCGGTGGAGTCCTTCGGTTACCAGCGCTTCTGGATAGCCGAGCACCATGGCAGTGCCGCGAACGCCTGCGCGTCGCCGGAGGTGGTCGCGGCCGCCGTCGCGGCGGTCACGACGCGCATCCGGGTGGGCAGCGGCGGTGTCCTGCTGCCCTACTACAGCCCTTTGAAGGTGGCGGAGACGTTCCGGATCCTGGCGGCGCTGTACCCGGGTCGGGTCGACCTCGGATTCGGCCGGGGAGCCGGTGGCCCAGTGGCCATGGCGGAGCTGCTCAATCCTTACGCTCTGGCCACGGACGAGGCGTTCCTCCAGCAGATCGGCCGCCTGCTGGGTTTCCTCGGGGATCCCCGTGCCGTCAGCCGGGTCTCGGTGACCCCGGAGGTGGCACAGCCACCCGTGCCGTGGATGCTCGGTTCCGGGGTGGGTAGCGCCCGGATGGCGGGCATGCTGGGCCTGCCGTTCTGCTTCGCCCAGTTCATCGCCGCCGAGGAAAGTCCCGAGGCGATCGCCGCCTACCGCGAGGCGTTCCGGCCGTCACCGTGGTCGGCCGAACCCCAGGCGATGCTCGCACTACGAGTGCTCTGCGCCGACACGGCGGAGCAGGCGGAGGAGTTGGCGACCTGCTTCTGGATGTCTTGCACCACCGGTTGGCGTGCCCAGGTGCAGTTGACCGATGACTACCGTGGTGGCGTGCCGAG
>NZ_KB895892.1:0-6554 GCF_000374985.1 Micromonospora sp. CNB394 | reverse complement strand
ACGTACGCGCCGTTGGCCTTCACCGTGTCGCACATCGCGGTCGCGCCCGGGTTGCCACCGGTGTTGGTGTGCAGGTTGGGCAGCGAGTCGATCTCGATGATGTTGATGATGCGCAGGTTCCGGTACTTCGCGTCGCCCTGGATCGCGGCGATCGGGTCGATGTACTCGGCCTTGTACTTGGGCAGCTCGTTCGGGCCCAGCTCACCGTTGGAGGCGAGCGCCGCACAGTCCCGGCCGGGCAGGTTGTAGATGACGAACTGGATGTAACCGGCACCCTGGGCGAGCGCCTCATCCAGGTGGTCCCGCACACCCATCGCACCGTTGGAGCTGCTGTCCGGGGTGCCGTTGATGGCGGCGATCCGGTCCAGCCAGACCGCGGTCGGGTTGTTCGACACCCGGTTACCGCCGGCCACCGACTCGGCCTTGGCCTTCCACTCGGGGTTCACGTACCCCTTCACCCCGACGTACGGGTTGTCGACCTTCTGCCCCGGCGGCGGGGTGGTCGGCGGCGTCGAGGTAGGCGGGGTCGACGTCGGCGGCGTGCTCGTCGGCGGGGTGCTGGTCGGCGGGGTGCTCGTGGGCGGGGTGCTCGTGGGCGGGGTGCTCGTGGGCGGCGTGCCGCCGTTGCACACGGTGCCGTTGAGCGTGAACCGGGTCGGCTTGGGATTGCTGCCGCTCCAGGAGCCGTTGAAGCCGAGGCTCAGCGTGGCACCGCTGGCGACGGAGCCGTTCCACGACTCGTTCTGCGCGCTGACCTCCTGGCCGGACTGGGTCCACCGGGCGGCCCAACCCTGCCCCACGCGCTGACCGCTGTCCGGGAAGGCGAATCCCAGCGTCCAGCCGTTGAGGGCGTCGCCGACGTTCTTGATGGTGACCGAGGCGGTGAACCCACCCGGCCAGTCGTTTGTCGAGTAGGACACCTCGCACTGGGTGGCGGCCTGGGCGGCGGTGACGGGTAGTGCCACCAGCCCTCCCGCGACCAGGACGCCTGCTCCGGAGAGCGCGACCGCCCGGCGTGAGCCGGAGAGTCTTCTCCACACGTTCATTGCACAGATCTCCTTCGGGACGGGACCGGGTCACGAGCGGCCCGGCTGATCGGCCCGGTGGGCAGCCGTGCGGACGGCCCACCGAGGTCATCGGTGTTCTTCTGAGGTGCCCGACCTGGACGGGCGGTGGTGGTGCGCTGGCATCGGCAGCGACCGCGACCAGGTGGATCGGCGAGGTGGTCGTCCGGAGAACCGGTGCCCTCGACCTCCCGCCGATGCGCCGTTGGGAGCAGCTGCTACGTCCAAGCATCGGCAGAACAGCTGCACGCGAGCCAGAGCCGTCGCCCAGATCCTCCGGCCCCACGGCGCTGGCCTGGGGCAACGGTGATCACGACTCTGAAACGTCAACGCATTACGGCGACTACGGCACCGCATCCGGCGTTCCGACGACGAAACCTGAGCCGCCGGCGCGGGGTGTCCCTGTCGATCGGTACTTCGCCCGATCAGCGAGAGACGAACGAGTGAGGAGACACGATGTCACGACGATCCTGGCGTGGGCTTGCGCTCACCGGCCTGGTGCTGGCCGCGGGTGGTGGCGCGTGGGCGGTCACCCCCACCGCCTCCGCCGACGGCGCCCCCCGCATCACCCAGCTGGCCGGTGTCACCGACGGTGCCACGGTGAGCGGCACAGTCCGGATCGAGGCGCGCACCAGCGGCACGATCGACCGGGTGGATTTCTCGCTCTCCGGTGCCGGCACGGCGACCTGGACCGAACGGGAGGCACCGTACTACTTCATGGGCAACAACGGCGCTACCGTGCCGGGCTGGCACGCGGCCACCGCGCCGGAAGGCGCGTACACGCTGACGGTGCGGGCGATCGGCCCCGGCGGCACCACCCGGCAGACAGTACGGTTCACGGTCGACCGGCAGGCCGGCGAACCGGCACCGACGCCGGCGAACAGCGGCACCGCGAGTGCGGCGAACCCGTCGGTCAGCAACGGGGTGGCGACGTTCACCGCGAACAAGTCGATCGGGAAGCTCTCCGTGCCGGACTCTTGGACGGAGATCGTGATCGGCGCGGGAGTGACCCTAAGGGGCAACTTCTTCGTCCCGGCCAACCGCACGAAGGCGTTGACGATCACCGGCCGGGACAAGCAGACCTCCCAGTTGACCGGCGACGGCCCGCACGCCAAGGACTACGCCCGGGCCGGCGTGACGACCGAGGCGAAGATCAAGCTGACCCTGCGCAACTACACCTCGGTCAACCCGCGCTTCTACCACATGTGGGCGAAGAGCGCACAGGTCGTCATGTCGGGCATGCGGTACCTCGACAACCGGGATCTGGGCAGCAACAACTCCGACGGTTTCAGCGGCGGCGACGACTCGCTGATCGAGAACACCTTCATCGACACCTGGGACGACTCCGCCAAGCTCTACACCGGCGACCTCACCATCCGGGACACCACGATCGTGCACAACCGCAACGGCGCGCCGATCCAGATGGCCTGGGGCGACTACGGGCAGGGCACGGCGATCCTGGACGGGCTGACCGTCGTCTCCAACTCGTCCAACGGCTACAACCAGGGCGTCTTCTCGTGGGCCGGGGGCACGAAGGCCGACACCCGGACGATCCGGATCACCGGCGCGGGACTCACCCGCAAGATCAACCCCGGCATGGTCGAGGCGCCGCTCTACGCGTTCAAGGACGGCGTGAAGAACAAGACCATCCGGGTCGAGGGCGGCGCCTGCTCGGTGGTCCGCAGCACCTCCGCCAACACGTTCCAGGGCGCCAACACCTCCGGCAACAAGGTTGTCGTCTCCGGCTGCAGGTGACACCGCTAACGGGTGCGGAGCCGGGACCCGCTCGGCTCCGCACCCGAGCACCACCACCTTCCCGGCCCTCGGCACTCCGCCCGTCGTCACCTCAGTGTGTCGATGACACCCTGGAGACGGCCGGCGCTACGGGAGAAGGCCTTGTCGTTGCGCAGGCGGTGCGGCTGGTATTCCTTGCCGAGCCCGCCGAAGATCTCGACGGCGCCGTTGTGCCCACGTGCGATCGGCTGACCGTTGGCGGCCCGGTCGAGCATCATCGTGACGATGTCTGCCGAGATGCCGCCGGCAGCGGCGACCAGCTTGCGGAGGTTCTCGCTCCAGTTGCGGCCGTACGCGTCGTCGATGTGCGCCTCGGCCGCGAAGAACGGGCGGTAGAGCGTCGATCCGAGGGCCATCGCGGTGTACATCTCGAAGTAGCTGATCGTGCCGTCACCCGGCAGCAGACCGCTGCCACCGTGGTCGGTGGAGACCGTGGCCACGATGGAGCCGAGCTGGGCGTGGAGGGCGTCCTGCTGCTCGTCGCTGAGTCCGGGGTGGCCGTTGACCCCCGGCTCGGTGCCGGTGACGATCGCGAGGTACCGGTAGGCGTGGTTGGTCTCGAACTGTGACAGCCCGGGGACCGTGTACAGCCGCCCCTGCGAGGTGTTCTCGCTGGTGACCGGCCTCGTCGAGGGCTTGGTCACCTGGCCGGAGCCGGATCCGCCCGGTGCGCTGGAGGTCGGGACGCTGCTGGTGCGCCGCGTCGCCGGGCCGCTCGGGACCGGGGCCGGGGGCGGGGGCGGTGCCGTCGGGACCGGGACGGTGGCGGGGGGCGGCGTCGACGGGACCGCCGTGACCGGGGTGTCGCCCGGCCGGCACCCGGCGACCGCCCCGGCGAGGGCAGCGACCACCATCAGCGCGGTGACCTGCGGCAGTCGCCGGACGGCAGGAGCGGGGCCGGCCGTACTCCCGGGGTCGGTCGGACGGCTCTGATTCTGGCGTGGAAGGTTCACATCAAATAGCACTCCGTGCGCCGGTGCCAGGTTTCACCGGAGATCGCGCGAGAGCGTGGTCACTCGGGTACACGGTCGTGCAGCACGTCGACGTAGAAGGCTCGCTGGTCGCCTCGGATGGAGAAGCGTGCCTGCTCGATCCAGTCGAACTGCTCCAGAGTGCGGCGCATCGGCTCCAGCAGCTTGGTCTTCTCGCAGCTGTCGTCCGGGGCGAGGACGCCGTCAAGGTCGGTGAAGTCGGCCCGCGCGTTCGCCCCGTCGAGCTTCAGGTAGCGGAAGCGGTGGGCGTCACCGTCGAAGGCACTGGTCAGGCCGGCCGCGCGATCGGCCGACGAGGGGCCGTCGAGCAGCGCACGCAGGGCCTCCTTGGCGACGCTGCGGGCCGGAACGTCCCGGGTCACCGCGACGAGCTGCGGGCAACGCCGGCCGGCCTGCTCACGCAACAGGAACAGCTTGACCCGGCGGGTGCCGGTGGTCGGCTCGGTCGCCGGTTGGATCGGGCTGCCAGTCTCCGTGGCCTGGGCGCTCGGCGTCGCGGCGGACGGGACATCAGACGGACGGGGCGGCGAGGGCACCGGCGCCGGTGAGGTGGGTGCTGTCGGGGCGGGCGCGGCGAGCTGCGGCTCCCGCGACGGCCCGGCGGTCACGGCCATGCCGACGGGGAAGGCCGCCATCGCCGCGGCGGCCAGGCCGGCTGCGGCGACGGAGCGGACGCGGCGGCGGCGTGCACGGCGGCGCAGGTCGCCCAGGTCGGGCGGGCGTGCGATGTCCGCAGCGGTCCCGGCCATCCGGCGCAGCGTGTCCCGCGTCGCCTGCGCGTCTGGATCTCCGTCGGTCACCGTCACCTCCCCTCCTCTGGGCGTAGCCGTCGCCACTCTACTGTTTGACGCTGACGCATTATTCACATACGGTGCGATCGTTATTTAAGCGGATGAGTGCGACAGCGTCCAGATTGGATGGTCGCCCGCACGGTAAGCGCCCTCCATCGGGGATGCGCCCGCGGCGACAGGCGTCGAGAGGTCCGATGTCGACAGACCAGGAGTTCACCGAGTTCTACCTGGCGACGTACCGCCGACTGGTGGGCCAGCTGTTCGTGCTGACCGGCAACCACCACGACGCCGAAGAGCTGGCCCAGGAGGCGTTCTCCCGTGCGCTGCCTCGCTGGGCGAAGATCAGCGGGTACGAGGTGCCGGAGGCGTGGGTCCGGCGAGTCGCGTTCAACCTCGCCTTCTCCCGGCGACGCAGGGCGCTGCGCGGCGCTGCCGCTCTGCTGCGCCTCGGCGGCGAGCGAAGCCGCGACGGCGACGGCACCGACCGCGTCGCCGTCACCGAGGCGCTGCGGGCGGTGCCGGTACGGCACCGGCAGGCACTGGTGCTGCACCATGTCGTCGACCTTCCCGTGCGGGACGTGGCCGCCGAGCTGGGCGTTCCGGAGAACACCGTCAAGACGTGGCTGCGGCGGGGCCGGCAGCAGTTGCACGCGGCGCTCCGGGTGGACGAGGAGACCGCGACGGGCGACCTCCTCGCCCACCTTCGCCCCTGAGCGGAGGCGGGTGGGGTGCGCGTCACTGCCGCACCCCACCCGGGAACGGGCTCAGCCGTGGTCAGCTCACGGTGACGCTGTCGACGTCGAAGAGAAAGCCCGACCCGCCGGTGAAGACCAGGTGCAGCGGACCGGTTCCGGTGCCGGACAGTGACGTCGAGACGGTCCGGTAGGTCGTCCAGCCGCCGGTGGCGGGCACGTCGACCGAGCCGAGCAGCGCACCCGTGGGCGAGCCGGAACGCACCTCGATGGTGCCGCCCGACGTGCCGGAGGCGACCCGGGCGGAGAACTGCGTCCGGCCGGCCGTGGACACCTGGGCGTAGCCGGCCCAGTCACCGTCGTTCAGGTAACCCGCCGTGGCGCCGCCCTGCGCTGCGGCGTGGTCGGCCACCTGCACCCCCGAGCCCGACGTGAACGACTCGCCCTGCACGGTCTGCGGGGAGGCGCTGCCGCCGGGCGCGGTCAGGAAGGTGCGCAGTTTGGTGGCGTTTCCGGAGTCGTCGCCGGTGATCACGTAGTACATCATCCCGGCGTCGGAGACATCGCCCTTCTTGTTCATGATGTTGTTGACCACGTTGTGCACGTAGCGCAGCCGCTGGTCGGAGTCACCGGCCATCCAGGCCCACTTCTCCTCACCACCACCGGTACCCAGACCGGCGTTCTGGTCCGGAATCCGCTTGTACTTCACCTGCGGGAAGTCGCGACGGATGTCGGCCAGGTTCCACTTGTTGTCATCGTCGTCGTGGTTGTTGTTCCAGTCCGAGTGCGAGATCAACGTGACGTGCTTACGCGCCGCGGTGTTCGAGCCCTGCAACGCCCGGTACACCACACCCATCGGGCCGGCACCGACCAGGCACAGCCGGTTGGCGGCGGTGGAGACGTCAACCGCCGACCGCAGGTGGGTCACAGCGGCGTTGAGATTCGTCTGGCTGTTACGGAAGATACCGGCCACGTCGTAACCGAACTGACCGCCGGTACCCTCGGTCGCGGTGACCATGTCCCGCTCCCAACTCGCCGTCGAGCTGCCCAGGTGCGAGTTGTAGTCCCAGTGCACCAGCCGGGACTGCTGGCCCCGCTCGGCCAGCAGCGCCAGGGCCATCGCCGACGCGCCGATGTCGTCACGGTCGTGGTAGTTGCCGTCCGAACTCCAGGCGATCCGCTCACACGGATAGCTGAGAACGGGCGCGGCGGCCTGCGCGG
>NZ_KB895891.1:0-7129 GCF_000374985.1 Micromonospora sp. CNB394 | reverse complement strand
CCGCGGGCATCAGCGGAGGAGCGGGCCGCGGCCGCGCGGGCGGCGGCGGAGAAGGAGAGGCAGCGGCGGATCGCCGCGGCCAAGGCGAAGATGCTCAACGCCGCCAAGGCCCTGGCGAAGATCCTGATGGACGAGTTGGGTATCACCGATGCCCTGGACTGCTTCCTCAAGGGCGACATGGGCGGCTGCCTGGCCACCGCAGTCAACGTCGCGGGCGCGGCGATCGGTGGTGCGCTGGGCAAGCTGGCCGTCAGATACGGCGCTCCATGGAAGTGGAAGAAACTCGCCAACCTGACCAGCCGCGTCAAGGGCCTGCTCGGCGATCTGGTCGGCAGCGCCAAGGCATTCATCAAGTGCAAGAACAGCTTCGTGCCCGGCACGTTGGTGGTGATGGCCGACGGATCGCGCAAGCCGATCGAGGACGTCAAGACCGGCGACATGGTGTTGGTGACCGATCCGGTGACCGGCAAGACGACGATCAAGCCGGTGGTGGCGACCATCATCGGTCAGGGCAGCAAGAACCTGGTCGAAGTCACCATCGATCCCGACGGTGACAGCGGCGACGCCACGGAGCGCGTGGTCGCCACCGACAACCACCCGTTCTGGGTACCGGGCCTCGACGAGTGGGTCGATGCCGCCGATCTGCGGGCCGGTCAGTGGCTGCGTACCTCGGCCGGCACCCACGTGCAGATCAGCGCGACCCGACAGTGGACGGAACCGGCACAGGTCCACAACCTCACGATCGACGACATCCACACGTACTATGTGCTCGCCGGGACCACCCCGGTCCTCGTACACAACTGCGGTGAGGCTTTCCTGGACGACGCTGGTGAGGCGTACATACGAAAGAACCACACGGCCGGCGGTGCAGGAGCGGATGAAACCAAGGGTTTATTCAACAAGAACGAGGATTTGTACCAACTCGCGGATGACTCCAACAATTTCCCCGCTACGCCGCAGGCCAACGGTCGCTGCGCCAGAGTCTGCGACGCCGGTCGGACCATCGGAACTGACGTCGAAACCGGCTTGCCGACGTCTACCTATACGGTAATCACGGATAAGTACGGTGGCGTGATCACCATGCACCCGGGTGTTCCGCGATAGTCTGGCGCCCAGCCCGAAGATAGATCGCTGCTGCGACCAGGTTGGAGGCGTCGGACTAAGTCTGGCACCTCCAACCTGGTCATACTGAAAGGAGTGGATCGGATGCCCTTGAGTGTCAGGGTATGGACCCTTCCGGACATGAACCTTGCTCGTTGCATTCACCCGGACCTTAACCGGCTAGTGGAGTTCGCTCAGTCATTGAAGCTTCCCATGCTGGGAAACGTCGATCCTTACGACGATACTCGCTTCAATCGTATGCAAATGAGCCTTGTTGTTCCCGAACTGCGGATGCTCGCTGACTCCGCTCCAGGGGGTGCGGCCGATGCTGCCCAAGAATTGCTGGCTCTGACCGAGCTGGTGGACGCAAAGCCTCACCGCTATCTCGTCTTCGTAGGCGACTGAGCCTTTCCGCGTAACGATGCGTGACGTTGTGTAGCGCCCGGTTTCAGGTGGTTCGCTGGTGGTTGATGTGGAGAATGACCAAGGCTGCCGCGACGATGTCACCGATCTTCCACGGGCAGAGGCTGATGTTGCGCAGCGCTTTGAACGTGGTTTTGAGCAGGCTGTTGCCGCGTTCACCGACCGCGCGGAGCCGGTTGTGGGCTCGGTTGAACTGCTGCTGGATGCCGCCGAGCTTCTCGTTCTTGGGTTTCTTGAACGCGACGACGATGGTGTCGGCTTCGCCTTCGTAGCCCAGGTCGGCCAGAGTCCGCATGTCGCCGCGGATCGTGGCGAGGGCGTCGAGCAGGCCGGGGTGGGTGCGTAGGCAGGTGGTGTCGTGTTCCCGGCCGGGGCGCACCGGGGAGGTCCACAACGGCCAGCCGTCCGGAGCGCACACCACCTGGATGTTCCCGCCGTGGTTGGCGTGTTTCTTCGACCACCACAGGTCCACTCCCTCGGTAGGGCCCGGGGTGGACACGCGGTCGGTCTCGATCAGTGTCCCGTCGAGCAGGACGTAGTCATAGCCGGCGGCCTTCGCCGCCAGCAACGCGCCGGGTAGCCCCGGGGCCTGGGCGGCGAGCACGGCGATGCCCTCGTGGAGGTAGTCGTAGCCGGTGCTGCGGCTGATCACGTTGTCCTGGGCCAACTGGGCCATCCGGACGCCGTCGAGCAGCCACCGCAACACCAGTACCGCCTGCTTGAAGCAACTCAACGCGCGGACCCCGGTACGGGTGCCGCGGCGTTGCCGTTCGGCGTGCAGCAGGCCGGACAGGAACAGCACGGTCTCCTCGCGTACCGGGAGGGTCGCGGTGTAGGTGATACTCATGGCGGCGCGGAACTCCGGTGGCAGTGGTCTGTGAGAGGAACACTTCGTAACGGAGTTCCGCGCTTCTATCTCTCACGCCGGCTCATCCCGGCGATTCCCGCACGTCTGCACTCATCTCGGGCAGCACGCTCCGCACCCAAACCGTTGCGCGGAAGGGCTCACTAACCTCGGCCGAGATGGCATTGCTGCAACGCTGGATTGATGGTGGGCGGCGGAGTGGTTCTACTACCAAGAGTATTGGTGACATTCTGCTGTGTGCTGGTGGGCGCCAGGGTCATTGCGTGTTGGTGCAACTGCTGGTCACGGCGTCGATGAGGTCGCGTGATCGGCGGTCGGAGCGGCGGTTGGCGCGAGCGATGTTGGTGTCGCCGTTGGTGCGGTGCCAGCCGATCGCGGTGTTACGCAGGGTGGCCATGACGGCGGGTCCGGTGCCGGTCCGGGCTTGATGCTGGTCTTCACGGAACGTGACATCTCTGACGTTATGGACCTGGTTCTCGATCAACCACTCTGCCCTTGCCTACCTCTGCAGGTCAGTGGGTTGAGCGTCGGCGGCGGTCAGGGACGTGACCAGGTAGGCGGTTTCTCTGCTGGTCTTGCCGTCCACGGTGCGGGTCCGGATGATTCGGGCGGCCTGCTGGGCGCGCGGAAAGGCGATCCCGCCCGGGATTTGCAGGGTGACGGCCTTGATCGTGCGGGTCTCCTTGCGGCCGTGTCCGCGGTCGCGGGTGCGGTCACCGACCGGGATCTTCGCCCACGGCAGGGTCTTGAGCTGGGCATGAAGAGTGGGCTGGTTGCCCTTTGCCTGCAGGAGAAGGTGTGCTCCGCGGCTGGTGATCTGCTCGGCGTGACCGGTTTGGGTATGCATCGCGTCGGCGACGAACAGGACCCCGGTCAGGCTGCTCAGGACTTTCTCGACGGCGTTGAGCAAGGGTGTGAAGGCCGGAATTTTCGTTGCTCTTCGTCTCGATGGTGACCTGGGCCAGGACGATGCCGGTGCTGGTGTCCAGCGCGGACAGCAGATGCACCTGGCGGCCGGCGGGCAGGCGGGCGCCCCGCAAGGTTTTGCCGTCGACGGCGATCACTGTCCGGTAGCGGCGCGGCCGGGCGGGTGCCGGCGGTGTCCGCGACCGCAGCCAGCCGGCCAGAACAGCGCTGAGCATGGCCGCGTCGAGGCGAGTCAACACCCGCCACATCGTCGTGCCGGCGGGCACGACGATGGTGAACCCGAGCCGCTGCTGGTCGGCCTCGTCGAGGTCGTACAGCCAGTCCACGATCGCGGCAAACGAGGTGGCACCGGCCAGGACCGCGCAGACCGCGACGGTCAGCAGCGCCACGAGGGGATACCGGGTCCCGTGGGGGTTCCGTGGGTCCGGGATCCGGCCCAGGGCTTCGATAAGCCCGGCGTGTTCACTATCGGTGACCGGCGGTGTGGGCGTGCCTGAGCCGGGGGTTGTCACGGTCAGTGCGGAGATCAGAGATGATGTCATCGGCGGGTGGAGTTCCTCGGTGGTCGTGCAGCGCCAGAAACTCCATGATCACCTTGAGGGCTTCACCCGCTTCATCCGCCTCCACAGAGGCCACTCACCCCACGAAATCCCTGTTCAGCGCCCCGCGCCGGGAGAACGCAACAGCCCTGCCAGCCTGATCCTGCGTGAGTCGGATAAAGGGCGTCGAGAGTTGACCCGGGAGGTCAGTTCAAGCGATCAGTCGAAGTGCCTATAACCTTCTTCCGCAATCCTATCTGACGCCTCCTGCCCAATCACTCGCTCAAGAGCGTCAAACATCGCGCTTCGCGCCGAAGCGAGGCGTTGCCGAACGTTTCTTTCCGACACATAAATCGTCAGCAAGTCCGAATTTGCTTCCCCAAAGGCAATCCGCGAGAGAATCTGGTCGAACGCGACAACGAACTCATTGAGGTCGGTGGCGACCCTGATCGCCTCATCGACCGCCAGCTGGCAATTCTTGCTGCCGCCTTCAGTCATCGAACCACCCTAGCATTAGAAATTGGCAAATCACCATCGGCCACCCACTCGGTGATACCCATTGTTGGGTTAGATCTACTACTGACTCTACTGGCTGGTGCATCAAACTCAATGACCTTACGGCCACGGCCACGCCCAATACCCAACGTGTCCTCGGCATCGCGCGGGCTCATCGGCTTCCCTCGCGCGGGCACCATGAACACCTTGTTTTGGTCACTGGCTCTAATTACGCCACTCTCCATGATGCCAGCAGCGCCGCGAGAGTTAGTGTAATACCGCATTCTAACGGTTGCTTCCGCAACTTCCTCGCCGCCCAGCCCGGAAGGGCAATTGTGCACGAGGACTGGCGTGTTGCCGGCCACCACATAGTACGTGTGGAAGCAGCAGCGGCGTCACGCTAGGTAATGGCGGGCTCCGCCTGCACGTTCACGTGCAGTTCAACCTTTGACTATTTGCCTTCATCGAAGGCGACAGCAGCCGTGACAGCAACACCCATGCACGCCCGGCAACGCACGGCGCCACGCTGGCCCGGATCACCAGTGGTGGGCGCCAGCGAGCCGACGCGAAACGGCTCGGGGCCGCCAGGGCGCGGAGGTTGCCCCTTCAGGCTCGAGGACACCACCGCGGAGTCGTTGCGACCGCCCGGTCGGTGGCCCTTGACCGTCAGCCCGTTGCGGCTGGACAAGGCGACCGGCTCATGAGTAGACGTCCTTGCGGTGCCCGACGTCGTGGATGGTCAACTCGTCACCGTCGAGGCGGTAGAGAACCCGGTAGTCACCGACACGCAACCGACGCCCGGTTCCGTCGCGCATCTCCGTCGCGTTCTGCGGGACCGGGTCGCGGACCAGGCCGAGGATCGCGCTCAGGACGGTCAGGAACACGTTGCGGGGCTGCTTGTGCAGCCAGACCAGCACATCCCGGTCGATCTGAACCTTCACGCCGCCGCACCACCGGCCCGGTCGGCCAGCAGCGCCTCCACCTCACGGGGATCAACCCCGAGCGACTCCAGCGCCGCCGACAGCGGCACGAACTGACCCTCAGCACGGGAACGAGCGATCACCGCAGCGTCCCGACGATCACGGAACGCCTCAATCTCTTCCCACTCGTCAATGCCAACCAGCACGGCCACCGGCCGCTCGTACTTGGTGATGATGACCGGCTCCCCGGTGCGCTCAACCCCGTCCAGCACCCGACCCGCGCCATCGCGGAACTCCCGAAGAGTTATCCTCGCCATACACCACACTGTACCACGCGGTACCGCACAGCCCCGGCGGCAACATCGCAGCCCCAGGACCCGGTCAAGCGACCCCGCCACCAACGGAGCCACTGGGGCTAAGAATTGCTTCACCAGATCAAGAGCGGCCCGGCTACGCCGGGCCGCGCGCACGCGCTACAGACCTACGGCCCCGCGCGCACCCGCCCAGCGAACCATGCCGCCAATCGGAGCCCGACGACTGACGCTCCCAGCAACGCCGTGACGATCGCTCTACCACCCAAGCACTGGGGCGGGTTCCGGCGATCGACGCCGCGCCGCTACGCGGCACGCCACCTGGGAGCTCGCAACCTGCCATAGCCCAGAAGGCGTCAGTGCATCGATACATGTAGGTCCGTTGCCCGCATCTGACATCAGTCCTGACAGCAACCCAGGCGCTCGCCAACACCCCTCAACGCGTACCGGCATGGCTCCGTCACCGTCAGCGACAGAGCCATGCCGGCATTCAATCAGCCAAACGACGTGCGGAAAATCTTCCTGATCTCTGCTTTCTGCTCAGCAATAGAAGCGACGTCTGCACAGTCAGCCGGCGCGAATATGTCCACCAAGTCATCGTCGGATGCTCGGACTCCGAGCCTGAGGACATAAGCCAATCTCCCGTTGCTCATCTGCCGCGTCATCCCAGAGGGGCCTACGGTTCTCCTCGCCCCCTGACAACACAACAGGAGTCCCCTCTCCTCAAGTGCCCCACGAAGCGAGAGCAGGCAGTCAAACAGATCAACTCCCCGGAAGCGCTGCCCCTCATCACCACCCACTCGAGCGATGATCATAGCAGGGTTCTCCGACAGGATGCTGAGAGCAACCTCGACGCCGCTCGGATCATCGTTTCCGCAGGCCAGAAGGTCGTAATGAGATTCGGTCACCTCGTCTCACCTTCCTCTATAGTTGGGATTCGCAATTCGCGTACCGTCGGGCAGTCGGCACGAGACGATGCACTCGGGGCCTATTCGGCCTGGCACAGCGATTTCTCGTTCATGGGAGAACGGGTAACCAGGGAGCTCCTTGTTCACGTCCCGCCCACTCGCGCGAACCTCGTAGACGTTACCGCCGTGCCCAATAGCAACCCGCTCACTTGTCGTCGTGGCCACATATCCAGAATCCCGAGACCACCCTGATGCATGTTCCATCAGGTCCATGTTGTTGCCTCGCGGCTCGAATCCCGTCTCGAAGATCTCTTCTGGAGCGCGAGTGTCACTCCGATAAAGGGTTTGACCGCCACAGTTATGTACGAGGACTGGCGTGTTGCCGGCCCCCACATAGTACGTGCGGGATTTCTACCCCGTCACGCCGTGTAATCTATGTTTCTTGGCCTCTCACCTGGCCTTTCGTGGTGAGCGCCACCCCTCCTGGTCGAAGGTTATCAATGTTGACGGCGACGGTGACCAGGGCCTGATCAAGTTCCGTAGACGTCGGAATCGTTGGTGATGCCCAGGATGGGCAGTGCTCGTTGGGGTTCGTCGCGGATCGCTCGGGTGGTCTTGGCGATGTTGTCGGCTCCGAGGG
>NZ_KB895890.1:0-7305 GCF_000374985.1 Micromonospora sp. CNB394 | reverse complement strand
GGCAACTGCCCACCAACACCCGGACCACCAGCACCCGGCGGCATCATCGGCGGAACCATCGGCGGAACACCCGGCACCGCCGGCACATCCGGCACACCAGGAACCTCCGGCACGTCTGGCACACCAGGGACCTCCGGCACCACCGGCAGCTCCGGAACAGCCGGCGCGTCCGGCGCGCCGGGCGCGTCCGGCGCACCCGGTCCCGACGAACCCGGAGCTTCGGGAACCGCCGGCATTTCCGGTGCCAGCGGCGGCGCAGGGACGTCCGGCAGGTCCGGCGAGGCCGGCGCATCAGGAATCACCGGGGGCTGGACAGCACCGCCGGAATCCGGTGAATCCGTTTCCGGCGGCTGGCTGGTCCCGCCGTTCGCAGGAGGCGGGGCAACGACCGGGGGAACGACGGGTGGCGCTGCGACCGGCGGCGGAACGACCGGTGGGGGTGTGACCGGTGGCGGAACGACACCACCGGAGGGCTGGTCGACGCCGGACCCGTCGGTGGGTGGACTGTCGAAGCCCGGCAGGCCGCCGACCGGGGCGGGAGTGACGATGGGCGGCGCGGGAGCGAGGTCTGGTGGTACCGGCACCGTGGAGTTGTGGGAGTTCGGCGGTGGCACCACCTGCGGGGGCGGGAGCCCCCCGTCCGGGTCGGGCGGACCCTGCGCAGGCGGCGGAGTGCCCGGGGGCGCCACCGCCGGTGGCGGCACCACACCCGGCGGCGCCACCTGGGGAGGCGGCGTGACATCCGGCGGCGGAATCGTCGGGGGAGGCGTCACCTCGGGAGGCCCGCCTGCCGATGGCGGCGTCACATCCGGCGGCGGAATCGTCGGCGGAGGCGTCACCTCCGGAGGCCCGTTCGTTGGTGGCGGCGTCACATCCGGCGGCGGGATCGTCGGCGGAGGCGTCACCTCCGGAGGCCCGTTCGTTGGTGGCGGCGTCACATCCGGCGGCGGGATCGTCGGGGGCGGCGGCGTCGTCAGGGGCGGCGGCGTGGTCAGGGGAGGCGGCGTCGTCAACTGCGGTGTGGTCGGCATCGTCGGCTCCGGGATGTCCGGCTCGCCGGTCCCGCCCGGTGGAGCCACCGCGTCGTACGTGAAGTTGTACTGGTCGGCCAGGGTGCCGACGACCTGCGCCATCTGCCGGGCCATCGGCTTCTCGAACGCGGTACCGCTGATCGGCACCAGCTTTCCGCTGGTGCCGACCCCGCTCTCCCTCGCGATGGTCGCCCAGTCATAGTCGAGCTTCTTGATCGCGTACTGGGCCCAGGCCAGGTAGTTGGCGCTGTTGAGCAGTTGGTGAGGCACCGAGTTGATGTGGTTGGTGCCGGCCACACCGGCGATGCGCTCCGCCTGGCTGCCCAGCCAGTCAGCGAAGTACTGCATCTTGGCCAGGAACGCGTCGGCGGCGGCCCCCTGCCAGGCGCGCTCCGGGCCGGCGATGGCCTCGGCCTGGCGGCGGATGAAGTCCTCCAGCCAGATCAACGTCTCCTGGGCATTGTAGAACGCCGTCGAGGCGTCCATCACCGACTGCGCGCTGACCAGCCTCGCGGCTTCGGCCCGGCCCTCCTCGGTCTCCAGGGCCGCACCACCGTCCACCGATGCGAGCAGCTTGCGCCAGCCGCGCTCCTCCTCAGCCCACTGCTGGTAGTCGAGGAGGTTCGAGGTGTCGATGACCGCGGGCCGGAAGGTCGCCTCCTCCTCCACCCCCCTCCTCCAGGGGTCGTTCTCTTCTTTCTCGTTGTCCCCCACGCCCGCCTCTATTCCGTCCTACTCACGATCAACCAACAATCGGGCAGCTCGCGGGTACTACTGGTCTCCGCCGGTATTGGTGCTGCTACTGGCCCCGTACTCGGAAAGACCTTCGATCTTGCCCCACGCGGACCCCATCTGCTCCCGCAGGGAACTGGCGGTCATGTCGTTGAATTCCTCGGCGTTGTCGTAACCGTCCGCGATCTGGAGAAGGCCCTCCTTGACCGCGACCAGCGCCCCATGGGTGGCCAGCAGCACCCCCATGACGTCACCGCGCAGACCCGCGTCGTCCGCGCTGACACCCTCGATCCGTTGGCGCAGCACCTCCGCCTTGGCGAAGCCACCGGGCAGCATGTTCAGCTCGGCCAACTGGTTCCGCACCGTCAGGAGGATGTTCGTACCGTCCGTGAGCCCGACGACCCGGTCGACCTGGTTGGCCATGTGACGCAGGGCCTCGGTGCTGACCGACAGTTCGTGGTTGGGATTGTCCCCACCCGAGTATTCGCTGTCCTCAGGGTGGTCGACGGTCGTTTCGAGTTCGTATTTCGGGTCGTCCTCGTTGTAACCGTCGACACCGACCTGATCGTCCAGAGTGTTCGGGACGATGGTGTCCCACTGGTCGACGACCTCGGCCTCGAACCAGTCGATGAGCGCCCGCTCCTCCTCGTCCCACATGGGGACCGTGACCGGAAGCTGTCCGCCGGTCCCCGAGACCGGCGTGAAGTCGACCCACCAGTACTGCTGGATGACCGACCGCGCCCAGCCGACCTCTTGTCCGTGTTCCTGGTCGTACTCCGACAGGATCCCGAGCGCATCCAGCGCTTCGATGTTCGGGTGGCTGTAGTCGATGCCCATCAGATCGTCTCCGTTGTCGGGGCCCCGCACTCAAGGAAGGAAAGCGGCTGCCGCGCCGACACGCGACACGGCAGCCGAGGTACGCCGACTCACCCGCCGCGGACGTCGTTCCAGATCATCGCGTGGCGATGTTCGGTCGTTCCGTAGTTGTCGGAGATCTGGTACAGCGTGGCCCGTGCGCGGTCCAGATGCACCGTCATCTGATCCGCCGACTGGTTCCACACCGCCTTTGACGCGTAGTACTGCTGCTGCGCGGCACCGGTCCATTCGGCGAGGCTCGCCTCGACCGTCTGCTCCATCTGCGCGAGAGCGGACTTGATGCGCACATTGATCTGGTTCATGTCGTGGAGGACGGCGTCAGCCTGCTGGAAGTTGAACGAGTAGTTCGACATGTCGGTCCTTTCTCAGGGCGCTGGTCGCCGCTCAGACGCCGGGCAGTGCGGAGCCGAAGGACGAGGCGGTGCTGGCCGCCGTGTCCTCGGCGTCCCGGTAGCCCGTCGTGGTGACACCCATGACGTCGAGCATCGCGATCAATTCGTTGATCACCTTGCCGAAGGCGGCCTCCCAGCTGTCCATCGCCTGGTTGAAGTTCGCCGAGGCCTGGCCGGTCCAGGAGGCCTGCAGGACCCCCATCTGGCCGTTCACCGCCTGCAGCGAACCGGTGAACTCGGTCGCCTTGTCCGAGAACTCCTGGGCAGCACGCCGCATGCCCTCCTCGGTCGTCTGCACCTGGGGCATCGTCATGGTGGAACTCCTCACGTCCGGTACCGCCGGTCACGTCGCCTCGCGGGCGGCTGGCCCATCCCGGGCCGACAGGAGTCTTTCCCGACCGGGAGCGCCGGCGACAGCGACGAACCGTGGTGATGCACGAAAGTCGGACAGGACTGCACTCACTCGCTCTCCCGCAACGGTCGCCGCGCAGATACCCGGGAAGACCTGCTGCCCGTTCCTGCCCCATCAGCGGGGTCGGACTTCCGCCGGCCCGGCATCGGCCCCTTCACTGGGAGGCCGATACGGAGGGAGGCAGACAGTGGACGCCAATGCGCGTATCGAGAGCCTGTTCGAGGAGTACCAGCGGCAGCGCAACAGCCTGACCGAGATGCAGCAGCGGATGCGGGCGCTCTCGGGTACCGCCACGTCACCCCGGCGCGAGGTGACGGTCAGCGTCGGGCAGAGCGGGGTACTGACCGACATCCGGTTCCCGACCTCGGCGTACAAGCGGATGACCCCCTCGGACCTGAGCGAGGTCATCCTGGCCACCTACACCGGCGCGAAGGAATCCGTGCTGGCGCAGGCCGCCGAGGTGCTCGCCCCGATGCTTCCGGCCGGAATGGACGCTCGCGCACTGGTCGACGGGACCGCCGGCACCGACGCCTACCTGCCGGCCGAGCCGCGCATCGCCACCAGCGTCCGCGAGATCCTGGGTATGCGCCAGGCCCCGCGATGACCCACCGCGGCCGGCTCTACGTCGACCCCGAGGGCGTCGTCTCGACCGGCAGGAACTACGGCGAGCACGTCCACATCTACGACGGTCACCTGACCGAGACGGAGGACCTGCGCCTTCGGTACGCCGACGCCTGGGGCGACGACGAGATGGGCTCGGCCTTCTCGACCAGGTTCCTGGCGGGCATGGATCATCTGGACGGGCTGGTCGGCGGGGTGCGGGGTCGGCTGGCGTACACCTCGGAAGGGCTCGTCCAGTTCGGTCACGCCTACCAGGTGGCAGACGAAGACGCCGCTGACGTGAGCCACCGGATGCTCGCCGACTTCGGCGCGCCGGCCGAGCCTCCCCTGGATCAGGCCAGGACCCCGCTACAGCCGACACGGGCCCTGGCGGTGCACGCCGAGCCGGACGACGGCACCGGGCCGCCGCCGTCGGACACCCTCCGCAGGCTGGAGCCGACCCGCAGCAGCATCCTCCTGGAGGCCGCGCCGGTCGGCGTACCCGCAGAGGCCACGCCGGCCGGCGTACCCGCGGAGGCCACGCCGGCCGAGGCCGTGTCGTCCGAGCTCACGACGTTCCAGCGCAGCGAGAGAGCGTTGCCGTCGGAGCCGGCTATCCCGGCCACGTCCACGTCGCTCAGTTTCCCGGCCGCCCACGTGAACGGCGGGCCGGTACCTTCCGGGCAGCACCTGGTGGCGTTCAACCCGACCGCGGACGGGATGGTCCGGATCGACGGCAACCTGTACGACGCCGTGGTGCCCGTCGCCGGCACGTCGGTCACCCAGCCCGACGGCCAGCCGGTCGACCCGACGGGACGGCTGTTCTTCCTCGTCAGGGACGCTCCCCCCGTCGACCCGGCAGCGCCCGGATACCGGCCGCTCGTGCTGACCTACGGGCCGGATGGTGGCCTGCTCCCACCGAGTGCCGCCAGCTGACCGGTACCCGGCATGCCCGACTTCCACATCCCCAACGACCCCGAATGGCAGTGGGCATACGACCTCATCCTCTTCGGCGTCGGTGAGGAGTTCCCCAAGGCTGACCCGACCGCGCTGCGGGCGATGGGCGAGGATCTGTACAGATTCTCCAGCCACCTGTTGAACGGCTTGGGAGGGACCGCCAACCTGGGCAACTCGTTGGGCAGCCACCTGAACGGACCGGCCGCCGACGCGTTCTCCGGGTTCCAGGGAGACATCACCAGGAGTGTCCCGGACGGCGCACAGGTGGCCCTCCAACTGGGCCACGCCGCATACCAGTTCGCCCTCGACTCGGAGAACACCCAGTACAACATCGTCATCGCGGCCTTCACCCAGGTCGTCGAGATCGCCATCGCTCTGGCCAGCGGATTCGGCGCCGCCGCCGTACCCGCCCTGGTCAAGATCGGCCAGGAGATCGTACGCGCACTGATCAATTTCCTGCGCCTCCGGCTCCAGAACCAGTTGCTGCACCTCGTCTGGGAGGGCGTCCAGGAGGGCCTTGAGGAGGTGTGGCAGTCCGCGGCCGCGGACCTCATGCAGATCGCCGAGGGCAACCGGAAGGAGATCAACTACCAGAACCTGCTGATGGCCTTCGCCGGAGGCTTCTTCATCGGTCTCGGCGTGAGTGGCACGCACTGGATCGCGGGCAAGGCGTACCCGAAAATCAACAAGGACGTGTACAGCCGGGAGACGCTCTCCGCGTTCTCCGAGACCCTCTTCGAGGGACTCTTCACCATGATGGTGGGCGGTGGAGGCTTCAACCCCTTCGCCACGTTCACCTCGTCGATCATCGGCGGCATGGCGCACCACTACGCGGAGGTGTTCGGTAAACAGTTCGGTCCGAAGGTCGGTCCGAACGACCTCCGCCCACCTCCGACGCTGGACTCCCACGACCGCGACCCGAACGCCTCCCCGCAGCCGCCGGCCCAGGGCCCTCCGGTACCCGTGGACGAGAAAGGCCCGACCCCGCAGAACTCCGACACCCCCTCCCCCACACCGATCGCCCCACCGCCGGTCGCCCCCACACCACCACCCGCCCCACCACCCGTCGCGCCGGTTCCCACCGCACCGGATCCCGGCGGACCAGCGTCCACCGAGGCTCCCGCCGGGGCCGACGGCCCCGCGCCGGCCCCGGGCGTCGTGGCGGGCAACCCGATGCCGGCCACCACCGGGCCGGCCCCAGCCGACGCGACAGCACCCCGGCCCGCGGCATCGGACCCGCCGGCGACCGACGCCGTAGCCACGCCGAGCGACGCACCGCCATCACCAGTCCCCGTCGCCGGCACCCCGCCCGGAACACCGATCACCCCCACCACACCCGCCCCTCCACCACCGTCCCCCGTCACCGGCACACCGATCACCCCTGCCGGATCCCCACCGGCCGGCACCGCCACGCCCACCCCCGAAACCGCCACCCCCGGCACCGCCACGCCCACCCCCGGCACCGCCACGCCCACCCCCGGCACCGCCGGGCTACCCGGTGCCACGCCGCAGGCACCCCCGGCCGCCAGCGGCGTCGACGCGACGGCCGACCCCGGTCAGACCGGTTCTGGTACGCCCGCACTCCCCGGGGCGTCCACCCCGCCGACGGCACCGGCCGGCCCCGCTGAGACAGGAGTCCCGGACGCCCCTGGCGGTGTCCCGGTCGGTGCCGGTTCACCCGCTCCAACCGGCGGTGTGGTCACCCCGCCGGCCGCGACCGGTGCCAGCGCATCGGGCGGCGACGCAGCCCAGACGGCTTCTCCCGGTGCACCAGCCCCGACGAACCCGGTGGATACGCCGGCCGGCGTACCGGCGGCTCCACCTCCAATGTCCGGTACGGCTCCGAACTCCCCTCCGACGGCCGCACCGCCGGACACCACCGCAGGGCCTCCCGCCGACGGCACGACCCGACCGGCTGAGGGGACGGCGGCCACGCCTTCCTCATCTGGTACGCCTCCGATCACACCGCCCGTGGCCGCGGGGACGCCCGATTCGACTGACGGACCGGACAACACGGGTCTGTCCCCCGTCCGGCCGGCCCCGGGGACAGGAACGGCTCCGGCCGTCCTCCACCCACCGGCGGCCGGTGGCCTGCCCGGCCTGGCCCCTCCCTCCCCCGCCGCGAACGCCCAGGTGCCCGCCCCGGTGCCGCCCGCATCCGCAACACCCGCAACCGGCATCAACGGCAACACGCCAACCAACAACACCGCCAGCCCAACCACCCCGCCAACCAACAACACCGCCAGCCCAACCACCCCGCCAACCAACAACACCGCCAGCCCAACCACCCCGCCAACCAACAACA
>NZ_KB895889.1:6782-7976 GCF_000374985.1 Micromonospora sp. CNB394 | reverse complement strand
ACACACCACCACCCAACACACCCGGCAAATCCACCAAACCACCCCACCGCAACGGCACCTCCAAACCCACCACCCGACCCAAACCCCACACCGCAGAACCCGCGACATCCACCAGCTCGTCCGAGCCGCCGACCGACACCGCCCCGCGCGTCAACCACCACAACCGGCCCGACCCACCGACGTCGGTCAGCGCCTGCACCACAGCCAGCGCCGTCGACACCTCGGCGGCGGCCGGAACCGGGGACGCCTCCCGCGGCTCGGCCAGCGACAGCAGGGACACCACGTGAGCGTCCCGGGCGTCGGAACTCATCGCCTCCAGCAGCAGCCGCGCGACCCGGTCACGGTCGGCGCCGGCCGGGACCAGCACCGGGACCGCCCGGTCGGCCCGGGCAGCCAACGCCGCGGCCACCGGGTGGTCCTCCTGACCGGGCACCATCAGCAGCAGCCAGGTTCCCGCCAACGTCGCGGAGTCCGGCACGGCGGTCGTACGCCACGTCGCCCGGTACCGCCAGGAGTCGACGACCGCCCGCTGCTGCGTCGCCCGCCGCCACCGGGCGAGCTTGGGCAGCAGCGCCGTGGACGGCTCGTCCGCGCCCACGGCGAGATCCTCGCCCAGCACGCCGAGGTCCCCGGACTCGACCGCCGCCCAGAACTGCTCGTCGGACGGGGCGTCGGCCCGCTCCGGAGCCGAGCCGGGCTGGGGGTCCTCCAGCCAGTAGCGCTGCCGGTCGAAGGCGTAGGTGGGCAGTTCCACCGCGCGCGGCCGGGTGCCGGTCTGGCCGAGGTACGCCGCCCAGTCGACGGCCATGCCGGCGGCCCAGAGCTGCCCGGCGGCACTGGTGAGGGTGGTGACGTCGGGCTGGCTGCGGCGCAGCGTGGCGACGTACCGCACGTCGTCGGCCGTGTCCGCCTCGGCGGCCATGGCGGTGAGGACCGCGTCCGGGCCGACTTCCAGGAAGGTGTCCACCCCCTGTGCCTGCAACGCCGCCACACCGTCGGCGAACCGCACCGGCTGGCGTACGTGCCGCACCCAGTAGCCCGGGTCGGTCAGCTCCGCCGCGTCCGCGACCGCGCCGGTCACGTTCGACACCACCGGCATCCGCGGCGGCTGCCAGTCCAGCCCCGCCACCACCGACCCGAACTCCTCCAACATCGGATCCATCAACCGCGAATGGAACCCGTGACTCACCGCCA
>NZ_KB895889.1:0-6682 GCF_000374985.1 Micromonospora sp. CNB394 | reverse complement strand
CTGTGCTTCGGGGATGTCGGTGAACAGACACGACGGACGCAACGCCGTGAACGACGGCACAAACCGATCCCACCGCACATCCGCCACCACCACCTGCCCCTCACCACCATCCAACGCCCGCTGCAACGCCACCACCGCCAACTCCGGATCCATCCCCGGCAAACCACGCCGACTCAACTGCTCCCCCGCCACCCCCACCGCCATACCCGCCTCAGCCCACGGCCCCCACGCCACCGACGTCCCCACCAACCCACGCCCACGCCGCGACACCACCAACCCATCCACAAACGCATTCCCCGCCGCATACCCCACCTGACCCGCAGAACCCCACACCCCCGCAATCGACGAAAACACCACAAACGCATCCAAATCCAAACCAGCAGTCAACTCATCCAACACCACCGCACCACCAACCTTCGCCCGCAACACCTCCTCCACCTCACCCACACCCACCTCACCCAACGGCGTCAACTGCGCCACACCAGCCGCATGCACCACCGCCCGCAACCGCTCACCCCGCCCCACCAAATCCCCCAACAACCCCGCCACCGCACCACGATCCGCCACATCACAACCCACCACCGACACCCGCACACCCAAACCCTCCAACCGCCCCACCAACTCCCCCACACCCGGCGCACCACCACCACGCCGACTCACCAACACCACATGCTCCGCACCCACACCCACCGCCCACAACGCCACCCGCGCACCCAACGCCCCCGTACCACCCGTCACCAACACCGTCCCCGACAACCGAAAACCACCACCCACACCCACACCCACACCCGCACCCGCACCCGCCGGACAACCCGCACGCACCAACCGCCGCACAAACACACCCGACGACCGCAACGCCACCTGATCCTCAACCCCCGACGACAACACCCCACACAACCAACCCCACACACCACCACCCAACACACCCGGCAAATCCACCAAACCACCCCACCGCAACGGCACCTCCAAACCCACCACCCGACCCAAACCCCACACCGCACCACCGTCCAGGTCGGTCAGAGGCTCGGAGTCGTCCACGGAGACGGCACCGCTGGTCAGCCACCACAACCGACCCTCAACCTCGGTGACTGCAAGCGCCTGCGCGACCGCCAGTGCCTCGACGACACCGGCGCCGGCCAGCGACATCAGCGAGATCATCCCGGCGACCGGTCCTGCCGCCGCCGAGGCGGCGGACAGCCGACGGGCGATCCCGTCCCGGTCCAGCTCGTCAAGCACCACGGGGATCATCTCGGCGCCCCGCTCAGCCAGCCCGGCCAGCAACGGGTGGTCCTCCTGGCCGGGGACCATCAGCACCAGCCAGGAGCCGGTCAGGTTCTCGTTCCCGGTCACGTCCTGGCGCCGCCACACCACGCGGTAGCGCCAGGAGTCCACCGTCGACCGCTGCTGTGCGGCCCGCCGCCACTGCGCGAGCTTGGGCAGGACCGCGCTGAACGGTTCGTCCGCGCCGACACCCAGCTCGCCGCCGACCAGGTCGGGGTCGCCGGACTCCACGGCCGCCCAGAACCGCCCGTCGAGAGCTTCGCCATGCGCGTCCCGGCGGGCCGCGGGCGCCGCCTCGGGCCAGTACCAGGTGTGGTCGAAGGCGTACGTGGGCAGGTCGACCACCCCCGGCCGGGCGCCGGCCTGACCGTGGTACGCAGCCCAGTCGACCGGCACACCCGCCACCCACAACTGCCCCAGCGCCGCCGTCACCGCGGCGACCTCCGACTGGTCCCGCCGCGATGCCGGAACCCGCCGCACCCCCGCATCCGCGACGATCTCCGCCACCATCGCCGTCAACGTCGCATCCGGACCCACCTCCAGGAAGGTGTCCACCCCCAACGCCCGCAACGCCACCACACCGTCGGCGAAGCGCACCGGCTGCCGCACGTGCCGCACCCAGTACTCCGGATCCACCAGCTCCAACGGGTCCGCCACGGCACCCGTCACGTTCGACACCACCCCGACGCGCGGCACCCGCCAGTCGAGCCCCGCCACCACCGACCGGAACTCCTCCAGCATCGGCTCCATCAACCGCGAGTGGAACGCGTGACTGACCGCGAGCTCCTTCACCCGCCAACCCCGCTCACGGGCGGTCGCCTCCACCGAGGCCACCTCATCGGCCGCGCCCGAGACGACCACCGACGCGGGGCCGTTGACCGCCGCGATGTCCACGGCCGCGCCCGACGCGCCAAGCAGCTCGGCGACAGCCTCCTCCGACGCGCCGACGGCCGCCATCACGCCACCGGCCGGCAACGCCTGCATCAACCGACCCCGCGCCGCCACCAACGTGCACGCATCCCCCAGGGACAACATCCCCGACACGTACGCCGCCGTCACCTCACCGATGGAGTGACCCGCCAGGTAGTCGGCCCGTACGCCCCACGACGCGAGCAACTCCCACAACGCCACCTCGACCGCGAACAACCCCGCCTGCGCGAACACGGTCTGATCCAACAGAGCAGCAGCTCCCGAACCCGCCTCCGCGAACACCACCTCGCGCAGCGCACGCGGCAACAAGCCGTCGAAACGCGCGCACACCTCGTCGAACGACGCCGCGAACACCGGGAACGCGTCATACAGCTCCCGGCCCATCCCGGCGCGCTGCGAACCCTGACCCGTGAACAACACCGCCCGACGACCCGCCGACACCACACCCGACACCGCCGACCCGCCCTCGGCCACCGCCGACAGGCCGGCAACCAGCTCGTCCCCCGACGAGCCCCACACCACCGCCCGATGCTCCAACGCCGCCCGGGTCGTCGCCAACGACCACGACACATCCGCCGGCGACAGGGACCCGGACCGCACGAACGACGCCAACCGCCCGGCCTGACCCACCAGAGCACGCTCCGAACGACCCGACACCACCCACGGCACCGGCAGACCGACGGACGCGCCCTGCTGATCTCCATCCCGTTCGCGGCGACCGGCGTCGGCAGACGCGGGAACCGGCAGCCCGTCCGCCGATCCGCCCCGGTCGGTCTCGTCGCGCTGCTGCGCACCCGAGAGGTGGACGGACTCCGCCGCCAACTCTGGCTGCTCGATGATCACGTGCGCGTTCGTCCCCGAAATACCGAACGACGACACACCCGCTCGCCGCACACGCCCCACACCCGGCCACTCACGCGAGGCCGTCACCAACTCCACCGCACCCGACGACCAATCGACATGCGACGAAGGAGCATCCACATGCAACGACGCGGGGACGACACCCGCCCGCATTGCCAAGACCATCTTGATCACACCCGCCACCCCCGCAGCCGCCTGCGTGTGACCGATGTTCGACTTCACCGACCCCAACAACAACGGCACATCCCGACCCTGCCCATACGTCGCCAACAACGCCTGCGCCTCGATCGGATCACCCAACGCCGTACCCGTACCGTGCGCCTCCACCACATCCACATCAGCCGCCGACAAACCCGCAAACGCCAGAGCCTGACGGATCACCCGCTGCTGCGACGGACCATTCGGCGCCGTCAAACCATTCGACGCACCATCCTGATTCACCGCCGAACCCCGCACCACCGCCAGAACCCGACGACCCGCACGCCGCGCATCCGACAACCGCTGCACGACGAGGACGCCGACGCCCTCGCCCCACGCGGTGCCGTCCGCCGACTCGGCGAAGGCCTTGCAGCGGCCGTCGGCCGACAGCCCGCCCTGGCGGGAGAACTCGATGAAGGCGCCCGGGGTGGCCATCACCGTGACGCCGCCGGCCAGCGCGAGGTCGCACTCCCCCGACCGCAGCGCCTGCGCCGCCAGGTGCAACGCCACGAGCGACGAGGAACACGCCGTGTCCACAGTCACGGCCGGCCCCTCGAACCCGAACGAGTACGCCACCCGACCCGACAACACGCTCGCGGAGGCACCCGTCGCGCCGTACCCGGCGAGGGGCTCCCCGGCCTCGCGTACGACGGTCTCGTAGTCCTGGCCGTTGGTGCCGGCGAACACCCCGACGCGGCTGCCGCGCAGCGCGAGGGGTTCGATCCGGGCGTCCTCGAACGCCTCCCAGGAGACCTCGAGCAGCAGTCGCTGCTGCGGGTCCATGGCGAGGGCCTCGCGCGGCGAGATGCCGAAGAACTCCGCGTCGAAGCCACCCGCGTCGGCCAGGAAGGCTCCGCGCGAGACGTAGGAGTCGGCGCCGGCCAGCGACTCCAGGTCCCAGTGCCGGTTGGTCGGGAAGTCCGACATCGCGTCGGCGCCGGCGGTGAGCAGCTCCCAGAGGCCCTCCGGGGACTCGGCTCCGGCGGGGAAACGGCAGCCCATGCCGACGACGACGATCGGGTCGTCGCCCACGACGGGGCCGGTGACGGTGGTGGGGGCGGGAAGGGCCTGCCCGCCCAGCAGTTCGGCGTGGATGTGCCCGGCGAGGGCGGCGGAGTTCGGGTAGTCGAAGGCGAGCGTGCTCGGCAACGCGAGGCCGGTCGCCGCGTCGAGCCGGTTGCGCAGTTCGACGGCTGCCAACGAGGTGAAGCCGAGGTCCTGGAACGCCCGGTCCGGCGCCACCCGCTCGACGGACTCGTGGCCGAGCACGGCGGCGACCTCGGCGCGTACCAGGTCGCCGAGGACGCGTAGCTGCTCCGCGCCGGGCAGTCCCGACAGGCGCAGACGCAGGTCGGCCGCCAGTGCGGGGGCGTCGGCGGTCACTGCCGCGCCGGCCTCGGCCAGCAGGTCGCGGACCAGCGGGTGGGCGCGCCCGGAACCGGCGGCGGCCACTCGGGCCCAGTCGACGTCGGCCACGACGAGGTACGTCTCGTCGCGGTCCAGCGCCCGGCTGAAGGCGCGCACGGCCGTCTCCGGCGCCATCGCGCCGAAACCGGTACGGCTGAGCCGCTGCTCGAAGTCGCCCGCGCTCACCCCGCCGTCGGCCCACAGGCCCCAGGCGAGCGAGGTGCCCGGCAGCCCCTCGGCGCGGCGGCGCTGCGCCAGGGCGTCGAGGAACGCGTTGCCGGGCGCGTACGTGGCCTGGCCGGCGGCGCCCATGAGCCCGGCGAGGGAGGAGAAGAGGACGAACGCGGAGAGGTCCGCGTTCCGGGTCAGCTCGTCCAGGTTGCGCGCGGCGTCGACCTTCGCCCGCAGGGCGGTGGCCAGCTGGTCGACACTCACGGCGTCGACGACGTTGTCGTCGAGGGCGGCGGCGGTGTGCACGACCGCGCTCAGCGGAAGCTCGGCGGGGATCGAGTCGAGCAGCGCCGCGAGCGCGTCCCGGTCGGCCACGTCGCAGGACGCGAGGGTGACGCGGCTGCCGAGCGCGGTGAGTTCGTCGGCGAGGGCGGTCGCCCCCGGTGCCTCGCTGCCCCGCCTGCTGACCAGCAGGAGGTGTTCGGTGCCTTCGGCTGCCAGTGCGCGGGCGACGTGCCCGCCGAGGGCCCCGGTGCCACCGGTGATCAGCACCGTGCCGCACGGCGTCCAGGAGCCACGCGGGCCGCTGTCCCCGTACGCCGCCCGGACGAGCCGGCGCGCGTGGGCGCCGTTGCGGCGCAGGGCGATCTCGTCCTCCCCGCCGGTGCCGGCGACCAGCGTCCGGAGCATGCGTACGGCGTTCTGGTCGGGCTGCTCGGGCAGGTCGACGAGCCCGCCCCACCGGTGCGGGTGCTCGGCCCGCAGCACGCTGCCGAAGCCCCACGCCATCGCCTGTACGGGATCGACGTGCCGGTCCCGGGATCCGACGGAGACCGCGCCGCGGGTGGCGATCCAGAGCCGGGCGGTGATCCCGGCGTCGCCGAGCGCCTGCGCGAGCGCGACGGTGCCGGCGAGGCCGGCCGGCACCGAGCCGGTCCTGGCGTACCGACGGTTGTCGAGGGCCAGGAGGGAGAGCACGGTCAGCGGCTCCCCGCCGCGGCCGGTCGACGCCTCGGCGAGGTCGTGGGCGAGCCGCTTGCGGTCGCAGGTGGCGTCGACCTCGACGATCCGCCCGTCGGCGGCGCCGAGGGCGGTCGCCCAGTTCGTCAGGGCCGCGTCGGCGTCAGCCGGTACGACGAGCAGGAAGTCGGTCGCCTCGGCGCGGGCGGCATCGTCCGTGAGCGGCTGCCAGGCCACCCGGTAGCGCCAGGAGTCGAGGGCGGCCTCGGCGTCTCGGCGCCGCCGCCAGGTGGACAGCGCCGGGAGGACGTCGGCGAGCGGCGCGTCGGCGTCGACAGCCAGGCTCTCGGCGAGGGTCGTGAGGTCCTCCGCCTCGATCGCGCGCCAGAAGTCCTCGTCGGCGGCGGTACGCCGGGCTGCGGGGGGACGGTAGGAGCGCGTCGCCGCGTTGATCCAGTAGCGCCGGTGGTCGAAGGCGTACGTGGGCAGATCGACCACCCGCGGCCGGGCACCGGCCTGGCCGTGGTACGCCGCCCAGTCCACCGGCACACCCGCCACCCACAACCGCCCCAGCGCCGACGTCAACACGCCGACCTCCGGCTGATCCCGCCGCGACACCGCGACACACCGCACCCCGGCATCACCGACGATCTCCGCCACCGTCGCCGTCAACGTCGCATCCGGACCAACCTCCAGGAAGGTGTCCACCCCCTGTGCCCGCAACGCCGCCACACCGTCGGCGAACCGCACCGGCTGGCGTACGTGCCGCACCCAGTAGCCGGGCTCGGTGATCTCTGCGGCGTCCGCGACCGCGCCGGTCACGTTCGACACGATCGGCACCCGCGGCGGCTGCCAGTCCAGCCCCGCCACCACC
>NZ_KB895888.1:0-7811 GCF_000374985.1 Micromonospora sp. CNB394 | reverse complement strand
TGCCCAGATCGGCAAGCCCACGCTCAGCGAACTCCGACCGCCACGCTCGCACCGTCATCCGGGTCACCCCAGCCAGGGCCCCGATCTCGGCGTTGGCCATCCCGTCCGCGGCGTGCAGCAGCACCCGCGCCCGCTGCACCAGCCGATGCTCGGCCGTACGCGACTTGGCAAGAGACTCCAGCAGTTCCCGCTGGCCGGGTTCGAGCATCAGTGGTGCAGCAGCGCGTGTCACGTCCGAAGTCTACTAAAACGGCTAGCTATTTGCGAGACAGAACACTAGGTGCGGAGTCGGTGCCCGCCGTGGCGTCGAGGTGAGGAGCGGATGAACGGTCGCCGGACGGCTGCCGGTGGCCGGGCCGCGCGGGGGCGGCGCGGGACGGCTCGGGGGACGGGGCCGGCTCGGACAAGGAACACTCCTCGATCACAGGGTTTCGTCACTCTAGGGCCCCTCCGGCGTCCGTCGCCGCCCCGGTTGTCCGTTCGGTCACGCCGCCCCGGCCGATCGGCGCGGATCGAACCTTTCGCGGCTCGCGGCCGTACCAGTGCGCGGGAGGTCGATCACATGGCCGCACGACGCGCGCTCGCCGCGCTCGCCGCCGTCGCCGCGACGGTGCCGCTGGGCGCCGCGCCGGCCGCGGCACACGGTGCGCCGACCAGCCCGCTGAGCCGGGCCGCCGCGTGCGGGCCCGAGGGTGGCCGGGCGCAGACGACCGCCTGCCGGGCCGCGATCGCCGCCGGAGCGGCGGTACGCGAGTGGGACAACATCCGGGTGGCCCGGATCGACGGGCGGGACCGGGAACGCATCCCGGACGGGGAGCTGTGCAGCGGCGGGCTGTCCGCCTACCGGGGGCTGGACCTGCCGCGCACCGACTGGCCCGCCACCACCCTGACCGCCGGGGCCCGGCACACGTTCCGCTACCGCACCACCATCCCGCACCGGGGCACGTTCCGGTACTACGTCACCACCGGCTCGTACTCGCCGAAGCGCGTGCTGACCTGGGCTGATCTGGAGAAGAAGCCGTTCTTCGAGGTCACCGACCCACCGATCCGCGCGGGCGCGTACGAGATGCGGGGGAAGCTGCCCGCCGGGCGCACCGGACGGCACATCGTCTACGTCATCTGGCAGAACTCGGACACCCAGGACACGTACTACTCCTGCTCGGACGTGATCTTCCGGGCGGCACGCGGCACGCCGGACCCGCCGTCGGCAGCGCCGAAGGCGAGCGCGTCGCCTCCGCGTACCCTCGCCGGCACGGCGGACGACGACGAGCCGGCGGTGCCGGTCGCGACGGTGACCGACGGCGGACCCCTCTCCCGGCCGTTGGTTCTCGGCACGGCGGCGCTCGCCACCGCGCTGCTCGCGGCGGCGGTGGTCGGACTGCGGCGGGCCGGCGGGCCGCCGCCCGGGCGGCCGTGCGGTGTCCGCAACCACCGCGCCGGGCGGCGCCGCGTCTGGTGACTCAGCCGAGCAGGTCCTCGATCTCGGCCAGGTCCTCCCCGGCGAGGTCGAGGTTGTCCAGGGCGGCCACGTTGCCCTCCAGCTGCGCGACACTGCTCGCGCCGATGATGAGGCTGGTCATGCGCGGGTCGCGCAACGCCCACGCCAGGGCGAGCTGGGCCAGCGTCTGCCCGCGCCGCTCGGCGACCGCGGCGAGCCCCCGGACCGTCGTCATCGTCTCCTCGTCGAGGTCGCTCTCGTTCAGGAAGACGCTCGTGCGCACCCGGGAGTCGGCCGGGATGCCCTTGAGGTAACGGTCGGTGAGCAGGCCCTGGGCGAGCGGACTGTACGCGATGCAGCCGGCGCCGACGCCCTCCAGCGTGTCCAGCAGCCCGTCGCTCTCCGTCCAGCGGTTCACCATCGAGTACGACGGCTGGTTGATCAGCAGCGGCGTGCCCAGGTCACGCAGGATCTCGGCGGCCCGCTCGGTCTGCTCCGAGTTGTAGTTGGAGATGCCCACGTAGAGCGCCTTGCCGGAGCGGACGATCGCGTCGAGCGCGCCCATCGTCTCCTCCAGCGGAGTCTCCGGGTCGAACCGGTGCGAGTAGAAGATGTCGACGTAGTCCAGCCCGAGTCGGCGCAGCGACTGGTCCAGCGACGAGATCAGGTACTTGCGCGAGCCCCACTCGCCGTACGGGCCGGGCCACATCAGATAACCGGCCTTGCTGGAGATCACCAGCTCGTCCCGGTACGGCTTCAGGTCGGTGGCGAGCAGGCGGCCGACGTTCTCCTCCGCCGAACCGGGCGGCGGGCCGTAGTTGTTCGCGAGGTCGAAGTGGGTGATGCCGAGGTCGAAGGCGCGGCGGACGATGTCGCGCTGCCGCTCGAAGGGTCGGTCCGGCCCGAAGTTGTGCCACAGGCCGAGGGAGATGACCGGCAGCTTCAGCCCGCTGCGGCCACTGCGCCGGTAGATCATCTCGTGGTAACGGTCGTCGCTGGCGAGGTATGTCACCAGGCCATTCTGTCCGGACCGGAGTGCGCACGCAGCGGCGCGGGTACCTTCGGCCTCATGCGTTACGTGCAGCTCGACACCCCCAAGCCCATTTCCAGGATCGGCCTCGGCACGTGGCAGTTCGGCTCGCGGGAGTGGGGCTACGGCCCCGAGTACGAGCGCCGGGCCGCCGAGATCGTCCGGCGGGCGCTCGACCTGGGCGTCACCCTGTTCGACACCGCCGAGCTGTACGGCTTCGGCCGCAGCGAGCGCATCCTCGGCGCGGCGCTGGGCGACGACCGGGCCAAGGTCGTGGTCGCCACGAAGATCTTCCCGCTGCTGCCGGTCGCCCCGGTGGTGCAGCAGCGCGCGGTCGCCTCCGCCGCCCGGCTCGGCGTCGACGGCATCGACCTCTACCAGGTGCACCAGGCCAATCCGGTGGTCGCCGACACCACCACCATGCGCGGCATGCGCTCGTTGCAGGACATCGGGCTGGTCGGCGAGGTCGGCGTCAGCAACTACGGCCTGCGCCGGTGGCGGTTCGCCGAGGCCGCGCTGGGCCGCCGGGTGCTGAGCAACCAGGTCCGCTACAGCATGATCGACCGCGGCCCCGAGGAAGACCTCATCCCGTACGCGGAGCAGGCCGGCCGCATCGTCATGGCGTACTCGCCGCTGGCGCAGGGATTCCTCTCCGGCCGCTACGACGCCACGAACCCGCCCGCGGGGGCGGTACGCCGGGCCAACCCGTACTTCCTGCCGGAGAACCTGGAACGCGGCACCCGGCTGATCGCCACGCTGCGCGAGGTCGCCGACGCGCACGACGCCACGCCGAGCCAGATCGCGCTCGCGTACGTGCTGCGGCACCCGAACGTGGTGGCCATCCCGGGCGCCTCCGGCATCGAGCAGATGGAACGCAACGCGGCCGCCGCCGAGATCGACCTCGCCGACGACGAGTACGCCGCACTGGTCGCCGCCGCGCACGCGTTCCGCCCGGTCACCGGGCTGGCCGCCGTACCCCGGATGGTCCGCGCCCGCCTCGGTAAGTGAGTGGCGTTCCGGCGGCTTCCCTTGTCGCGACATCGACGACGGAGGCCGCCGGTCACCGGAGCGCGCTAGCGTGGATCGGGTGACCGCTCCCAACCAGGTTTCCCCGGTCCCGCCCGCCGACCTGCCGACCACGCTCGGCGAGCTGCGCGCCGCAGGGCACCGCTACCGCACGGTCAAGCAGGAACTCCGAGACAACCTCCTCGCCCGGATGGGTTCCGGCGAGGACCGCTTCCCCGGCATCGTGGGCTACCAGGACACGGTGCTGCCCGAGGTCGAGCGCGCGCTGCTCGCCGGGCACGACATGGTGCTGCTCGGCGAGCGCGGGCAGGGCAAGACCCGGCTGATCCGTTCGCTCGGCGCGCTGCTGGACGAGTGGACCCCGGTGATCCCCGGCTCGGTGCTCAACGAGCACCCGATGCACCCGATCACCCCGGCCTCCCGCGCGCTCGCCGACTCGACCGGCGACGACCTGCCGATCGGCTGGCTGCACCGCTCGATGCGGTACGGCGAGAAGCTCGCCACGCCGGACACCAGCGTCGGCGACCTGATCGGTGACGTCGACCCGATCCGCCTCGCCCAGGGCCGCACGCTCGGCGACCCGGAGACCATCCACTTCGGGCTCGTACCGCGTACCAACCGGGGCGTCTTCGCCGTCAACGAGCTGCCCGACCTGGCCGAACGCATCCAGGTGGCGCTGCTCAACGTGCTGGAGGAGCGCGACATCCAGGTCCGCGGCTACCAGCTTCGGCTGCCGCTCGACCTGCTGCTCGTGGCGAGCGCCAACCCGGAGGACTACACCAACCGGGGCCGGATCATCACGCCGCTCAAGGACCGGTTCGGCGCGGAGATCCGTACCCACTACCCGCTGGACCTGGACCTGGAGCTGGCGCTGATCCGGCAGGAGGCCGACCTGGTCGCCGTCGTACCGGAGCACGTGCTGGAGGTGCTGGCCCGGTTCGCCCGCGACGTGCGGGAGTCGCCGTCGGTGGACCCGCGCTCCGGCGTGTCCGCCCGGTTCGCCATCGCCGCCGCGGAGACGGTGGCCGCTGCCGCGTTGCGTCGTTCCGGTCTGCTGGCCGGTGCCGGTGCCGGTGCCGGTGCTTCGGGTAGCGGCGCCGGGTCGGCGTCCCGGCCGGAGGCGCCGGTGGCCCGGATCGGGGACACCGTGTCGGTGACCTCGACGCTGCGCGGCAAGGTCGAGTTCGAGAGCGGCGAGGAGGGGCGCGAGATCGAGGTGCTGGCGCACCTGCTGCGTACCGCCACCGCCGAGACGTTCCGCGCCCGGCTCGCCGGGCTCGACCTGTCCGGCTTCACCGCGCTCGTCGCCGAGGGCGGCGCGGTCGAGACCGGGGAACTGGTCTCCTCGGCCGAGCTGCTGCGCCAGGTCGGCACCGTACCGGGGCTGGCCAAGGTGCTCGACCGCCTCGGCCTCGGCGACGCGCCCAGCCCGGAGGAGGCAGCCGCCGGCATCGAGTTCGTGCTGGAAGGGCTGCACCTGACCCGCCGGCTCGGCAAGGACGTCACCGACTCCGGGCGCACCGTCTACGGGGACCGGGACTGACAGTGGCCGGCGGCAACCGCTTCCGGTACGGGCAGTGGCGCGGCGGACCCGACCCGCTCGCCCCGCCGTACGACGTGCGCGCCGCGGTGGACGCGGTCGGCTCGGACGTGCTCGCCGGCGGCAGCCTGCGCGAGTCGCTGCGCGAGCTGCTGCGGCGCGGCCCCCAGGGGCGCGGCGGCCTGGACGGCCTGGCCGCCCGAGCCCGCCGCCTGCGCCGGGAGGCGCTGCGCCGGGGCGACCTGGACGGCGCCGTCACCCGGGCCCGTGCACTGCTCGACCAGGCGCTCGCCGCCGAACGCGACGAGCTGCGCGACCGCGACGGCGACGACGCCAGGTTCGCCGAGGCCGTGCTCGACAACCTGCCCCGCTCCACCGCCCGCGCGGTGTCGGAGCTCTCCGGGTACGACTGGGCGAGTGCCGAGGCGCGGCAGACGTACCAGCGACTCCTCGACGGGCTGCGCGGCGACGTGCTGGAGCAGCGCTTCGCCGGGCTGCGCGACGCGGCACGGGCCACCGCCGACCCGGCCGTCCAGCGGCAGCTCGCCGAGATGATGCGCGACCTCAACGACCTGCTCGCCCGGCACGCCCGCTCCGAGGACACCACCGACGCGTTCGCCGAGTTCATGCGCCGCCACGGGGAGTTCTTCCCGGAAGGGCCCCGAGACGTCGACGAGCTGATCGACGTACTGGCCCGGCGGGCCGCCGCGGGTGAGCGTCTGATGCGCTCGCTGTCGGACCGGCAGCGCGAGGAACTGGGCGGGCTGATGCGCCAGTCGCTCGGCGACCGGCTCGCCGGTGAACTGTCCCAGCTCGACGCCCACCTGCGTTCCCTGCGGCCGGACCTGAACTGGCAGCGCGGCGAGCGGGTGCGCGGCGACCAGCCGCTCGGCTACGGCGAGGCCACCGGCGCGCTCGACGAGATCGCCGAACTCGACGAACTGCTGGACTCCCTCGACCAGGACCAGCCCGGCGCCACACTCGACGACGTCGACGTGGAGGCGGTCGCCCGCACGCTGGGCCGGGACGCCGCCGACGACGTACGCCGGTTGCGGGAGCTGGAACGCGAACTGCGCCGCCAGGGCTGGGTCACCCGGGACGCGGAAGGGCTGACGCTCAGCCCGAAGGCGCTGCGCCGCCTCGCCGGCACGGCGCTGCGACGCGTCTTCGCCGACCTGACCGCCGGCCCGCGCGGCCAGCACGACCTCCGCTCGGCCGGTGCGGCAGGCGAGGTGAGCGGTGCGTCCCGCCCCTGGGAGTACGGGGACGAACAGCCGCTGGACGTGGTGCGCACGCTCACCCGCGCGGTCCGGCGGGCCGGCCCCGGAGTGCCGGTGCCGCTCGCGGTCGAGGACTTCGAGGTGATGGAGACCGAACGGCGGGCGTCGGCGGCGGTGGTGCTCTGCGTCGACCTGTCGTATTCGATGATCTCGCAGGGGCGCTGGGGGCCGATGAAGCAGACCGCCCTGGCCCTGTCGCACCTGATGGCGACCCGGTTTCCGCAGGACGCGCTGCAGATCGTCGGCTTCGGCCGGGAGGCGATGCCGCTGACCCAGCAGGATCTGGCGGCGGTGGAGCCGGACATGCAGCAGGGCACCAACCTCCAGCACGCGCTGCGGATCGCCGGCCGGCACCTGCGCCGCCACCCGGGCGCCGAGCCGGTGGTGCTGGTGGTGACCGACGGCGAGCCGACGGCGCACCTGGATCCGGAGGACGGTGAGGCGTACTTCCACTGGCCGCCGCTGCCGGAGACCATCTCGGCGACGATCCGGGAGGTGGACCGGCTGACCCGGTACGGCGCCACGCTCAACCTGTTCATGCTCGGCGACGACCCGGGGCTGCGCCGGTTCGTGGACGCGGTGGCGCGGCGCTCGGGTGGCCGGATGTTCACCCCGGACCTGGACGACCTGGGCGAGTACGTCGTCTCCGACTACCTACGCTCCCGCCACGGCCGCCGCTGACCCGCGCTCCCCACGTCGCCTCGTCGCCTCGTCGATCTCGGAGTTGTGGCACCCAGGATGCCCGTTTGGCGAGGTACGCGAGGCACCACAACTCCAAGATCGCCGACCCGACGCACTCTCGGGGAGCTCTCGTCGCCCCGACCCGCGATCTTGCACTTCGGTGCCCCATGAACCGCGTGAATAGGGCGCTCGGAGGGCTCGAACTGCAAGATCGCGTGACCCGTCGGCAGCTGCTCCGCTCCCATCCAGTCGCCGCACTGGCAATTGGTATCCGTTTTGTCGCCGTCAACTTCATGATCAACCCTGTATCGGGTGCCGGAGGAGGGCTTCTTCGGGGTGATCAAGGAGTTTGCGGCCTCGCGAGCGCCGGAAGGTGCCGCAAACTCCTTGATCACGCGGTGTAGAGCGGGGCGCCCGGTGGGGTTGGGTGTCTGTGGGGTGTCAGTCGGGTTCGGGGGTGGTGGGTGACACTCTGACGGTGGAATCGTGGGCGGGCCGGTGGCGTTGTAACCGGGTGAACGACCGAGCAAGGCCCGCGCCTCCGAGCGCCTCGCCTTCTGTGGGATCAGACCCGAGGCTCCGGTCGTTGAGCATGGTTCCGACGACGTGAACCCCGTGCCGTCGTACCCCTGGTGGCGTGAGGCCCCGGGAATGATGCCGGGTGGCGGGTCGTTGGACATGCTTCCGGCGCCGCGATGTGGCACCCCCTGCCCCGCGTGCGGCCGGATCCCCTCGAAGACTTTCTTGAGCGCCTGACGGTGCTCGCACCCGCACCGGCCCCCACCGGTACGGGCGTCGACCCCCGAATGGAGCATT
>NZ_KB895887.1:0-8333 GCF_000374985.1 Micromonospora sp. CNB394 | reverse complement strand
GCCCGGTCCATCCTCGTGATCATCTGGCACCTACTCGCTGACCCGACGGCCCGCTACCACGACCTCGGCGCCGACTTCCACGACCGCCGGATCAACACCACCCGCAGGACCAACAGCCTCGTCCGACAACTCGAATCCCTCGGCCACACCGTCACCCTGCAACCCGCCACCTGACACCCCACACCCCAACCCCACCCGCGTCGACCCACCGACGCCGGGCCACCCCCGCGCGCCCAAAACCCACCGTGGTACAGGTCATTTACCGGTCAGATCGGCGGGGCGAGGGGGTCCGGGGGCGAGGGCGGGGGCGGGGTCAGATGGTGCAGTTGATGAGGACCGGCTCGGGGTGGAGGGTCACGCCGAAGCGGGACTGCACGCCGTCGCGGATCTCGCGGGCCAGCGCCACCAGCGCGGCCGTACTGGCGGCGCCGGAACGGTTCGTGAGCGCGAGCGTGTGCTTGCTGGAGATCGCGACACCCTCGGGGCCCGCGTACCCCTTGCCGAACCCGGCCTTGTCGATCAGCCACGCGGCGCTGACCTTCACCGTCCCGTCGGCGCCCGGCCAGTTCGGCGGCTGCCCCAGGTCGGCGGCTCGTTCCCGTACCTGCTCGAACACCTCGGCCGGCAGGACCGGGTTGGTGAAGAACGAACCCACCGACCAGGTGTCCGGGTCGGCCGCGTCCAGCACCATGCCCTTGCCGGCGCGCAGCCTGCGCACCGTGGCGCGGGCGTCGGCGAGCGGCACCCGGTCACCGACCTCGACCCCGAGTGCCCGGGCCAGCTCGGCGTAGCGGACCGGGCCGGAGCGCGGGGACCGGGTGAGCCGGAAGTCGACGGTGAGCACCACCCAGCGGTCGCTGTACTTGAAGATGCTGCCCCGGTAGACGAACCCGCAGTCGGCTGCGGTGATCCGCACCACCTCACGGCGGGTCCGGTCGTACGCCTCGACGGCGACGATCGTCTCGGCGACCTCCTGGCCGTACGCGCCGACGTTCTGGATCGGGGTGGCGCCGGCCGACCCGGGGATGCCGGAGAGGCACTCGAGCCCGGACCAGCCGCGCTCGACGGTGGCGGCGACGAGGTCGTCCCACGGCTCGCCGGCTTCGACGCGTACCGTGACGGTGTCGCCGTTCTCCGCGACGACCCGGAACCCCCGGGAGCGCACGAGCACGACGGTGCCGGGGAAGCCCTGATCGCCGATCACGACGTTGCTGCCGCCCGCCAGCACCAGCACGGACTGCTCCCGGGCTTCCGCTTCCTGCACTTTTAGTACGATCTGGGCGGCGTCGTCGGCGATCTCCAGCCGCCCGGCGGGGCCACCGAGGCGGAGTGTGGTGTAGCGCGCCAGGGTGGCCGGATCGGTCGGGTCACCGGCAGTAGCCGGTTCGGCGTAGACGTCTGACACGCCTTTCACCCTAGGCTGAGGGGTAGCCGGCGCACCCACTGGTGGCCCGGTCACCCCCGGGAGGATGGCGATGAGCAGACTGCACCACACGAAGGACTTCTGGATCGGCGCGCTGCGGACGGAGGGCCCCGCCTTCGCCGCGGCGGTGGCGGAGGCGCCGCCCGAGACACCCGTGCTGTCCTGTCCCGGCTGGACGGTCACCGACCTCGCTCATCACCTGACCCGCGCGTACGCCTGGGCGGGCACGGTGCTGACCGCGGGCATCGCGACCCGCCCGGAGCGGCACGACCCGGAGCCGCCCGCGGGCCTGACCGCGGCGCAGTGGTACGCGCAGGAGTACGAGCGGGTAAGCGCGTTGCTGGAGGCGACGGATCCGGAGGCGCCGGCGTGGAACTTCGCGCCGCAGCCGAAGAAGGCGGTCTTCTGGCCGCGCCGGCTGGCGCACGAGACGGCTGTGCACCGCTGGGACGCCCAGCTCGCGATCGGTGCGGGTGATCCGATCGAGGCGAAGCTCGCGGCCGACGGGGTGAGCGAGGTGCTGGACACCTGGCTGCCGGCGGGGCGGCGGACGCATCCGGGACAGTGGCGCGGCGTGGTGCAGCTGAACGCGACCGATGCCGCCCAGGAGTGGTACCTGCGGTTGCGGGGCGAGGGGGTCGCGCTGCTGGACACCGCGACGATCCTCGACCACGACGACCACCACGCGCGGGCGCAGGTGGCCGGCACGGCGAGCGATCTGTTGCTGGCGCTGATGGGCCGGATCAGCTTCGACACGCTGGACGTGGCGGGCGACCGGTCCCTGCTGGGCGGCCTGCGGGTCGGCTGAGGAGGGGCACCGGACGGAGGGGGGGCGGTCGTCGCCCCCCCTCCTTTCTTCTCGGATACCTCTGAGAGCGCTCTCTTGACAAGGTCCACGACCCTCCACCACGCTGTCGCGAGAGCGCTCTCTTAGTTCTGGCACCGCCTTCCACCACCCGTTTCGACGACCCGAGAGGTCAGGACAGCATGCTCACCTTCACGCGCCGCCGCCTGGCGGCGGTTGCAGTGGTCGCCGCCACCGCGTTGCTCGGCACCACCGCCTGCGGCGGCGGCGACGATGCCGCCGACGGGCCGATCACGCTCACCGTCGACGTCTTCGGCCAGTTCGGTTACGCAGATCTCTACCAGGAGTACATGACCGCCAACCCTGGCGTGAAGATCGTCGAGCGCGGCACGGGCGGCAACCTCGACGAGTACTCCCCCAAGCTCACCCAGTGGCTCGCCGCGGGCAAGGGCGCCGGCGACGTGGTCGCCATCGAGGAGGGCCTGCTCGTCGAGTACAAGGCCAACCCGCAGAACTTCGTCAACCTGCTCGACCACGGCGCGGCCGACCTGAAGGGCAACTTCCTCGACTGGAAGTGGAACCAGGGGCTCACCGCCGACGGCAAGCAGCTCATCGGCCTCGGCACCGACGTGGGCGGCATGGCGATGTGCTACCGGACCGACCTGTTCGCCAAGGCCGGCCTGCCCACCGACCGGGAGGCCGTGTCCAAGCTCTGGCCCACCTGGCAGGACTACATCAAGGTCGGCGAGCAGTTCACCGCGAAGAAGACCGGCGCCTCGTTCCTGGACGCCGCGACGAACACCTTCAACACGATCCTGCTCCAGACCGCCGGCAACAGCAGCGGCTACAGCTACTACGACACCGGCAACAACCTGGTCGTGGGCAGCAACCCGGCGGTGAAGCAGGCGTACGACACCACGATGGACATCATCGACTCCGGGCTGTCCGGCAAGTACGGCTCCTGGTCCGAGGAGTGGGTGTCGGCGTTCAAGCAGTCGAAGTTCGCCACCATCGCCTGCCCGGCCTGGATGACCGGCGTGATCGAGGGCAACGCCGGCGCGGGCGCCAAGGGCAAGTGGGACATCGCGCAGATCCCCGGCAACGGCGGCAACTGGGGTGGCTCGTTCCTCGCCGTGCCGAAGCAGAGCAAGCACCAGGCCGAGGCGATCGAGCTGGCCAAGTTCCTGACCAGCGCCAAGGGCCAGATCGGCGCGTTCAAGGCGAAGGGCCCGCTGCCGTCGTCCCCGCAGGCGCTGGACGACCCGGCGATCATGGACTCGAAGAACGCCTACTTCTCCGAGGCGCCGGTCGGGAAGATCTTCGCCGAGGGCGCCAAGAGCCTGAAGCCGGTCTACATGGGACCGAAGAACCAGGCCGTACGCACCGAGGTCGAGAACGCCGTCCGCAGCGTGGAACTGGGCAAGCGCTCCCCGGAGCAGGGCTGGAGCGACGCGGTCGCCAACGCCGAGAAGGCCGCCGCCAAGTAACCCGAGCAGCGCGTGCGGGCGGCCACCCGGCCACGGGGGCCGCCCGCACGGCGGAAAGGAGTCCCGGGTCATGGCCGTCCAGCTCGACGCCCGCCCGCCGGTCGCACCGGCACCCCGCCCTGCCCGTCCCGGCCTGGGCAACCGGCTCAGCCGGATCGACACCAAGTACTCGCCGTACCTGTTCATCGCCCCGTTCTTCCTGCTGTTCGGCGTCTTCGGGGCGTACCCGCTGGCATACACGTTCTGGGTCTCGCTGCACGACTGGGACCTGCTCGGCGCCGACCACCCGTTCATCGGCTTCGACAACTACACCCAGTTGCTCGCCGACCCGGACTTCTGGCACTCGGTGGTCAACACGCTGGGCATCTTCGTGATCTCCACGGTCCCCCAGCTGCTCGCCGCGCTCTGGCTGGCCAACCTGCTCAACCGGCAGCTGCGCGCCCGCACCACCTGGCGGATGGCGGTGCTGATCCCGAACGTCACCTCGACGGCCGCCGTGGCGATCGTGTTCGCGGTGCTGTTCGGCCGCGAGTTCGGCATGATCAACTGGCTGCTCGACCACGTCGGGATCAGCGCGATCGACTGGAAGGCGAACCGGTTCGCCGCCTGGGTCGCCATCTCCACCATGGTCGACTGGCGCTGGACCGGCTACAACGCGCTGATCTTCCTGGCCGCCATGCAGGCCATCCCCCGCGACCTGTACGAGTCGGCGGCGATCGACGGCGCCGGCCGGGCCCGGCAGTTCTGGTCCATCACGGTGCCGCTGCTCAAGCCGACGATCATCTTCGCGGTCATCATCTCCACCATCGGTGGCCTCCAGCTCTTCACCGAGCCGCGGATGTTCAACTCCGGCACCAACGCGATCCGCGGCGGGCCGCTGCGGGAGTCACAGACGGTGACCATGTACATGTTCGAGAACGCGTTCGCGCCGCACTACAACTTCGGCTACGGCTCCGCAGTCGCCTGGCTGCTGTTCGCGCTCATCGCCGTGGTCGCGGCGATAAACGTCCTGCTCCTGCGCCGACTCGGCGGCGGCTCCCGCAAGGAGGTCTCCCGATGACCCGCCTCTGGTCGGCCAACCGGCTCACCTACCTGGCGCTGACCCTCTCGGCCGTCCTGTCGATCTTCCCGATCTACTGGATGTTCGTGGTGGCCAGCCGGACCAGCGACACGATGGGCCAGGTGCCGCCGCCGCTCACCCCCGGTGGCAACCTCGGCGCCAACATCGCCCGGCTGTTCGACAACACCGACGCCTACTTCCTGACCGGCCTGATCAACTCGGCGATCGTGGCGACCACCGTCACGATCTCGGTGGTGTTCTTCTCCACGCTGGCCGGGTTCGCGTTCGCCAAGCTGCGCTTCCGCGGGCGCAACGCGCTGCTGCTGGTCATCGTCGCCACCATGATGGTCCCCACCCAGCTCGGCGTGATCCCGCTCTACCTGCTGATGACCAAGCTGAACTGGAACGACCGGCTGCCCGCCGTGATCGTGCCGGCGCTCGTCACCGGCTTCGGCGTGTTCATGATGCGCCAGTACGCGGGCCAGGCGGTCAGCACCGAACTGATCGAGGCGGCCCGGATGGACGGCTGCAACACCGCGCGGATCTACTGGAACGTGGTGCTGCCCGCGCTGCGCCCGGCCGCCGCCGTCCTCGGCCTGCTCACGTTCATGACCACCTGGAACGACTTCCTGTGGCCGTACGCGGTGCTGAACGACCCGGAGAACCCCACCGTGCAGCTGTCGCTGCGGGCCCTCTCCGACGGGTACTACCAGGACATGTCGCAGGTGTTCACCGGCACAGCCATCGCCACGCTGCCGCTGCTGCTGGTGTTCGTCGTCTTCGGCCGCCAGATCATCGGCGGCATCATGGAAGGTGCGGTCAAGGCATGAGCAACGTCCGATTCCCGGAGGGCTTCGTCTGGGGCGGGGCCACCGCCGCGTACCAGATCGAGGGCGCCGCCCGCGACGACGGTCGCGGCCCGTCGATCTGGGACACCTTCAGCCGTACGCCCGGAGCGGTGTTCGCCGGACACACCGGCGACGTGGCCTGCGACCACTACCACCGGTACGCCGAGGACGTCGCGATGATGGCCGAGCTGGGACTGCGGGCGTACCGGTTCTCGGTGTCCTGGCCCCGGGTACGGCCGGACGGCACCGGCCCGGTCGAGCCGCGCGGGCTCGACTTCTACGACCGGCTGACCGACGCGCTGCTGGACGCCGGCCTCGACCCGATCGTGACGCTCTACCACTGGGACCTGCCGCAGGCGCTGGAGGACCGGGGCGGCTGGACGGTCCGGGAGACCGCCGAACACTTCGCCGAGTACGCGCTCGCCGTGCACAGCCGCCTCGGCGACCGGGTGCGCACCTGGACCACGCTCAACGAGCCGTGGTGCTCGGCCTACCTCGGATACGGCTCCGGCGTGCACGCCCCGGGCCGGCGCGACGCCGGTGACGCGTTCCGGGCCGTACACCACCTGCTGCTCGGCCACGGCCTGGCGGCGCGGGCGTTGCGCGCGGCCGGCGCACAGACCGTCGGGATCACGCTCAACCTGGCCGACGTGCAGCCGGCGGACGCGGGCAGCGACGCCGACGCGGAGGCGGTCCGGCTCGTCGACGGCCTGCACAACCGGATCTTCCTGGACCCGCTCACCGGCGGCGGCTACCCGGCGGACGTGCTGGCCCACGTCGGCCGGATCGTCGCGCCCGACTTCATCAGGGACGGGGACGAGAAGCTGATCGCCGCGCCGCTGGACCTGCTCGGCCTGAACTACTACGCGCCCACCTACGTGGCCGGGCGGGCGGGCGGTGCCGGCGGCGACGCGTACCCGGGGACCGCCGGGACCGTCGAGTTCCTGCCGCCGGCCGGACCGCTGACCGAGATGGGCTGGTCGATCGAGCCGGCCGGGCTCACCCGGCTGCTGGAACGGGTGGCGGCCGACCACCCCGGACTGCCGCTGATGGTCACCGAGAACGGCGGGGCGTTCCCGGACACCGGCCTCGACGAGCACGGCGGGGTGGCCGACGCCGACCGGGTCGCGTACCTCGACGGGCACCTGCGCGCGGCGCACGAAGCCATCGCCCGCGGCGTGGACCTGCGCGGTTATCTCGTATGGTCGGTGCTGGACAACTTCGAATGGGCCGAGGGTTACCGGAAGCGGTTCGGGATCGTCCACGTCGACTACCTGACCCAGCGGCGCACACCCAAGCGCAGTGCCCGCTGGTACCAGGAGGTGATCGCCCGGAACGGGCTGTGACGAGATGGTGGGAACGGGGATGACACAGCGACCGACCCTGGAGGCGGTGGCCCGGCTGGCCGGCGTGTCCCGGGCCACCGTCTCCCGGGTGGTGAACGGCTCGACCACTGTCGCCGAGCCGATCCGGCAGGCGGTACGCCGGGCCGTCGAGGAACTCGGGTACGTCCCGAACCTGGCCGCCCGCAGCCTGGTCACCCAGCGGACCGACTCGGTCGCGCTGGTGCTGCCCGAGGCGGCCACCCGGGTGTTCTCCGACGACCAGGTGTTCCCGGGCATCATCCGGGGCGCGGCACAGGAACTGGAAGCGGCGGACAAGCAGCTCGTGCTGATGCTCGCCGGCTCGCCGGCCGGGCACGAACGGGTCGAGCGGTACACCACCGGGCGGCACGTCGACGGGGTGCTGTTCGCCTCGCTGCACGGCGAGGACCCGCTGCCCGGCCGGCTGGCCCGCCTCGGCATCCCGGTGGTGTGCAGCGGACGGCCACTGGACGGCGCCGACGTGCCGTACGTGGACGTCGACCACGAAGGCGGCGTGAGCACGGCGGTCCAGCACCTGATCGCCGGCGGGCGTCGCCGGATCGCCACCATCGCCGGACCGCAGGACATGGTCGCCGGGATCGAACGGCTGATCGGCTACCGCAGCGCGATCACCGAGGCCGGGCTGCCGGAGCTGGTCGCGTACGGCGACTTCACCCGGGAGTCCGGCACCGCCGTGATGCGTGAGCTGCTCGCCGCCGACCCGGACCTGGACGCCGTGTTCGCCGCCTCCGACCTGATGGCGCACGCCGCCCTGCGGACGCTGCGGGAGGCCGGTCGACGGGTGCCCGAGGACGTGGCGGTGATCGGGTTCGACGACATCGAGACGGCCGCGTACACCGAACCGCCGCTGACCACCGTGCGGCAGCCGATAGTCGAGCTGGGCCGGTCGATGACCCGGCAGCTGCTGCGCATCGCGGCGGGCGAGGAGGTCGAGCAGGCGCTGGTGCTGCCGACCGAGCTGATACTGCGCGAGTCCGCGTAAGGAAGGGCCCCCTCTTAACGCCTCAGGTAGAGGAGGGGGCCCCTTTTATTGACCCGTAACCCAAATATGCCGTTATCGTTGGTTATGTATGGGTGTGATGGTGCGTGATACGCGGTCGCTTTCCCCGGCGGCGCAGGAGGATCTGCGTCGCCGGGTGGTCGCGGCGGTGAAGGCGGGGATGAGTCAGGCCGCTGCGGCGAGGGCGTTTCAGGTGGCGCCCAAGACGGTGTGGCGGTGGGTGGATGCCTTCGACCGTAAGGGAAACCGGGCTTTGGATGCCCGTCGACGGGGACGCCGCGCGAACGAGCAGAAGGCGTTGACGGCGCGACAGCAGGCCCGGGTG
>NZ_KB895886.1:0-9887 GCF_000374985.1 Micromonospora sp. CNB394 | reverse complement strand
GGCGGTGGCTGAGGGCCGGTCCGCGGGTGTGGTGTCGGTGGGTCGTCGGGCGGTGTTGTTCACGGGTCAGGGTTCGCAGCGTGTGGGTATGGGTCGGGAGTTGTACGAGGCGTTTCCGGTGTTCGCGCGGGCGTTCGACGCGGTGTGCGCGGAGATCGATCCGTGTCTGCCGCGTGCGTTGCGGGAGGTGGTGTTCGCGCAGCCGGGTTCGGAGACTGCGGCTCTGGTGGATCAGACGGTGTTCGCGCAGGCGGGGTTGTTTGCGGTGGAGGTGGCGTTGTGGGAGTTGCTCGCGTCGTGGGGTGTGCGGGTGGATTTTGTGGGGGGTCATTCGGTTGGTGAGGTGACGGCGGCGTATGTGGCGGGGATGTTGTCGTTGGCGGATGCGTGTTCCCTGGTGGGGGCGCGGGGTCGGTTGATGCAGGCGTTGCCGGCTGGTGGGGTGATGGCGGCGGTGGGTGCGTCGGAGGGGGCTGTCGCCGAGTTGATCGGCGTGTCGGGTGCGGGTGTGGATGTGGCGGCGGTGAATGGTCCGGCGTCGGTGGTGGTGTCGGGTGCGGTCGGTGAGGTTGCGTTGGTGGTGGGGGCCTGCCGTGAGCGGGGTTGGCGGGTCAAGGAGTTGGCGGTCAGTCACGGGTTCCATTCGCGGTTGATGGATCCGATGTTGGAGGAGTTCGGGTTGGTGGTGGCGGGGCTGGACTGGCAGCCGCCGCGGGTGCCGATCGTGTCGAACGTGACCGGCGCGGTCGCGGACGCCGCAGAGATCACCGAGCCCGGCTACTGGGTGCGGCACGTACGCCAGCCGGTGCGGTTCGCCGACGCGGTGCGCACCCTCCACCAGCAGGACGTCACCCAGTTCCTGGAGGTCGGCCCCGACGCCGTACTCACCGCCATGGCGCAGGACTGCGTCGAGGCGGCCGGCGAAGTCCGGTTCACCGCCACGATGCGTGCCGGGCACTCCGAGGCCGACACGCTGCGCACCGCCCTCGCCGAGCGGTACGTCACCGGCGGCCACGTCGACTGGACGGCATACCTCGCCGCCCTCGACGGGTCCGGCCCCGAGCGGGCAGCCGAGGCACGCCCCCGCGCCATCGCCCTGCCCACGTACGCCTTCGACCAGCAGCGCTACTGGCTCAACACCAGTGCGGGGGTCGAGACGGTGCCCGGGCTCGGTGTCCGCCCCGTCGACCACGCACTGCTCGGCGCCGCCGTACGCGTCGCCGACGACGACGTACGGGTCTTCGGCGCCGAACTCTCCGTACCGACACACCCGTGGCTCGCCGAACACGTCGTCTGGGACTCGGTGGTGGTGCCCGGCGCCGCGCTGGTCGAGCTGGTCCTGCACGCGGGCGCGCAGGTCGGCTGCGACACCCTCGACGAGCTGACCCTCCAGGCCCCGCTGGCGCTCGCCGAGGACGGCACCCGGGCGGTGCAGGTGAAGCTGGGCGCGGCGGACGAGGATGGGCGCCGGACGGTCACCATCCACTCCCGCGCCGCCGCCGACCCGGACGGCGAGTGGGACCGCCACGCGGCGGGCGTCCTCGCCCCCGCCGTGCCGCAGCCCGACCGGTCCGAGCCGGCGCCGTGGCCGCCCAGCGCCGCCACCGCCGTCGCGGTCGACGGGATCTACACCGAGCTGTCCCGTCTGGGCGTCGAGTACGGCCCCCTCTTCCGTGGCCTGCGCGCCGTCTGGCGCACCGGCGACGAGGTGCGCGCCGAGGTGGCGGTGCCCGACGGCACCGACGTCGCCGGCTTCGGCCTGCATCCCGCCCTGCTGGACGCTGCGCTACACGTCGTCGGCCTGCTCGACTCCGACGCGGAGGAAACCTCCGGCGTACGCCTGCCCTTCGCCTGGACCGGCGTCACCCTCTCGGCGGTCGGCGCGACCGTGCTGCGGGTACGCGCCCGACGCAGCGGCGGCGGCGTGGCCCTGACCCTGACCGACCCGGCCGGCGCCCCCGTCGCCCGGATCGACTGCCTGGTCTCCCGCCCCGTCACCGCCGACCAGGTGCGCGGCGGTGACTCCGCAGCCGACCCGCTGTACGCCGTCAACTGGCAGAGCGTGCGGCCGGGTACCCCGGCGACCGTCCGGGTGGTGCTCCTCGGCGACGCGCCGTCCGACCTGTCCGAGATCGCCAGGTTCAGGATCGCCGAGCTGGCGGAGGCGGTCGACTCCGGCCGGATCGACCCGGAACTGGTGCTGCTCGCCGCGTACGCCGACGACGAGGGTGTCCCGGTTCCCGCCGCGATGCGCAGCCGGCTCACCGCAGTGCTGGCCGCCGTCCAGGGCTGGCTCGCCGACGACCGGCTGGCGGAGCGGCGGCTGGTCGTGCTGACCCGCGGGGCCGTCGCCGCCGGCGACACCTGTCGTACGGGCGACCTGGCCGGCGCGGCGGTCTGGGGTCTGCTGCGCTCGGCCCAGGCGGAGCACCCCGACCGCTTCGTGCTCGTGGACCTCGACGAGGCGCGGCAGCCGGAGTCCTGCACGGTGGACCTGGTGGCCCGTGCGGTCGCCACCGGCGAACCCCAACTGGCGGTCCGGGACGAGCAGGTGCTGACGCCCCGGCTCGCGCCAGCCGTCCTCGACCCGGCGCCGGCCGCCGCCCTCGACCCCGACGGGACGGTCCTGGTCACCGGGGCCACCGGCGCCCTCGGCGGTCTGCTGGCCCGGCACCTGGTCAGCACGCACAAGGTGCGCCACCTGCTGCTGGTCAGCCGCCGCGGAACCGGCGCCCCCGGCGCGGCGGAACTGCTCGCCGAGCTGACCGCGCTGGGTGCGCAGGCCCGCCTGGTCGCCGCCGACGTGGCGGACCGGGACCGCCTGGCCGCGGTGCTGGCCGACGTTCCCGCCGAGCACCCGCTCACCGGCGTGGTGCACGCCGCCGGCGTCCTCGACGACGCGGTGATCTCGGCGCTGACCCCCGGCCGGCTGTCAGCCGTTCTCTCCGCGAAGGCCGACGCCGCCTGGCACCTGCACGAGCTGACCCGATCGCGGCCGCTGGCGATGTTCGTCCTCTTCTCGTCGGTCGCCGGTGTCCTCGGCGGCCCCGGGCAGGGCAACTACGCCGCCGCGAACGCGTTCCTCGACGGCCTCGCCGGGCACCGGCACGCCTGCGGCCTCGCCGCCACGTCCCTGTCCTGGGGCCTCTGGGCCGCGGACAGCGGGATGACGGGTGCACTCGACGCCGCCCAGCGGCAGCGGATGAGCCGCAACGGCCTCAGCCCGCTCGGTACCGGCCAGGCGTTGCGCCTCTTCGACAACGGACTCCACGGTGGACGCCCCCATCTGGTGCCGGCGCTGCTCGACCTCGCCGCGCTGCGCCGCCAGGCCGCGGCCGGCCAGCTCGCGGCGCCGCTGCGCGGCCTGGTCCGGGTCCGGCGGCGCGTCGTCGAAGGCGGCGGCGACGGCGGCCCGTCCTTCGCGCAGCGCCTCGCCGGCACGCCCGAGGCCGAACGCGGCCGGCTGGTGGAGGAACTGGTCAAGGCGCAGGTCATCGAGGTGCTCGGCTACCCGCCGGCCACCGTCGTGCCGTCCGGGCAGACGTTCACCGGCCTCGGCTTCGACTCGCTGACGGCCGTGGAGCTGCGCAACCGGCTGACCGCCCTCACCGGCATCCGGTTGCCGGCGAGCCTCATCTTCGACTGCCCCACGCCCGCCGCCCTCGCCGACTTCCTGCTGGTCGACGCCGCCCCGCCGAAGCCCGAACCGGGTCTGCTCGCCGAGCTGGACCGGCTGGAGGCCGCGTTCGCCGCGACCGCGCCGGAAGAGCTGGAGCGGCTGGCCGCCGACGACGAGACGCGTACCGCCGTGGCGGTCCGCCTCCGGGCGCTGGTCACCCGGTGGAGCGACACCACCGACCGGCCCGACGACGTCGGCCAGGCCCTTGATGACGCCTCGGACGACGAGCTGTTCGACTTCATCGACCAGAAGTTCGGCCGATCCTGACCACGAGTCCGCCGCTTGCCCCTTAGCGACAGGTGATCAACCCGATGGCGAACGAAGCCAAGCTCCGCGAGTACCTCAAGCGCGTCACCGCTGACCTGCACGAGACCAGCGAACGCCTGAGGGCCGTCGACGAGCAGAACCACGAGCCGATCGCGATCGTGGGGATGGGCTGCCGCTACCCGGGCGGGGTGCGGACTCCGGAGGCGCTGTGGCGGCTGGTCGAGTCCGGCGTCGACGCCGTCACACCCTTCCCGGCGGACCGGGGCTGGGACGTGGAGAGCCTCTACGACCCCGACCCGGACGCGCACGGCAAGTCGTACACCCGCGAGGGCGGCTTCCTGCACGACGCCGGCGAGTTCGACGGCGGCTTCTTCGGCATCTCGCCCCGCGAGGCGCTGGCCATGGACCCGCAGCAGCGCCTCCTGCTGGAGGTCGCCTGGGAGACGGTCGAGCGGGCCGGCATCGCCGCGGACACGCTCAAGGGCAGCCGCACCGGCGTCTTCACCGGCGTCATGTACCACGACTACGTCTCCCGGCTCAACGGCGTACCGCAGGAGGTCGAGGCGTTCGTCGGCACGGGCAACCACGGCAGCGTCGTCTCCGGCCGGATCGCGTACACGTTCGGCTTCGAGGGGCCGGCCGTCACCGTCGACACCGCCTGTTCGTCCTCACTGGTGGCGCTGCACCTCGCCGTGCAGGCCCTGCGTTCCGGCGAGTGCACCCTCGCGCTGGCCGGCGGCGTCACCGTCATGTCCAGCCCCGACACGTTCGTCGGCTTCAGCCGCCAGCGTGGCCTGTCCCCGGACGGGCGGTGCAAGTCCTTCGCGGCCACCGCCGACGGCACCGGCTGGAGCGAGGGCGCCGGGCTGCTGCTGCTGGAGCGGCTCTCCGACGCGCAGCGCAACGGCCACCGGGTGCTCGCCGTGGTGCGCGGCAGCGCGGTCAACTCCGACGGCGCATCCAACGGCCTCACCGCGCCGCACGGCCCGTCGCAGCAACGCGTGATCCGCCAGGCCCTCGCCAACGCCCGGCTCGCCCCTGCCGACGTGGACGCCGTCGAGGCCCACGGCACCGGCACCCGCCTCGGCGACCCCATCGAGGCGCAGGCCCTGCTCGCCACGTACGGCCGGGACCGGGCCGACGACCAGCCCCTGTGGCTCGGGTCGATCAAGTCGAACCTCGGGCACACCCAGGCCGCGGCCGGCGTCGCGGGCGTCATCAAGATGGTCATGGCGATGCGTCACGGCGTCCTGCCGCGCACCCTGCACGTCGACGAGCCGTCCCCGCACGTCGACTGGTCGGCCGGCGCGGTGAGCCTGCTCCGCGAGCCGCGCCCGTGGCCGCGCGCGACGAGGCCCATGCGTGCGGGCGTCTCCTCGTTCGGTGTCAGCGGCACCAACGCCCATGTCATCGTCGAGGCCGCCCCGCCCGCGCCGCAGCCGGCCACCGACGCCGTCACCGGCCCCGACCCGCTGCCGTGGGTCGTCTCCGCGCGCAGCGTCGCAGCGCTCGGCGCCCAGGCCGACCGGCTGCGCTCCTGGCTCGCCGAGCACCCCGACGCCGGGCCGGCCGCCGTGGGCCGGGCCCTGGCCACCGGCCGGTCCGTCCTGGAACACCGGGCGGTGCTGCTCGGCGCCGACCGGGATGAACTGCTCGCCGGACTCGGCGCGCTGGCCGACGGGGTTCCGGCCGCGTCCGTGCGGCGCGGGGTCGCCAGTCCCACCCGCGTCGCCGTGCTCTGCACCGGCCAGGGCGCCCAGCGGGTCGGCATGGGCCAGCGGTTGTACGCCGCCTTCCCGGTCTTCGCCGAGGCATTCGACGCCGCCTGTGCGGAGCTGGACAGGCACCTCGACCGGCCGTTGCGCGGCGTGCTCGACGGCCCCGCCGACGTGCTCGACCGCACCGGGTACGCCCAGGCGGCGCTCTTCGCCGTCGAGGTGGCGGCCTACCGGCTCGTCGAGTCCTGGGGTGTCGTGCCGGATTTCGTGGCCGGGCACTCGGTCGGCGAGGTGGCCGCCGCGCACATCGCCGGCGTGCTGTCGCTGCGCGACGCCGCCCGCCTGGTGGCCGCGCGGGGCACCCTGATGCAGGCGCTGCCCACCGGTGGCGCCATGGTGTCGGTCCGCGCCACCGAGGCGGAGGTTAGCGGGCACCTGGCCACCGTCGGCGGGACGCCCGGCGCCGGGCTGGCCGCCGTCAACGGCCCGGAGTCCGTCGTCGTCTCCGGCGACGAGGACGCCGTGCTGGCGGTCGCCGCACACTTCGCAGCCCTCGGCCGCAGCACCAGGCGGCTGCGGGTCAGCCACGCGTTCCACTCCGCCCGCATGGACCCGATGCTCGACGCGTTCGGCGACGTGCTCGGGCAACTGACCTTCGCCGCGCCCCGCATCCCCGTGGTCTCCACGGTGACCGGAGCGGTGCTCGACCCCGGCGAGGTGTGCTCCCCGGCGTACTGGCTGCGCAACGTCCGCGACACGGTCCGCTTCGACGCCGCCGTGACCACGCTGCGTGAGCTGGGTGTCGGCGCGTACGTCGAGGTGGGCCCGGGCGGAGTGCTCTGCGCGCTCACCCAGGAGATCGTCGGCGCGGACCAGGCGGTCTGCGCCCCCGTGCTGCGCGCCGAGCACGACGAGGCGACGACCGCCCTGGCCGCCGCGGCCACCGTGTGGACCCGGGGCGTGCCGGTGAACTGGGCGGCCCTCTTTGCCGGCCCGCCCGTACCGGTCGACCTGCCCACGTACGCGTTCCAGCGTGAGCGCTACTGGCTGGTGCCCCTGCCGCAGCCCGTCGACGTGACCGCCGCCGGGCTGACCCCGACCGGCCACCCGCTGCTCGGCGCGGTGTTCCGCTCGGCCGACGGCGACGAGGTGACGCTCACCGGCAGGTTGTCCGTGGAGACCCAGCCCTGGCTGGCCGAGCACGCCCTGCGCGACGTCGTGCTCCTGCCCGGCACCGGGTTCGTGGAGCTGGCGATGCGGGCCGGCGCGGAGGTCGGCGCCGAACGGCTCGCCGAGCTGACCCTCCAGGCGCCGCTGGTGCTGCCCGAGACCGGCGGCGTCGACGTGCAGGTCGCCGCCGAACGCACCGGCGGCGGAGCGTGGCAGCTCACCGTCCACGCCCGTCGCACCGGCACCGACGACATCTGGGTACGGCACGCCACCGGCCTGCTCACCGAGGGGCCGGATGAGGACACCGGCGCGCTGGCGCAGTGGCCGCCGAGCGACGCCACCTCCCTGGACGTGTCGGAGCCGGCCGGGCGGGCGGCACGGGCCGGTTTCGCGTACGGCCCGGCCTTCTCCGGGCTGCGCGCCGCCTGGCGCGTCGGCGCGGACGTGTACGCCGAGGTGGCGCTGCCCGATCCGGCGGCCGGCGACGCCGGTGGGTACGGGCTGCACCCGGCGTTGCTCGACGCCGCCGTGCAGGCGGTCGGGCTGGGCATCGTCGACCCCGGCGAGGCCCGGATGCCGTTCGCCTGGTCCGACGTGACGCTGTCCGCCCACGGCGCCGACGCGCTGCGGGTACGGTTGACCCCCACCGGTCCGGACACGGTGTCCATGCTGGTCGCCGACGCCACCGGGGCGCCTGTCGCCCGGGTCGGCTCCCTGGTGCTGCGGCCCCTGCCGGCGGGGGAGCTCACCGCCGGCGGGTCCCCGTGGCGGCGCTCGCTGTTCCGCCTCGACTGGCTCCGGCACCCCGTCGGCGAGGTCGCCGCCGACGGCATGACCTGGGCGGTGCTCGGCGAACGTCCCGCCCCGCTGCCGTCCGGCCCGCCCGCCGCCCGGTACGCCGACCTCGACGCGCTCCGCGATGCCGGGGTACCCGATGCAGTGCTCTACCCGGTGGCCGGCGCGACCGGCCCCGACGCCGTCCACGACCTGCTCGCCGAGGTTCTCGCCGTGCTCCAGGGCTGGCTCGCCGCCGAGCCGCACACCGGCGACTCCCGGCTGGTGGTCCTCACCAGCGGCGCCGTCGCCGTGGACGACGACGCGGAGGTCACCGACCTGGCCGGCGCCGCCGTGTGGGGCCTGCTCCGCTCCGCCCAGGCCGAGCACCCCGGCCGCTTCCTCGTCGTCGACGTCGACGACGAGGAGAACTACGCGGCCGTCCTCGCCGGCCTGCTGTCGGCCGACGAGCCGCAGGCGGCGGTACGCGACGGGGCGCTCCGCGTGCCCCGGCTCGTGGCCGCCCCGCAACCCGACGCGCCGGCGCCGGCGCTGGACCCGGAGGGCACGGTGCTGGTCACCGGCGGCACCGGTGCCCTCGGCGCGCTGACCGCCCGCCACCTGGTCACCCGGTACGGGGCCCGGCACCTGCTGCTGACCAGCCGGCGCGGCGCCGACGCCGACGGCGCAGCCGACCTGGTCGCCGCCCTCGCCGACCTGGGTGCCACCGCGACGGTCGCGGCGTGCGACGCCGCCAACCGGGCCGCCCTCGCCGCGCTGCTGGACCGGATCGACCCGGCGCGCCCGCTGACCGGCGTGGTGCACACCGCCGGCGTGCTGGCCGACCGCACCCTGACCTCGCTCACCCCCGAGACCCTCGGCGACGTGCTGCGGCCGAAGGTGGACGCCGCCGCGAACCTGCACGAGCTGACCGCCGCCAGCCGCCTCGCGCTCTTCGTCACGTACTCCTCGGCGGCGGGCGTGACAGGCAGCCCCGGCCAGGCCAACTACGCGGCGGCCAACGCCTACCTGGACGCGCTCGCCCACCGGCGACGGGCCGCGGGCCTGCCGGCGCACTCGCTGGCCTGGGGCCCGTGGGCGGAGTCGGGCGGCGGCATGACCGCCGGTCTCGACCGCGCCGACACCGACCGGCTGGCCCGGGCCGGCGTACGGCCGCTTCCCGAGGCGGACGGCCTCGCACTCCTCGACGCCGCCCTGCTCACCGGCCTGCCCGCGACGGTGCCGATGGCGCTGGACGGGCCGGCGCTGCGCGCCCAGGCCGAGGCGGGCACCCTGCCGTCGGTCTTGCGCGGCCTGGTCCGGGCGCCCCGGCGCCGCGCCACGCGGTCCGGCCCGGCAGAGACCGCCGTGCTGACCGGGCGGCTCGCCGGCCTCGACCGCGAGGAGCGCGCCGCGGCCCTGCTGCGGCTCGTCCTCGACCAGGTCGCGACGGTCCTGGGGTACGCCGACGCCGCCGCCGTCGAGGCCGGGCGTCCGTTCACCGAGCTCGGTTTCGACTCGCTCACCGCCGTCGAACTGCGCAACCGGCTGGGCGCGGTCACCGGCCTGCGCCTGCCCGCGACGCTGGTCTTCGACCACCCGACCCCGCTCGCCCTCGCCGACCACCTGGACGCCGAGACCGGAACGGACGCCGGCACCCGGGCGGCTCCGGTCGCCGCCGTCGCGGCGCTCGACGAGCCGATCGCGATCGTCGGGATGAGCTGCCGCTACCCCGGCGGCGTACGCAGCCCCGAGCAGCTGTGGGACCTCCTCGTCTCCGGTGGCGACGGCATCACCGGCTTCCCCGCCGACCGCGGCTGGGACGTCGACGATCTGTACGACCCGACCGGCGCGCGCCGGGGCAGCAGCTACGCCCGCGAGGGCGGCTTCCTGGTCGACGCCGCCGAGTTCGACGCCGACCTGTTCAAGATCTCGCCGCATGAGGCGCTCGCCATGGACCCGCAGCAGCGGCTGCTGCTGGAGACCTCGTGGGAGGCCATCGAGGACGCCCGGATCGACCCGCTTGCGCTGCGTGGCCGCCCCGTCGGCGTGTTCGCCGGCATGATGTACCACAACCACGCCGCAGGGCTGGTCGACGTCCCCGAGACTCTCGACGGCTACCTCGGCGTCGGCACGGCCAGCAGCGTGTTGTCGGGTCGGGTGGCGTACTCGTTCGGGTTCGAGGGTCCGGCGGTGACTGTGGACACGGCGTGTTCCTCATCCCTGGTGGCGTTGCACCTGGCGGCGCAGGCGCTGCGGTCCGGCGAGTGCGACCTCGC
>NZ_KB895885.1:0-10054 GCF_000374985.1 Micromonospora sp. CNB394 | reverse complement strand
TTACACACCCCCGCTGACATCCACCACGGCCGCCACCACCAGGTCCGCGCCGGTCGTGAGGACACCCTCGCCACGGCCCGCGCCGCGCATCCGGAACGGTTCGGCACCAGCCGGCCCCTGCCCAAGATCCTTGACCTGCCCGAGCAGGTCTGGATCAACCAGCCCGACCAGGAAGATCAGCCTCAACTGCAAGCCGCCTAACTAACTCCCGTTGGCCTCAATCCCTTGACACGTTCCGCCTGCGCACAGTCGTCGGGCATGACGTGACCAGCGGCCTGGTGAGCTCCGGCTCGTGGGGCTTACTACTTGCCCGACAGGAACAAGCGGGGGCGGCTGAAAGCCTGGCTGCGCGGATCGTCGACAAGTTCCGGAATCATCTCTTCAGCGTCCGCCAGAAGCCACTGCGGCTCAACATCTCAGCCGGTGTGGTCCATTTCGGCAGCGACATCCCGGACACCGGCTTCGACCTTCTCATCGACGGCGAGCACGCGGCCCGCGACGCACGCCGGAGCGCGACCGACGTCAAGGTCCTGGAGCATCCGGCCGCCGAGAGGGAGCGTACGGAGCGCTGCCGTTCGCGGATTCTCGGCGCTGTCTCGACGAACCGTTTCGCCCTGTACGCCCAGCCCATCATCGATCTCGCACTCAACCAGGTCGCCCGTCACGAGATTCTGCTGCGGATACGGAGTGACACCGGCGAACCGGTCGCGCCGTGGGCCTTCCTCGACATGGCCGAGCGTGTGGGTGAGATCCTGTCCGTCGACAAATGGGTCATCGATCATGCTCTGGAACTGATCGGCCGCGGAGCTCAGACCTCCCACTATCAAGTGAACGTCTCCGGAAGATCGCTCGCCGACCCGGGTCTACTCACCTTCGTGACCGAGGCGATCAATCGGCACAGCGTCAAGCCGGAGTGCCTGACATTCGAAATCACCGAGACCGCGCTGATCGAGAATCGGAACGAGGCCCTGACCTTCGCCACGGGAATCAGGGAAATCGGGTGCCACCTCGCGCTCGACGACTTCGGCACCGGCTACGGCGCTCTCGCTCAACTGAAGTACCTGCCGGTGGACCTCGTCAAAATCGACGGAGCGTTCATCGTCGACCTCTGCCGATCCCCGGCGGACCAGGCTGTGGTGTCGGCGCTTGTCGAACTGTGTCACACGCTCGGCATCCGTGTCGCCGCCGAGTACGTCCAGGACAAGGAGACGATGGACCTTCTGCACGCGGCCGAGGTCGACTTCGCTCAGGGCTACCACATCGGGCGGCCGGCACCGATCACAGTGAGTCAGGAGAATGTTCAGACGGTCGAACTCGAACTGCGGTTTCCGCCTCAGCAGACAGCGATGGGCTGAGCAACCGGGTGGGTGAGGCACAAAGGGCCCGCGTGAGAGCGGGCCCTGAGGCGGTTGCGGGATCCCTCGCGGGCCTCCTGCGTACGTCACGCTGACAGTTGTCACCCTGAGCGGGCGGGAACCGACGGGGCGGGCTCCGGCTCGGCCGGCTCGACCGGCGGAGGTGCGGTCCGGCGGCGGAACAGCAGCAGCATCAGCCAGCCCGCGACCAGTCCCCAGAACGCGCCACCCACCCCGAGCAGGCTCACCCCGGAGGCGGTGACCACGAACGTGACCACCGCCGCCTCCCGCGCGTCCGGCTGGGCGACCGCCGCCGTGACGGCTCCGGCGAGCGCACCGAGCAGGGCGAGCCCGGCGACGGCCTCGACGAGCACCGGTGGGGAGAGCAGCACCAGGGCGGTCGCCACGCCGGCGCCCAGGCCGAGCAGGGCCAGGCCGATCCCGGCGGTGACGGAGGCGATCCAGCGCCGCTCCGGGTCCGGGTGGGCGTCCGGGCCGGCGGCCAGCGCGGCGGTGATCGCGGCCAGGTTCACCGCGTGCCCGCCCGCCGGGGCGCCGAGGGCGGTGGCGAGCCCGGTCACCCGTAGCGCCGAGCCCAGCGGGGCCCGGTAGCCGTACCCGGCGAGCACCGCGGTGCCGGGTACGTTCTGCGCGGCCATGGTGACCAGGAACAGCGGCAGCGCGAGCCCGACGACGGCGGGCAGCGTCCAGGCCGGCGCGGTGAGCGCGACGACCGGTGCGGCGTCCAGCCGGGCCGGCCCGGAGGTGGTCAGCGCGATCGCGACCACCGCCACGGCGAGCGCTCCCGGTACCGCCCAGCGGCGGGCGAACCGGTGCAGCAGCAGCCACACCAGCACCACCGGCGCGGCCAGCCGGGGCACCTCGACCAGGGCGCGTACCGGTGCCGTACACAGCGGCAGCAGCACTCCGGCGAGCATGGCGGAGGCGATCGGCGCGGGGATCGCGGCGACCGCGCGGCCGAGCGCGGGGATCAGCCCGGCCGCGATGATCAGCAGCCCGGCGAGCAGGAAGGCGCCGACCGCCGCGGGCCAGCCGCCGGCGACGGGTCCGGTGGCCACGAGCAGCGCCGCGCCCGGCGTGGACCAGGCGATCGACAGCGGCAGCCGGTGCCGCAGGCCGAGCCAGAGCGCGCAGGCACCGCTGGCGACGCAGAGCGCGAGCAGACCCGAGGCGGCCTGGTCCGGGTCGGCGCCGACCGCGCGCAGCCCGGCGAGGACGACCGTGAACGAGCTGGCGAAGCCGACCAGGGCGGTCACCACGCCGGCCAGGACGGGTTGGAGCCGACCGCCCATGCTCTCCTCCTCCGACCGTTCCGTTTACGGAACGGCACGGTGTAGCACGATAGCCCCATGACAGCCGCCGCACCAGCCGACGACCGGGGCGCCCGGGAGGTCGGCCGGCGCATCCGCTCGCTCCGCACCGAACGGGGCATCTCCCTGTCCGAACTGGCCCGCCTCGCGGGCGTCGGCAAGGCCACGCTCTCCGGCCTGGAGAACGGCGTGCGCAATCCCCGGCTGGAGACCCTGTACGCGATCACCGCGCAGCTCGGCGTACCGCTGACCGCCGTGCTCTCCGCGCCCGGCGAGGCGCCGACCGTACGCGGGACGGCGGTCGGAGCCACGCTGCTGGAGGTGTTCGACGACCGGGAGGCGACCTACGAGCTGTACCGGATGCGGGTCGACCCGGGCCCGGCGCAGCTCTCCCCCGCCCACTCCAGCGGCGTGACCGAACACGTGACGGTCTTCTCCGGCGTGCTGCGCGCCGGGCCGGTCGACGCCCCGCTGACCGCCGGTCCCGGTGGCTACCTGCGGTGGACCTCCGACGTGCCGCACACGTACGCGGCGGTGGGCGAGGAGGAGGTCCACGCGAGCCTCCTGCTGCGCTATCCTCGTCCGTCCACACCGGACACCTGACGCATACCCAGGATGCAAGCAGATGACATTTCTTTCAGCAGACCCGCCACCGCGTAGAGACGCGGAGCCGTTCTTCTTGGCAAGCTTGTCCTCATGACGCTCATCCTCCGCTCGGCCATCCTCAACGACGTCGGCCTCGTCCGGACCAACAACGAGGACTCCGCCCTCGCCGGTGACCGCCTCGTGGCGGTGGCCGACGGCATGGGCGGCCTCCCCGCCGGCGAGGTGGCCAGCGAGATCGTCATCCGGATCCTGGACGAGCTGACGCCGCCCACCGGCGCCGACGAGGCGGCCGACGCGCTGCGCGCCGTCGTGAGCACCGCGAACCAGCGCATCCGCGCGGCCATCACGGTGGACCCGGCCCGCGACGGCATGGGTACGACCCTCACCGCCGCCCTGCTCGCCGGGGACACCCTGGTGCTGGCCCAGGTCGGCGACTCCCGCTGCTATCTGCTGCGCGACCACGAGCTGACCCAGCTCACCCGCGACGACACGTTCGTGCAGGCGCTCGTCGACCAGGGCGCGCTCTCCCGCGACCAGGCCCGGCACCACCCGCAGCGCTCGCTCGTCACCCGCGCGGTGCAGGGCTCCGACGCGCCGCCCGCCGTCGGCGCACTCACCGTCTTCCCCGGCGACCGGCTGCTGCTGTGCAGCGACGGCCTCTCCGACTACGTGGAGGACGCCGCCATCGCGGCGGCGCTCGCCACCTACGGGGACCGCCAGCAGTGCGGCGAACAACTTGTGAAACTGGCCCACCAGGCCGGCGCGCCGGACAACGTGACAGTGGTCATCTCGGACATCACCGAGGCGTGAGCGGGTGCCCGTTCCGGTTGCGGACCGCGCCCGGTGCGGTTGGGATGAACGGATGCGCATCCGCCGGCTGGCCGCCGATGAACGACTGAACACCAGCTTCCCGCTCCAGGCGTACGCGTTCGAGGCCTCGCCGATGGACGCCTCCCGGACCGACCAGTTCCGCGCATACCTGCCGTACAACGCCGGGAACACGACGCTCGTGGCCGAGGAGAACGGGGTCACCGCGGCGGCCGCGTCGGCGATCCCGATGCGGCAGAACCTGCGCGGCGCGGTGCTGCCGATGGCCGGTGTCGCGGGCGTGGCCACCCATCCGCTGGCCCGCCGTCGCGGCCACGTCCGCACGCTGATGCAGCAGCTCCTCGACGGCATGCGCGACGAGGGCCACCAGCTCACCGCGCTGCACCCGTTCCGCGCCTCGTTTTACGAGCGCTTCGGCTACATCGGGCTGCCCCGGCGGCGTACCGCGATCTTCAACCCGGCGGACCTGGCGCCGCTGCTGCGGGCCGACCTGCCCGACGAGCTGGTCTGGGAGCGGATCGGTGCGGGCTACCCGAGGTGGCGCGCGTACACGGAGCGGTGCCTGCGCGAGCGGCACGGCTTCGCGGTCTTCCCGGACTTCCGGGCGGTCGGCCTGCGCGACCGGGACGACCGCTGGCTGCTCAGCGTGGTGCGCGGCGGCGAGACCGTCGGCGCGGTGACCTACCGCATCGACGACCATGCCGGCACGCTGTTCGCCGACGATCTGCTGGCCGACGACGCGTACGCCCGCGCGTCGGTGCTCCAGTTCTTCGCCCGGCACGTCGACCAGGTGGCCCGGATCAGCGTCCAGGTGACCCCCGACGAGCTGCCCGAGCTGTGGCTCACCGACCTCGACGTGCAGGTCGAGGCGCGGGTGTCCCGTCCCGACCCGACCGCGCCGATGGCCCGGCTGCTCAGCCTGGACGCGCTCGCCGACCAGCCGGTCGGGGTCGGCCGGGTGCTGGTCGAGATGGTCGGTGACCGGTGGCTCGCGGGCCGCCACCTGCTCGACGGCACCACCGGCAAGCTGGCGGTGCTGCCCGCGCAGACCGCCGCCGAGGGCAGCGTGCCGGCCGCGCGGCTCACGGCCGCCGGGCTGTCCGCCCTGGCGTACGGGGTGCTCGACCCGGCCGAGGTGGTCGTCCGCGGGTTGGGTGAGGTGCCGGTGGACGCGGCGGTCGAGCTGCGCCGCCTCTTCCCCCGTGAGCTGCCACACCTGTTCGCCGACTTCTGACCCGGTTGGCGGGGCACGTCCGGGGGGAGGGTCCAGCGCGTGCCGGAGTGGCTGGAGGCGGGATTCTGGGGCCTGCTCGCCGGACCGGCCCTGCTGATCGGGGCGGCCGTCGGGTTCTTCGTGCGCGTACCGCGCCGGGTGACCGCCTCGGTGATGGCGTTCGGGGCGGGCGTGCTGCTGTCCGCCGTCTCGTTCGAGCTGGTCGACGAGGCGCACGAGCAGGGCGATCACCGCGCTCGCCGCGGGCTCGATCCTCGCGATGATCACGGACACCATGGTCCCGGAGGCGTTCACCGACGCGTATCTGCTGGTCGGGCTGATCACCGTGCTCGGTTTCCTGGTCGCGTTCGCGCTCTCGCACGCCCGACCGTCGGCTCGGCACCGCAGCGCCACCTGCCGCCGCCCGGCCGCGGGCACCGGCTTAGCGGCGGGTTAAGGATCGTCTGCGGAGTCGTGCCGGGGCGGCCGGTCCTCCTAGCATCGGGCGGTGCGCGTGAAGTCGGCTGTCAATCTCCTCGTCCTCGCCCTGGCGACTGCGACGCTCCCCGCCTGCGGCGGCGATGATCCGGCCCCGGCCCCCGCCCCGGCCGCCGCGACACCGTCTGCGCCGGTCGCCGCCCCGTCGGCCGCCCCGAGCGGGCGGGCCGGTCTCGGCAGCGCCCGGCCGAGCCCCAGCGCGGCCACCGTCGCGTTCCGCGCCGGTAACCCGGACGGCCGGGCCGCCGTGCCGGTCGAGGCGCGGGCCGTGGACACGTCGCGCCCGACCCGTACCGTCGGCAGCGGCACCCCGGCGAGCTGCACCTCGGAGGCGGTGGTGAAGGCCGTCGCGGCCGGCGGCGTCATCACGTTCGACTGCGGGCCCGCGCCGGTGACCATCACCATGAAGGCCACCGCCAAGGTGGTGAACTCACACGGCCCGCGCGTCGTGCTGGACGGCGGCGGCACTGTCACGCTGAGCGGCGGCGGCAAGCGCCGCGTCCTCTACATGAACACCTGCGACCAGGCGCAGGGCTGGACCACCTCGCACTGCCAGAACCAGGACCACCCACGCCTCACCGTGCAGAACCTGACGTTCACCGACGGGGACGCCACTGGTGATCGCGCCGAGGGCGGCGGAGGCGGCGCGATCTTCGTACGCGGCGGACGGTTCGCCGTGATCAACTCACGGTTCGTCGACAACCGCTGCGACCGTACCGGGCCGGACCTCGGGGGCGCCGCGCTGCGCGTGCTCAGCCAGTTCGAGAACAAACCCGTGTACGTCGTGAGCAGCACCTTCACCGGCGGGGTGTGCGCCAACGGCGGGGCACTGAGCAGCATCGGCGTCTCCTGGACGGTGCTGAACAGCGTCTTCCGGGACAACCACGCGGTCGGCACCGGCGCGAACCCGGCCCGGGGCGGCACGCCCGGTGGCGGCAGCGGCGGCGCGATCTACTGCGACGGCAACGAGTTCGCGGTACGCATCGCCGGCACGGTGATCGAGGACAACAGCGCGAACGAGGGCGGCGGTGCGATCTTCTTCGTCAGCAACAACCGCACCGGCACCCTGAAGATCGACAGCAGCACGCTGCGGCGCAACCCCAGCCGAGGCTTCGAGACGAAGGGCCACCCCGGCATCTTCTTCCTGGGCGCCCAGATCTCCTGATCCGTCCCGTCCCCGCACCCTCGCGCCCACCGCTCGGCTCGACGATCAAGGGGTTCGTGTCCTAGTTGATCTCTGCGCGCGACACAAACTCCTTGATCAACGGGGCGAGGTAGGGGAGGGCGGGGTGGGTGGCGGGCGGGGTGGGTTGCGGGCGGGGTGGGTGGCGGGCGGGCGAAGGGCGCGGGTCAGTAGGGGTTGGGGTGGCCGGGGAGGTGGCCTCTGGCCAGGGCCGCGGGGCGGCCGGGCAGCGCCGGGTCCGGGGACAGCGGCGGGGCGTCGGTGCCGGCCCGGGTGGCCATGCCGGCGAACAGCTCCTTCAGTGCGGTCACCGTGTCGATGCTCGGACTCCAGCCGAGTTCGGTCTCGGCACGATGGCTGGACATCAACGGCACGTTAAGCGCCAGGTCGACCCAGCCGGTGTCGACCGGTTGCAGCCGCGCCCGCCAGGTCAGCGCCGCCGCGGCGCGCAGCACCGGCGTCGCCACCGGCACCGTCCAGCCGTGGAAGTGCCGGGCCACCAACTCCGGCGTCAGCACCGGGTCGGCCGCCACGTTGAAGGCGCCGCTCGCCTCCCCGACGACCGCCCGGGCGTACGCGTCCGCGACGTCGTCGGCGTGCACCGCCTGCATCCGGAGCCGCTTGTTCGACGGCACCAGCGGAATCCGGCCGTACCGCAGCAGGCGCACCGGCACCAGCGGGCCGAGGAAGTAGCGGCTGATCTCCGTACCGGCCTCCCGCTGGAAGATCAGTCCCGGCCGCAGCCGTACCACTCGCAGGTTCGGGTGCTCCCGCTGCACGCCGTCGAGCAGCGCCTCCACCTCCGCCTTGTCCCGGCTGTACGACGACGTCTCCACACCGGTCGCCGGCCAGTTCTCGCTGACCGGGTGGTTCTTCGGGCCGGGCGCGTAGGTGCCGACCGACGAGGCGTACACCAGGGCCGGGACGCCGACCCGGACGGCGGCCTCGATCACGGCGCGGCTGCCGCCGACGTTGGTCCGGTAGAGCGTGCGGCGGTCGTGGCTGGGCTGGATCTGCCAGGCCAGGTGCACCACCGCCCGCGCCCCGGCGAAGATCCGCACGAGCTGGTCGGCGGCCGCCGGCGCGCCGATGTCGCAGGAGTGCCACTCCACGTCGTCGTACGGTTCACCGGCGTCCGGTCCGGGCAGCCGGCGGGCCACGCCGACCAGTTCCGTGCCCGCCTCCCGCCGCAGCCGCCGCAGCACTGCCGTCCCCACGTTGCCGGTCGCCCCCACGATCACGATGCGCATGACAGGTGCGGTACCCGCTGAACCGGGCAGCAACCGCTCACGGACGGGGGTTCGTCCGCACCAGCCCTTCTCCCGGTCACGGCGACCGGCGGTGGCGACAACCCCCGGGGTACGCGGACGCAGCGCGTACTCCCGTGGTGGTAGCCCGGTCGACGGCTCCGGGGCGACGCAGTGGACCGGAGGTACCACCATGCGAACCACACCGCCACCATCCCTGGTGATCCACTAACCCTGACTTCTCCCAGGGCGCAGAGTCGGACGGCGTCTGGCGACCCCGGCCCCAACCAACCAGGGCCGCTGACGCACGCGGCCAAGCAGGCTAAACTAATCGCTTAGCTAAGCGAGGAGGTTGTCCCATGCCGGCTGAGGCCGTGCACTACAACATGCATGATGCCAAGACCCACCTGTCGCGCATCATCGAACGGGTGGAACACGGCGAGGAGATCATCATCGACCGGGCGGGCACCCCCGTAGCAAAGGTCGTACCGCTGGTCCGACGGGCCAACCGCACCGCCGTCGGTTCCCTCGCCGGCCAACTGGACCTCTCCGGCGACTGGGACTCGACACAGACCAACGCCGAGATCGCCGACGACTTCGGCATCGGCGCATGAACCTGCTGCTGGACACCCACGTCGCGCTCTGGGCCATCACCGGCGACCCAACCCTCGGCACCGAGTTGCTCGACCGACTACGCCACGACCCGGACATCTTCCTCTCCCCGGTCACCCTGTGGGAGATCACCATCAAACAGAGCACCGGGAAACTCGCCGGACCCCCTGACCTTGCAGAGCGGGTAAGAGACATGGGCTTCCAGGAACTCCCGGTGACCCACGCCCACGCCATCACCGCCGGCCGCCTGCCATCACATCACCGCGACCCCTTCGACCGCATGCTGGTGGCACAGGCAATCACCGAAGGGCTGACCCTCGCCTCCCGCGACGCGTCGATAGCGCTGTACGACGTGGACGTCCTCAAGGTGTGATCGGGCAGCTCGGTCCACGCCAGATACCCGCGAGAGGTCCAGGCCCCACTCGCCACAGGCCGCCCGCCCATTCCGAGCGACGCCGGCTACCAACCCCGGCGCAAGCCCCTGGGCGGGCCGGTAACTTCGCGGGTCTTCGCCCCCTCCGTCTGGGTATGCGGTTCGGTGGGCCGGAGGTACCACCATGCGAACCACCTCGCCACGATCACCGGTGATCCGCTGCCGCTACGCCCGCGCCGCTCCTGAGCCTGATCGACAGTTCAGGGCCAGACGTCGGACCATGTGACGAGGAGCCTCGGCAGACTTGTACAATTTGTTGTACGTAACGTTTGGAGGCGGCAGCATGCGCACCGTTCCCTACTCAGAGGTCCGGCAGAACCTGGCCAAGATGCTCGACCATGTCGTGGACGACGCCGAGGAAGTGGTGGTCACCCGTTCCGGCCGGGAGGCCGCGGTCATCATCTCGCTGCGCGAGTACGAGTCGTTGAAGGAGACGGCCTACCTGATGGCCAGCCCCGCCAACGCCCGCCGTCTGAATGAAGCCGTCGAAGAGCTGCGTAACGGGGGTGGGGAGATGCACGACCTGATCGACCCCGACGCCAGTTCAGGCGAGGCATCGGCAGCGTGAAGGTCCAGTTCGCCGGCCGAGGCTGGGAAGACTATCTGACCTGGCAACGAGATCGCCAGATGCTCAAACGAGTGAACGCCTTGATCGAGGACATCCGACGCAACGGCCACCAGGGCATCGGCAAACCGGAGCAGCTCCGCGGAAACTGGGCGGGATTCTGGTCGAGACGCATCGACCAGG
>NZ_KB895884.1:0-13165 GCF_000374985.1 Micromonospora sp. CNB394 | reverse complement strand
GCCTGCCACCCATCCCTCGTTCCCTTCCGTGCACCCGTGATCGACCAGGAGGCAGGCCGCCCGGGGGCCTCGGTCGGAAACCGAAAATCTGACCGGCGTGCTCGAAGCAACAATGCGTGACCCGTGAGGTCCGTGGCCCCGGCGCCAGACTTGCACACGGCCTCAAACGGACCAAGATCGATCGGCGTCGGCGGGCGACCTACCCACCATTTTCACGCCTGCGCGGCGTCCCGAAGAGACCGGGTGACTTGCACTTACGGCCCCGGGAATGTCCGACTCACGCGCTTTGCCGGGGCAGCAACTGCAAGATCAACGAAAGTGCTCATCGAGCCCGGGGACGCCCGTTGTCGTCGATCTGTGAGTGGGTTGTCAAGGGCTCCCGGCTCCCGGAACTCCCGCGCCCGCGTCGCCCCGAAGCCTCTGCGATCTTGGAGTTGTGGCACCTGATAAGTCGGGCTAACCGGGCATCTGAGGCGTTACAACTCCAAGATCGACGGGTGTGGCGGCGGCGGGGGTGGGGTGGGTCAGCGGGGGGCTATGGCGGGCCAAGGGAGGGTCAGGTAGCCGTGGCGCCAGGTGCGCGAGGTGTCCTGGATCGGCCAGCCTGACTCCTTCACCGCCTCGACCGTTCGCAACCAGCGCTGCCGCGGGCCGAACGGGGCGTAGCCGGCGGCCGAGCGCCACGCGTGTTCCAGCGCACCGATCAGGTCGTGGACGCCTTCACCCGGCACGTTGCGGTGGATCAGCGCCTTCGGCAGCCGCTCGGCGATCGTCGCCGGGCTCTCCAGCGTGGTCAGCTTCGCCGACAGGGTGAGCGTGCGCGGGCCGGTGGCGTCCACCAGCACCCAGGAGCCGAGTCGCCCCAGTTCGTCGCAGGTGCCCTCGACCAGCAGCCCGCCCGGCGCGAGACGGCCGGTGACGGTACGCCAGGCGTCGGCCACCTCGCTCTCGTCGTACTGGCGGAGCACGTTGAACGCCCGCACCAGCGCGGGGCGCAGCCCGGCCAGTTCGAAGCCGCCCCGGGCGAACGTCAGCCCGGGCGGGTCGGCGGCGGGCAGGGCGGCGGCGACGCGTACCGGATCGATCTCCAGGCCGACCACCCGCACGTCGGCGCGGACCCCGGCCGCGAGCCGGGCCCGCAGTTCGACGGGAGTGACGGGGGAGGCGCCGTAGCCCAGGTCGACCACGAGCGGGTCGGCGGCGGCGCGCAGCGCGTCGCCGCACGTCTCGACGATCCAGTTGTCCACCCGCCGGAGCCGGTTGGGGTTCGTGGTGCCCCGGGTGGCCACGCCGAGCGGACGCTCCATCAGTGCCTCCGGGTCAGCGACTGCGGGGCTCGCAAGACCGGCTCACTCCTCGCGCTTCACGGCGTCCGGTGCACCTTGTGCTGCGCGGCCTGGGCCAGCGGGCGGACCACGAGCCGGTCGATGTTGACATGGTGCGGGCGGGTCGCGCACCAGGCGACGCAGTCGGCCACATCGTCGGCGACGAGCGGTTCGGCGACTCCGGCGTAGACCGCCTCGGCCCGGTCGGCGTCACCGCCGAAGCGGACCAGGCCGAACTCCTCGGTCCGCACCATGCCGGGGTCGATCTCGATCACCCGGACCGGACGGCCGCACAGTTCGAGCCGGAGTGTGCCGGCGATCGCGGTCTGCGCGTGCTTGGCGGCCGTGTAGCCGCCGCCGCCCTCGTAGACCACGTGCCCGGCGGTGGAGCTGACGATCACGACCGTGCCGGCGCCGGAGCGCTCCAGCGCCGGGAGCAGCGCCTTGGTGACGCGCAGCGTGCCGAGCACGTTGACGTCGTACATCCATTGCCAGTCGCCCACGTCGGCCGTCTCGACCGGGTCCAGGCCGCGGGCGCCGCCGGCGTTGTTCACCAGCAGCGTGACCGGCCCGGGCGCGGCCTCGGCGGCGGAGGCCAGGCCGGCGACCGACTCGTCCGAGGTCACGTCGCAGGCCACCGCCGTCGCCGCGCCGCCGGCCCTCTCGATCTCGGCGACCAGCGCGGCCAGCCGGTCGGTACGCCGGGCGGCGGCGAGCACGTGGAATCCCTCGGCGGCGAGCCGGCGGGCGGTGGCCGCGCCGATCCCGCTGGACGCCCCGGTGACGATGGCGACTGAACTCATCCGGTCATTGTCCCCCGCCGCCGGGCCGGGCGGCGGGATGAGGTCCGTCACGCCCGGGACCCGGCGCAAAGCATTTCCGTACTCCGATGGGGAAGATGACATCCGGCACACGGGTTGACCGAGAAGCGCCGGTCGTGCGGGACGGCATCAACCGTGACAGAGGGAGCGGACGTGGCGGATTTGCACACCGGTGTCGGTCGTCAGCGAGGTGCCCTTCCGTGGCCCCGGCCCCGCCGTATCGCCACCCTGTCGGTGCACACGTCGCCGCTGCACCAGCCCGGCACGGGCGACGCGGGCGGCATGAACGTCTACATCCTGGAGGTGGCCCGGCGGCTGGCCGAGGCCGACGTCGAGGTGGAGATCTTCACCCGGGCCACCGCCGGTGACCTGCCCCCGGTGGTCGAGGTGGCGCCCGGCGTGTCCGTCCGGCACGTCACCGCCGGGCCGCTGGAAGGGCTGACCAAGGAGGAGCTTCCCGGTCAGCTCTGCGCCTTCACCGCCGGGGTGCTGCGCGCCGAGGCGGCCCGCCCGCCCGGCCACTACGACCTGATCCACTCGCACTACTGGCTCTCCGGGCAGGTCGGCTGGCTGGCCAAGGAGCGCTGGGGCGTACCGCTGGTGCACACCGCGCACACGCTCGCCAAGGTCAAGAACGCCCGCCTGGCCGCCGGGGACCGGCCCGAGCCGAAGGCCCGGGTGATCGGTGAGGAGCAGGTGGTCACCGAGGCGGACCGGCTGGTCGCCAACACCCGGGTCGAGGCCCGCGACCTGCTCGACCGGTACGCGGCCGAGCCTGACCGGGTGGCGGTGGTGGAGCCCGGCGTCGACCTGGACCGGTTCCGTCCCGCCGCGGGCGACCGGGACGCCGCGACCCGGGCCGCGCGGCGCCGGCTCGGCCTGCCGACGGACGGGTACGTGGTCGCGTTCGTCGGCCGGATCCAGCCGCTCAAGGCGCCGGACGTGCTGGTCCGCGCCGCCGCCGCGCTGCGCGAACGGGATCCGGCGCTGGCCGACGAGGTGACCGTGGTGATCTGCGGAGGGCCGAGCGGCACCGGCCTGGACCGGCCCACCGCGCTGATCGAGCTCGCGCACGCGCTCGGCATCGCCGACCGGGTGCGTTTCCTCCCGCCGCAGACCGGTGCGGACCTGCCTGCCCTCTACCGCGCCGCCGACCTGGTCGCGGTGCCGTCGCACAACGAGTCGTTCGGGCTGGTCGCGCTGGAGGCCCAGGCGTGCGGCACACCGGTGCTGGCCGCCGCCGTGGGCGGCCTGGTGACGGCGGTACGCGACGGCGTCAGCGGCGTGCTCATCGACGGGCACGACCCGGTCGACTGGGCGCGCGCGCTGGCCCGGCTGCTGCCCGACCGGGTACGCCGTGCCGCGCTGGGCCGGGGCGCCGAGCGGCACGCCCGGCACTTCTCCTGGCACCGCACCGCCTCCGGCCTGCTCGCGGTCTACGGGGAGGCGATCACCGAGCACCGGGCCCGGCTGGCGCGCCGGTGCGGCGACGCGGCCCTGCTGTGCTCGTGGTGATCCGCCACCGGGCGGCCCCGGTACGCCGGTCGTAGAGTGGGTGCGATGAGCCGCAGGAGTGAGGTCGCCACGCTGATCGAGTCCGTCTGCGCGGAGCGTGAGCTGGAGTGGGAGTCCACCGGCGAGGCGTCGTACGCGGTGACGCTGCCCGGCACGCACAAGCTCAAGACGATCTGCAACCTGATCGTGGGTGAGCACGCGCTGCGGATCGAGGCGTTCGTGATGCGCCAGCCCGACGAGCGCCGCGAGGAGCTGTGGGCCTGGCTGCTCCAGCGCAACGCCCGCATGTACGGCGTCTCGTTCTCCACCGACTCCGTCGGCGACGTCTACCTGACCGGGCGGGTCAACCTGGCCGGGATCGACGCCGACGAGCTGGACCGGCTGCTCGGTTCCGTGTTGACGTACGCGGACGAGTCGTTCGACAGCATGCTGGAGATCGGCTTCGGCACCGCCATCCGCCGGGAGTGGGAGTGGCGGGTCAAGCGCGGCGAGTCGACCGCGAACCTGGCCGCGTTCGCGCACCTCTTCGAGCCCTCCGCCACTGCCGGATCGTCCGCCGGAGGTTCGGAGTCCTCCTGACGGGTATGCCGCCCCGCGCGGTGCGGAGCACTGGGACCCACCGCGGGCCGAGGACGGACTGTCGAGGAGCGTGTCCCATGGCTCAGCGCAACAGCTCAGGTCGCGGCACGACTGCGACCCGGACCAAGCGGCAACCCGGCAACCAGACGCCGAACACCCCGAGGGTGTCGGAGTCGGAGATCTCCCGGATGAAGGTCGACGACATCCGCAGCCAGCTCAAGCGGCGCGGGGTCTCCGGGATCTCCGCGCTGCGGAAGCCGGAACTGGTGAAGACCCTGGCGCGGACCATGCGCGGGGAGGGCGGCGCCGCCCGGCGGAGCACCGGCCCGGCCGGACGGCCGTCGGCGACCCGCAAGAGCACCGCCGCCAAGAAGACCACCGCGGCGAAGCGGACCACGTCGGCCCGCCGGAGCGCCACGTCGCCGGCCAAGACCGCGCCGGCCGCACGCGCCACCGGCGCCAGGGCCAAGGCGACGGGTACGCGCAAGGCGGCACCCGCCCAGGCGAAGGCGACCTCGTCCCGCGCGAAGGCGGCACCGTCCCGCGCGAAGGCGACCTCGTCCCGCGCGAAGGCCGCCCCGTCCCGCGCGAAGGCGGCGCCGACCCGTGGCCCGGCGTCCAGCCGGTCGATCGGATCGTCGCAGCTCATCACGTCGCTCGCGGACCGGCCGGAGCGTCCGGGCCGGAGCCTGGTGACCCGTAACCACAAGGTGATCCAGCGCTGGGCGCGGGCGCGGGGCGCGAAGCCCGCCACCATCGCTGGTACCGAGCGCGGCGACCGGCCCGGAGTGCTGACGTTCAACATGCCCGGGTACCGGGAGAGCAGCCGGATCCGCGAGATCACCTGGGACGACTGGTTCCGCACGTTCGACCTGCGGCGGCTGAACCTGATCTACCAGGAGCAGCTGCGGGACGGCCGGCAGAGCAACTTCTTCCGGACCGAGAACCCGAATCGCGAGGACGGCTGAGGTTTACGGGAATGGACCCCTGGAATGCCGTGTTTGCCATTCCAGGGACCACGGCACGGGCAGCCGGATCTCCGACACGGGCGCTGTGACGGGCGAGACAGCGATCTGGGTTGAATCCGGAATCCGGGCGAACTAACTTTATTACACCGCGTCACGCTTGTTTCCGTTCGGGGGAGCGGTGGATCGCTCAGATCCGCGCAGGCGAGATGCGAAGATCGGGTGGATCACGCCGTTGGGGGACGGTGCCGCCCGTGGAACCGGCGGCGCGAGCGGGCGACGCTTACGGGGGTGAGTGTCGCCCGCCGCCGCCGGGCGTACGGTCAGAGCGCCCATCTCGACGGGGGTCGGGGTGGGCGCTCTGCCGTTGTCTCACCCGCTCAGCGGGCGGATCCGACCGGTTCCGCCACCGCCCCACGCAGCGCGGCGACCCGGCGCTCCCGGCGCGGCCCGGCGAGCAGGTGCCCGGCGGCGGCCAGCAGGCCGAGCGCGCCCACCACCAGCCAGTGCCGCTCGCCCAGGTGCTCCAGGCTGAGCCCGCCGAGCGCCGGCGCCACGAACGACGCGGCGGGGAACGTCAGGTAGAACACCGACTGGTAGCGGGCGCGCAGTTCGAGCGGCGCGAGGTCCGCGTTGATCTGCGCGTTCGGTGGCGCGGCGAGCATCTGCCCGACCGTCCAGACCACCGCCGCGCCGAGGTAGAGCGGCAACCCGTCGGCGACCGTGAGCGCGCCGAAGCCGAGCGCCATCAGGCCGGTGGAGACGGCCAGCACGCTCGATTTCCGGTACGGCTCGATGAGCCGGGGCACGAACAACTGCCCGGCCACGATGAGCGCCCCGCCGAGCGCCACCACCAGCCCGTACGCCGACGGGCGCAGACCGTCCTCGCGCATCGCCAGCGGCATGATCGTGGAGGTCTGCATGGTCAGCACGGCCAGCAGGAACGTCAGCCCGACGAACACCAGGAACGTGCGGTCGGTCAGCGCGGTGTGCAGCCCGGGGCGGCGTCCGGCCACCGCCCGAGGGGTGGGCGCGGGCCGCCGGGCGAGCGTCTCCGGCACCCGCAGCGCGATCACCACCGCCGCCGCCAGCGTGGCTGCGGCGTCGACCAGGAACAGCGCCGCGAAGCTCGCCTCGGCGAGGACGCCGGCCAGCAGCGACGCCACCGCCATGCCCAGGTTGAACGCCCAGAACTGAAGGTTGAATGCGCGGGAACGGCGAGCCTCGGGCACCACGTCCACGATGGCGGCCACGAACGCCGGGCTGGGCATCGAGTGCGCCACCCCGACCAGGGTGGCGAGTACGGCGATCGCCGCCAGGTGCGTGGTGAACGCCAGCGCCGCCATCAGCCCGGCGGCGACGAGGTGGGCGGCGAGCAGCGTGGCCCGCCGTCCCCACCGGTCGGCCAGGACGCCGCCGAGCAGCGTGCCGGCCGCGCCGCCGAGCCCGTACGCGCCGACCACCAGCCCGGCCAGTGACGGCGGGGCGCCCCGGGCGGCGGTCAGGTAGAGCGACAGGAACAGCAGCGCGAACGCGCCGGCCCGGTTGATCAGCAGGCCGGACCAGAGGTACCAGAAGGTGCCGGGCAGACCGCCGGCCGTGTCGTCCCACCAGCGCCGCAGGCCGCGCACACGTCCTCCAGGAAGGTTTCCTTACCGAATCCCCGTACCGTAACCACCCGCCGCGGGGCGCTCGCGCCGGGGCGTACTCGCCGAACCGGTCCGGACCGGTTCGGCGGGTGCGGTGGCCGCGGCCTCGGCCGCCTCGGGCGCCGGGGAGGTGGTGACGGTGACCGGCGCGACGGGCGTGCCCACCCCGCGCAGCACCACCGCGCGGCGCTCCCGGGCCGGGCCGGAGATCAGGTGGGCGACCGCCGCCACGACGCCGATGCCGGCGCAGCCGAGCCAGAGCGCGCTGTTTCCGGCGTGCTCGCGGACCAGGCCGCCGAGGATCGGCGCGGCGGCGCCGGCGAGCTGCCAGGACAGCGAGAAGACGCCCTGGTAGCGGCCTCGTAGCGCGGCCGGGGACAGCTCCGCGATGAGGGTTGCGTTTGATGGCGAGTTGAGCATCTCGCCGACGGTCCAGATCAGCACGGTCAGGCCGTAGAGCCAGACCGTGTCGGCGAACGCGGTGAGCCCGAACCCGGCGCCCATCACCAGCGCCGCGAGCGCCAGCACATGGGAGCGGCTGCGGCCCTTGATGAGCCGGGGTACGAACAACTGCCCGACCACGATGAGCACGCCGTTGAGCGCGATCACCGAGCCGTACGTGGCCGGGCTGAGCCCGGAGTCGCCCATGGCGATCGGCAGCATCGAGATGTGCTGGAGGAACACCAGCGCGGCGAGCAGGTTGAGCGCGACGAAGCCGAGGAACACCCGGTCGGCCAGGATGGTGCGCAGCGCGCCGGCCGGAGCCGGCATTCCCTTGACCGGGAGTGCGGTGACCGGGCCGCGGGTCTCGCCGACCTTGGCGAAGATGATCAGCGCGGTCACCAGCGTGGTGGTCGCGTTCACCAGGAACAGCAGCAGGTAGCTGCCCTGGGCGGCGAAGCCGGCGAGTACGGCCGCGCAGGCGAAGCCGAGGTTGATGGCCCAGTAGTTGAGCGAGAAGGCGCGCAGCCGGTCCTTGTCCGGCACCACGTCGACCATCATCGCGCCGAAGGCGGGACGGGCCGCCTCGGCGAACGCGCCGAGCAGCAGCGCGCCCACGGCGACCGCCCAGAGCGGACGGGCGAGGCCCAGCGCGACCATCATGCCCGCCGCGCCGATGTGCGCGGTGAGCAGCGTGGGCCGCCGTCCCCAGCGGTCGGTCAGGGTGCCGCCGATGGTGGTGCCGACCGCGCCGCCGGCACCCCAGAGGCCGATCACCAGCCCGGCCTGCGAGGCGGAGAAGCCGCGTTCCTGGGTGAGGTAGATGGCCAGGAAGACCAGGACGAACGAGCCGAGCCGGTTGATCAGCGTACCGGCCCAGAGGTACCAGAACGTCCGTGGCAGGCCACCCGCCGTGTCCTGGAACCAGCCCCGCACCGTCCGCATCCCGACGCCCCCTGTTTGGTAATGACCGGCCTCATTAAGACGCCTTACAACCTAGTGTCGGGCCCGAGCCCTGGTCATCAGGTTTTCCACGTGGTGGTCGTCACCACAGGTCGCCGCGTGTCCGCCGGCGGCGTACGGCAGGATGATCGGCATGACTGCGAGCGAGGGGCCCACCGTCGGGACGCTGGTCCTGCTGCGGCACGGCGAGAGCGACTGGAACGCCAAGAACCTGTTCACCGGCTGGGTCGACGTCGACCTGACCGCCAAGGGGGAGACCGAGGCGCGGCGCGGCGGCGAACTGCTGCGCGAGCACGGCCTGCTGCCTGACGTGCTGCACACGAGCCTGCTGCGCCGGGCGATCCGCACCGCCGAGCTGGCGCTCGACGCCGCCGACCGGCACTGGATCGCGGTGCGCCGGTCGTGGCGGCTCAACGAGCGCCACTACGGCGCCCTGCAGGGCAAGAACAAGAAGCAGACACTCGACGAGTACGGCGAGGAGCAGTTCATGCTCTGGCGCCGGTCGTACGACACGCCGCCGCCGCCGATCGACGACGCGGACGAGTGGTCGCAGGTCGGCGACCCCCGGTACGCGCTGCTGCCGACCGAGCTGATGCCGCGCACCGAGTGCCTCAAGGACGTCGTCGACCGGATGCTGCCCTACTGGTACGACTCGATCGTGCCGGACATCCTGGCCGGCCGGACGGTCCTGGTGGCCGCGCACGGCAACTCGCTGCGCGCCCTGGTAAAGCACCTCGACCAGATCTCCGACGAGTCGATCGCCAAGCTGAACATCCCCACCGGCATCCCGCTGCGCTACGACCTGGACGCCGACCTGCGTCCGCAGGTGCTCGGCGGGACCTACCTGGACCCGGAGGCGGCCAAGGACGCCGCCGCCGCGGTCGCCAACCAGGGCCGCTGACCTGGTGCAAGGAAGGGCCCCCTATTAACGTCTGCGGTAGAGGAAGGGCCCCTTATTAACACTCAGTGTTAATAAGGGGCCCTTCCTTGCGCGGGGGGCCGGGGTCAGCCGGACGTGGAACCGGTGATCAGGTAGACCACGTGCTCGCCCGCGTTCACCGCGTGGTCGGCGAAACGCTCGTAGAAGCGACCCAGCAGCGTCGCGTCGATCGCCGTCTCCACCCCGTACGGCCAGTCGTCGCCGAGCAGCACCCCGAACAGGCTCTTGTGCCTGTCGTCCATCGCGTCGTCGTCGCTGTCCAGCTCGGAGGCCACGGCGGCGTCGGGCTTGGCCAGCACCGAGCCGATCTTCTCGGCCATCCGGTCGGCGATACCCGCCATGTCGGTGAAGACCGGCCGCAGCTCCGCCGGCACCGCCGGAGACGGGTGGCGGCGCAGCGCCGTCTTCGCCACGTGGTCGGCCAGGTCGCCCATCCGCTCCAGATCGGCGGCCACGTGCAACGCGGTGATCATCGCGCGCAGGTCGGAGGCCACCGGCGCCTGCCGGGCCAGTAGATCACAGACCCGCTCCTCCACGTGCCGGTAGAGGTCGTCGATCTCGGCGTCCCGCGCGATCACCGTCTCGGCGGCCGTCCGGTCGGCGGTGAGCAGCGCCTTGGTGGCCTGCCGCATGGCCGCGCGTACCGCCTCGGCCATGTCCACCAGCAACTGGCTGACAATCTGCAGGTCGGCCCGGAACTCGTCGCGCATCGTCACTTCCTGGGGTCGGTGGCCGCCACCCTCGGGGTACGGCAGGAGCAGGTGCGCGCCCCACGCTAGGCCGAACGGCCGGCACCAGGGTGAACGCGGATGAACGACGCAGGGCCCGCAGGTGAACTTTGCCGAAAGCGAGAGTGGTTCGTCCCCCTGTGCCCGATCCCGGGGTTAACAATGACCCTACGATCGCCGGGTGGAATGGGCGGTGGCCATCGTGGTGGCCGGGGCGCTGGTGACCGGGCTGGTCGCCGGGGCGCTGCTGTCCGGACCCGTTGACGAATGGCGGCGCCGCCGGGCGTCGCGGGGCGGCGGACTCCTCCGTCGTGACGCAGGGAGGACAACGATTCCGGACGACCAGCAGGGGGGCCTATCCGGGCTCGGCCGCAAGACGATCGACTCGCTACGCGCCGGCGTGGTGGTGCTCGGCGCGGACGACGTGCCGGTGCTGGTGAACCCGGCCGCCCGCGCGATGGGCCTGCTCCGTACCGGGGCGACGCCCGGGTCGATCGCGGCGCACCCGTTGATCCGTACCCTCGCCGGGCAGGTCCGCCGCACGGGCGTGCGGCGCGAGATAGAGCTGGACCTGCCCCGGGGTCGCGACGGCAGCGGGGACAACCCGCTCGGCGTGCACCTGCGGGCGATGGGACTGGGCTCCGGCTACGTCTCGATCGAGGCGGTCGACGTCACCGAGTCGCACCGTCTCGCGCGGGTACGCCGGGACTTCGTCGCCAACGTCAGCCACGAGCTGAAGACGCCGATCGGCGCGCTGCAACTGCTCGCCGAGGCGCTCGTCGACGCCACCGAGCCGGCCGCCGGTGGCACGCCCGACCTGTCCGAGGACCTGGTCGCCGCGCGGCGGTTCGCCGAGCGGATCCAGCACGAGTCGACCCGGCTCGGCCGCCTGGTGCAGGAGCTGCTGGAACTGACCCGCCTCCAGGGCGCCGAACCGCAGCCCGCCCCCGAACCCGTCTCGGTGGACTGGGTGCTCGCCGAGGTCGTCGACCGGACCCGCACCGCCGCCACCGCCCGCCGGGTGGAGATCGCCGTCGGCGGGCAGCGGGGCGTCACCGTGTACGGCAGCGACAGCCAGCTCGCCACCGCGGTGGCGAACCTGGTGGAGAACGCGATCAACTACTCCGCCGAGGACACCACGGTCCGGGTGAACGTGACCGGCACCGACGAACACGTCGAGATCGCCGTGACGGACCAGGGCATCGGCATCGCCCCCAACGAGGTCGACCGGATCTTCGAGCGCTTCTACCGGGCCGACCAGGCCCGCTCCCGGGCGACCGGCGGCACCGGGTTGGGCCTGGCCATCGTCAAGCACATCGCCAGCAACCATGGCGGCCGGGTGGACGTGTCGAGCACCCTTGGTGGGGGGTCGACGTTCACCCTCCGGCTGCCCGCACGCCCCCCGGACGACCTGGAGACGACACTCGCCTCCGCTGGGATCGAGGCCGGCCCGGCCGAGCTCCGGCAGGTCTGACCACAGGAAAGGAAACACCCGTTGAGCCGCGTACTGGTGGTCGAGGACGAGGAGTCGTTCTCCGACGCCCTGTCCTACATGCTCCGCAAGGAGGGGTTCGAGGTCTCCGTCGCCGCGACGGGCCTCGCCGCCCTCACCGAGTTCGACCGGACCGGCGCCGACATCGTGCTGCTCGACCTGATGCTGCCGGAGATGTCCGGCACCGAGGTCTGCCGGCAGCTCCGCCAGCGCTCGCACGTGCCGATCATCATGGTCACCGCGCGGGACAGCGAGATCGACAAGGTGGTCGGCCTGGAGATCGGCGCCGACGACTACGTGACCAAGCCGTACTCGCCGCGGGAACTGGTCGCCCGCATCCGGGCGGTGCTGCGCCGGCAGAGCGCCGAGGCGAACGAGACGGGCGCACCGACGCTCGCCGCCGGCCCGGTCCGGATGGACATCGAACGGCACGTGGTGACAGTCGGCGGGGCCGGGGTGCAGCTTCCGCTCAAAGAGTTCGAGCTGCTGGAGCTGCTGCTGCGCAACGCCGGGCGGGTGCTCACCCGGGGGCAGCTGATCGACCGGGTCTGGGGCGCCGACTACGTGGGCGACACCAAGACGCTGGACGTCCACGTGAAGCGGCTTCGCTCCAAGATCGAGCCGGAGCCGTCCGCGCCGCGCTACATCGTCACGGTGCGTGGCCTGGGTTACAAGTTCGAGCCCTGATCCACCGCCCCACCCTCGCCGATCTTGGACTTGTGGCGCCACGACATGTCCGGGTTCGGCAGTCCCTCCCTCTCCGGGCGCCCGCGATCTTGACTTCCGTGCCCCGCAACCCACGCGAACGGGACACCCCGGAGGGCCGGATCTGCAAGGTCGCGCGGCCGGGCCCGCGGTGCCCCGCCCTCGCCCCGGCTGGCCGGCCCCCGCGGGCGTCGATCATGAAGTTGGCGGCCACTCGGTGTCCGTTTTGTCGCCGTCAACGTCATGATCGACCCGGTGGTGGGCGTCCCCGGGGGCAGCGTGTGCTGGGGAGGGCTGGTGTGGGGGGTTTGTCGGGGTTCGGGGGTGGTGGGTGGCGCTGTGGGGGTGGAATCGGTGGCGGGTCGGGGGCGTTGTGACCGGGTGAACGACCGAGCAGCCTGGCGCCCCCTGATTGCGGGGCGGTCGCCGTGAGGCCCGGGGAATGATCCCGGGTGGCGGGTCGTTGACGATGGTTCCGACGAGGTGAAGCCCCGCGCCGCGCCCCCTGGTGGGCGTGTGGCGTCCCCCGGGAATGATGCCGGGTGGCTGGTCGTTGGACATGCTTCCGGCGCCGCGCAGAAGGCCCCTCGGGCCCTCGCGGACCGGATCCCCCAAGACTTCGAGCGCCTGACGGTGCCCGCGCATCCCGTCCCCCGGGTGCGTCGACCCCCGAATGGAGCATTTCTGATGAACACGATTCTGCGGAAGAGCGTGCTGGGTATCGCTGGTCTGGCCTTCACCGGTGGTGTGTTCGCCGGCCCGGTGGCCGCCCACGCGGCGGACACCACGCACGCCGCCAAGCCGGTGGCCGTGACGGTGCAGGGTGACAAGCTGATCCCGCACGGTGTGCAGGGCGAGCAGTCGCGGATCGAGCTGGACGACGAGCAGACCGCGAACGTGAAGGCGATCATCGCGGCGACGAAGAAGGCCGGGATGGACGAGCGAGCCGCGGTGGTGTCGATCGCGACGGCGTTGCAGGAGTCGAAGCTGGAGAACCTCGGCCACCTGGGTGACCGTAACGACCACGACTCGCAGGGCCTGT
>NZ_KB895883.1:0-15899 GCF_000374985.1 Micromonospora sp. CNB394 | reverse complement strand
CGACTACTACGAGGCCTCCGTTGCCATAGAGCTCGCGCCCGACAGGCAATCCCGCGTTCGTCTCTGTTGTACGTAGCAGCGTGACGTAGGCGCCCCACTCATCTCCTTGAACACCCTCGCTGGGCGTCGCCCCGCGCTCCGAGGGTGCGTCGGCCACGAAAGACTCCGACGCAGAGCACGGCACCGGTTTCAAACGCCGTTTCCGGTGGATGGGAACTTGCATCGACTGGAGATTAGGGTTCAGGCAATCCAGCTTTCGCCATATCACGCGGGTGTCGGCGTACAGGTTCAAGTGCACAGGCGCGTACGGCTGAATGTGCAGAGCTCGCCGTACCAGCCCGGATCCCAGAAGATCATTCAGGCCATCGACGTCCATCGAGCGTGGCCGCTGACCCTGCCCCACGCGGTCCAGCTGCGGCGTGGAGCGTGTCCCCGTGGACAGGCTCGCCTGATCTGCCCGGGTGCCGGTGAGCGTGCTGCGGCGAATCGGGACCAAGCCGACCCGCACCGCAGCCGCGCAGCGGCGAGGAGGGGAAGCGGCGCGGTAGGGCCTTTCTGGGCCAGGCGGCTGCGACGGGCAGGACTGCGTCTGCCGCAGCCGCGATCTTGAGCAGCGGTCTGTGCAAGATCAGCTGTACCCAGCTCTGCACTCCAACGAGTACCCCGACAGCGGGTCCTCCCAACGCGCCGCCCCTGGCATCTGGACCCGGCCGCCGGGCATCTCTGGCATGCTGTTGTCCCCTTCACCTTTCGGATCCAGGTCAGCCAGCCGACCCAGGAACCTCCCTTCGAGTCCCTCCCAGCTGAACTGGGGATACAACAGAGCGCCTCGCGGCGCACTTCGTGCGCTCGACCACCCACCGCTTGCCGACTTGGACCGGGGCGGGTACTCCCTTACGCGCGATCTCGGCGTCGAAGCCGATCTCGTCGAGCAGCTCCCGGGTGCGGCGGCTGTCGTAGCCGCGATCGAGGTGGGCCGTGACGTGCTCGGGCCAGTGATGGCGGAGTTGAGCGCTGCACGCTTCGAAGGTGTCGCGTAGCAGCGGCGAGTCGTGCCGGTTGGCCGGGGCGCCGGTGATCCCGAGTGGGATGCCGTAGCCGTCCACACCGGTCGAGCGTTTCATGCCGCCCTTGCCGCGGTCGACCGGTGAGCGGCCGGCCCGGTCGCCGCCACACGGCGCTTTCGTGATGGCGCCGTCGGCGCTGACGTCGGCGAGGTCCAGGCCGATCATCCGGTCATAGGCGTCCAGGGCCAGCTCATGGACCTGCTCACCGAGACCGGCGTCAGCCCACAACCGCAGACGGCGGCGGATCGTCCGGTCCGAACAGTGACCCGACGCGACCCGCTCATAGCCGGATCCATGGACCAGAGCGGCGATGGCGTGCTCGAACACGACCCGGTCCGGGATCCGTCGACGGTGGCAGCCCAACGGATGGGCCGGGTCGAACTCAGGTCGTTCAGGCCACAACGCGGCGAACTGGACCCAGACGGGTTCAAGCAACGATGATGGCAACGCAGGCACGGGACTCCATCGGTTGCAGAGCGTAGAGAACTCCGATGATCAATGGACCCGTGCCTGCTTGCCGCCCGCAGGTACCCGCATGTCCGGATCTTGGACCTATTGCCGGTCGCTCTTAATCGTAGGGCGGTGTTGTAGGTGCGGTTGTCGACCGCGAGGCGCCGGCCGTCGGCGGTTGCTTGCACGGGGTGTGGTTACCCTGGCCAGTGCCTTCGTAGCCGGAGTCTGCCAGGGTCGGCAGCCGCAGTTCGGAGGCCGTCCAGTAGAGGGCGCCGGTGACGTCCAGGCGTTGGGCGCAGGTCAGGTCGTGCAGATGTCCGGGCATCGCATCCGAGGTCCATATCGGGATCCCCTCCGGGCGCATCACGGCTTGAATATTCGCGCCGAAGTCGCGGTGTTTTTCGGAGTACCAGGCGTCGATCGTGGCTGCCCGGTTGACGAGCCGGACGGTGAAGCCCTGGTGGGCGAACACGTGCCGGATCGGGGTGGCCGCGACGGTGGGGAGTAGGGCGCCTTTAGCTCCGTCGCGGTCCTGCCACGAGGGGGCCAGGCCCACACGGTGACCAGCAGGCCGAGGGTGTCGGTCACGATGAACCGTTTACGTCGGTTGATCTTCTTTCCGGCGTCGCATCCGCGACTGTCGGTGCCGACGGTGTCCGCGCCCTTCACCGTCTGCGAGTCGATGACACCGGCCGACGGGTGCAGGTCCCGGTTGTGCGCCAGTGCCAGGGAGACCAGCGGTGCCAAGCCGGAGGCTTTGTCAACTTATCGTTGACGTATGGATGCGGTACTTGATGAGATCGCGGCGGTGCGGTCGGCGCGGGAGCGGCTCGACGAGCATGAATTGGGACTTGTCGAGCGGGCTCGCCTCGCAGGGGCGACGTGGACGGCGATCGCGGAGGCGCTCGGGGTGGCCAGTCGCCAGGCCGCACAGCAACGCCATCAGCGCCTGCTGGCGGCGCTCCGGTCGCGGCGTCACCACGCCGACCTCGACTATGCCGCTGAGCTCTCGACGTTGCGAGACGCTCTCGCCGACCTAGAACGCTGGATCAGGGTAGACCGGGTCTGGGACCGACGGTTTACCCGAGCCGCGTTGGTGCGGGCCACCGTCGCCGCTGCGGTGGAGGCACCACCAGGGGCGCTGTTCGCGCTAGCTGTGCATGTCGCCGACGACCTGGCCCATGCCGCGGAACTGCCCGCACCGGCACGGGAGGCGCTCGATCGATGTCAACGGATCATTGACAAGCGTCCGTAAGGTTGACTGCTCTAGGCTAAGCATTACAGCATCCCCAACATGGCACAGCGAAACATTGCACTGTTCCTTGCCGTCTCCGTTCTGTCCGGGTTCGGTGGCAACGCCATGGCGCTCGTTACTGGGGTCTGGCTATTCGACCTGACCGGATCGAGCAGCCTCGCCGCGCTCGCGGGCTTGGGCGTCTACACCCCGACGCTGGCCGGGCCGTGGCTGGGACGGCTGCTCGACCGGCTGCCGCGTCGGCCGGCGGTAATCGCCGTGAACCTAGCGATGGCCGGTGCGCTGCTCAGTCTGTACGCAGTGCACGGCCCGGGCGAGACCTGGTTGATCTTCGCGGTGTCCCTCGCCTACGGCATCGGCATGGTTCTGCGTGAGGCGGGCGAGACTGTGTTGCTACCGGCGGCCATCGACGTCGACCGGCTCGCCGACGTCAACGGCTGGCGCTCCAGCGCCATGGAAGGAATGAAGCTCGTCGCGCCCCTCGCAGGAGCCGGGCTTTACGCTTTAGGGGGCGGTGCGGCCGTCGCCGCGCTCAGTGCCATGACGCTCGTTGCCTCCGCGGTCCTCTACGTCGCCCTGCAGTTGACCGAACCATCGCTGCCGGAGCAGGACCGCCCGGGCATGGTCGGCGGCGTCTTCCGTAAGCGCCGCGTGCTTGCCATCACCGTGACATTGGCGGCGGTCGCGATTGCCACGTCAGGATTCCAGACAGCGGCCACCTATGCCGTCGTCACCGGGATGCTTGGCCTCCCGGCCACGTTCATCGGGGTCCTCGGCGCCACCCAGGGCGCCGGTTCGATCGCCGGTGGCCTCGTGGCCGGGCGGCTCGTTACCCGCCACGGCCCGGTTGCCGTCGGCACAGCCGGCGCAGCCATCTTCGCGCTCGCGCTGCTCGCCCGGTGCCTGCCGTGGTGGCCGGTGATGCTCGGGTCGGGTATCGCGGTCGGGATCGGGCTGCCGTGGACACTGACGGCAGCCGTCACGGCCATCCAGACGAGCGCCCCGATGGAGGCACTCGGCCGCGTCGCCGCGACCGCGAATACCGTGATGTTCGGCCCCATTGCACTTGCCATCCCGCTTGGCGCGGCAGCCGTGCACCTCGGCAGCCGCATACCGCTGATCGTCGGGGCCACGACGTGCCTCGCCACCGCCGTCGCCGCCGCCACCGCCGCCAAGGGCCGTCGCTTTCGATAACAGTCACACCAGGACAATGAAGAGCCCGCGCCGGTGGCAGGCTGACGGGCTAGCTGTTCTGGCCCTGAGGTGCCGTCAGGCGGGTGGCTTGGACGGTGCGACGTTGCGGAACCGCTCGTGCGCCGACTGCCGGCTGATGCCGAGCGCCTTGCCGATCTCGGCCCAGGAGAGCCCGGCCTCCCGGGCCGCCATCACGGCGCGTTCGATTAGCGGTCGTTGCCAGCGTTCCACCTCGGCGAGGATGCCGAGCGCCTGCAACGGCCAGGTAGTGGCCAGTTCGGCGATGTTGTCCCGGAGGGTGTCGGAGCGGCCCAGCAGCCAGCCGGGTGGAGTGGCGGCCAGGATCGGCCCGATGTGTCCGCTCCATTCGGAGGTGGCCATCCAGCGTCCCTCTTCGGCAGCCGGATAGTCGCTGGTGCCGATCCAACCGCAACTGCACCGGGCCCGGTAGCCGACGGTGCCGGCCGGCGCTGCGGCGGCGGTACTCAGCGTCCCGTTCGGTAACCGGAACCCGACGAGGTTCACGTGCCCCGGAACCATTTCCTCCGCCATCCCACAAGCATAGGCACGTCAAGAGATCCTGACGTCATGTGTCAGAATATCCTGACACCAGCGCCCGGGCTCGTCGTCGCCTGGGCCCGACACTCCTAGAGGAGAGCTCATGTCCGTGGTAAGCGGCACCGTGGCGCCGGGTTACGAGCCGGTACAGGAGGCGTTCCTGGCGAACTTCGAGACGCGGTCCGAGATCGGCGCGGCCGTCAGCATCTACCGGCACGGCCAGGAGGTGGTTCGACTCTGGGGCGGGGTCGCCGATCCCGCCACCGGCCGCGCCTGGCGGGAGAACACCCTCCAGGTCGTCTACTCCACCACCAAGAGCGTGCCCGCCGCCTGCGCGCACCTGCTGGCCCAGCGCGGGCAACTCGACCTGGACGCACCCGTCGCCGAGTACTGGCCCGAGTTCGCCGCAGCCGGCAAGGGCAGCATCCCGGTCCGTTGGCTCCTGTCCCACCAGGCAGGACTGCCGGTACTCGACCGTCCGGTTCCGCTCGCAGAGGCGTTGGCCTGGGATCCGGTCGTCGCCGCCCTAGCCGCCCAGGCACCCGCCTGGCAGCCGGGCATGGCACACGGCTACCACGCAGTCACCTACGGCTGGCTGGTCGGCGAGGTGGTCCGTCGCACTACCGGCCGCAGCCTCGGCACGTACTTCGCCGACGAGATCGCGAAACCACTCGGCCTGGACTTCTGGATCGGCCTGCCCACCACCGAGGCACACCGGGTCGCCCGGACCGTCGAGCAGCAGGTCGACTCACCCGCCTCCACCGGGGCGATATCGGAGGCGCTGCGGGAGGCGCTCGCCGCGTACACCGATCCAACCTCGTTGGCGGTCCGGTCGACGACGGTGACCGACCCGCCGCTCGACCTCACCGACCCACGTACCTGGTCGGCGGAAATCCCCTCGGTCAACGGCATCTGCACCGCCTCATCACTGGCCCGCTTCTACGCGGGCCTGATCGGCGAGGTCGACGGCATCCGGATCCTCGACGCGACCACCCTCACCGCCGCCACCCGCGAACAGGCCAGCGGAACCGACCAGGTGCTCAAGGTGTCGACCCGGCCGGCGCTCGGCTTCGGCCTGCCACTGCCGGAACAGCCCTGGTGGTCGCCTACCGCCTTCGGCTTCCCCGGCCACGGCGGCTCGCTCGGCTACGCCGACCCGGCCAGCGGCATCGCTTTCGGTTACGTGATGAACGGACTCCGCGTCACGATGGGCCCAGACCCCCGCACGACCAGCCTGATCGAGGCAGTCCGGACGATCGTGTCCCGCCAACCGGCCTGACCCCTACCGGCGGCACCCTGAACGGACCCGGCGTGGCAGAGCCGCCGGGTCCGTTTGCCTCGACCCACCAACTCAGCCCCCAGGCCCCGACCAAATGTCACCGATCCAAGCCAATTCAATTCCGCAAAAGCACCCGTCAGGCCCGCGGGACGCGTCGGAACCACGCCGGGTGAGGCTATGTCGTGTCGGTTCGGGCTTGGAGGTAGTGGGTCCAGTCGCGGCTGGTGAGGCGGTTCCACTTGTGGGTGGTGCCGGCGTTCATGCCGAGGAGGTCGGCGAGCACGGCGGCGGGAATGTCAGCGGCGAGGTCGAGCATGGCGGCGTTGCGGCCGAGGTGGGCTGTGATCCCGTTGCGGGTGAGAGTTCGGCTGAGTGCTTGCAGGGTGATTGGTGTGGTGGCTGGCCGGCCGGGGAAGAGCAGGGGCGCCTCGTGGTTGGAGAGGGCTGGGCTCGGGGCTGGCCGTCCGCGGTCGTTGATGAGCTCGGCGACGATCGCCGCGACCTTCGGTGGCAGCGGGATTGGTTGCTTGCCGAACGTGATGCCGGTTGGAGCGTCCTTGCTGAAGGTGACGTCGGTCGTGGTCAGGTTGAGCACGCGTGTGAGTGTGATGCCGAAAAGTAGGACCAGGGCACCGGCGACACGGACCTTGGTGGGCATCGTGGTGTCGTCGAGGCATCGGCGTAGCTGCGTCCAGCGCTGCTCGTCGGTGAGGAAGCGGCTGGGCAGGCTGGAGGGCCGGTTCGGAACGTCGAGCGCGGTGGTGAGGCGACGTTGGTTGGTCCATTTGATGAATGGTCGTAGGTGCCGGGCAGCTGGTCCGGTATCGATCCATTGGTCGATGTGCTGCTGGCTGATCGTTGCCAGGGTGAGGCTGTGCGTGTCGAGCCAGGCGAGGAACGCGGCGGCGGTGTGGATGTAGCGGCGGTCTTTGGCGGCGGCCTGGACGGTGCGCGGGCCGAACTGGTGGGAGCGGCGCCGGGCGCGGTGCAGCACGTGCCAGAGGCCGAACGGCTGCACGAACTGACGGTGCTCGGGGGGCAGCTCGGTGAGGGTCTGGTTAAGCCAGGTCCGGGTGCGCTCGAGATGCTCGTCGCGAGCCGGGAGCACGTCGGCGAGGATGAGCAGTTTGCGGAGGTAGTGCAGGTGCTGAGCGGCGGGGAGCTCATCGAGGAGTTCATGGCTGAGGTCATCGGGGTGGGCGGCGAGGAAGGCGAAGAGCGTGCGGGTGCGGGGCCGGCGGATCCAGGTGAGGACGGATTCGGGGCGGTCGGTGTTGGTGAGGGCGGCGCGCAGCGGTCGCAGTTGGGCCACGCTCGTGCCGTGATCATCGGTGAGGAGGTCGCTGACGCGTTCGTCGAGCACGCACCAGGCGCAGCGCCGGTTGGAGTAGGTGTGGCCGGCTCGTCCGCATCCGGTGCAGGTGTAGTCGCGTGCTCCGGCGCAGGGGCCGCAGATCCGAGCGCCACCGGCGTCGGTGCCGGTAAGCACGCGGGTCTCGGCGCAGTTCGGGCAGCGCGCTGGGTGTTTGCCGATGGTGTTATAGCAGGACGAGCAGACCGGGCCGATCGGCCAGACGGCTTGAACGGTGCGCCGTCGTTGGCAGCCGGCGCACTGACGCAGTGGACGTGGAAGGCAGCCCTCGCAACGGAACCCGCTATGAGGCGTTTTGCGGCCGGGGCGGAATCGCCCGCATCGGCTGCAGGTGCCTTCAGTGCCGCGGTAGCAGCCGTTGCACAGGTCTGGTTGGTCCGTGGTCGCGCGCCGGTCGATGAGGCGTGAGCGCCCGCATCGGCCGCAGACACGTCGTGGTCGATGCCGTTCGCGGTAGCAGGCTGGACATACCGGTCCGGCATCGGTGATCTTCTGGGTCCGTGCGGACGCGCCACAGTCGGCGCAGGCGTGCAAGGGCCTGCCGTGGGCCTGGCAGCGTTGACAGCGCAGCGAGCCGTCGTCCTTGGAGATGATCAGACGCTGGACACGGCCGCAGTGCGTGCAGGGGCCGACGCGGTCCGGGTCGGGGTTGCGGCGGCGGCAGTTGCCGCAGATCCCGGTCTGGGTGCCGGCGTGCGTGATCCGCCTGATCTCCTTGCATATCTCGCACCGGCGAACGTAACGCCGGTGCGCGCACGGAGTACAGATCCGTCCGTCGTCCTGCCGATGCGACAACACGCGCGTTCGCCGGCCGCACGCGGCACAGGCGGTTGGCGGAACGTCGTAGCCCTCGACGTCGAGGATCGCGAACAGCTTCAGCAACTGCAGCGGGCCGCTGCTGGCGGGAGTGATCCCGTGCGCGCTGAGGTGATCCTCCAAGGCCCAGAGCGACACCGGCGCCGTGACTCGCGCCGCCTCCATCGCCGCGCGAGCCGTGCTCACGGTCAGCCCCGAAACCAGGGTGGTCAGCCGGGTAACGACCCGGTCAGCGAGGAAAGGGTCAGGCTCGCGGCGTTGGCGGATGCGGGTCACGGCGCCGACTCTGGGCGGTGGATGGTGCTGCGCCGCGCGGTCGGCGCCGGCCCGCCGGCCGTTGCTGTCTTGCGGATCCGGTTCTCGGTTGCCTCGATCTCGATGAGGTCGTTGGGCTGGCAGCCCAGGATGTCGCACAGCGCGGCGAGCGTCTCCATGCTCAACCGTTGTGGCGGCTGGGTCACCAGCCGGAACACCTGCTCACGTGACAGATGAACGCCTCGCTCGGCCAGCAGTGGCACCAGCTCGGTGGTCGCGAACATGCCCCGTTCGGCCATGCGCAGCCGCAGCTGCCAACGGATCCCCATCGTCTTCACGCGCGTTCCCGCCCCCAGAGATCATTGCTGTGCTGCTTCAACTTGTGGTTGATCAAGCGGGTCCGGTACTCGTCGGATACGCCGCTGTAGATGGCGGTGGTCGAGGCGTAGGCATGTCCGACCTGGTCCTGCACGAACTTCTCCGGATACCCGAACTCGATCAAGTGCGTGACGTAGCTGTGCCGCAGGCAGTGCAGGTCCAGCTCCGGCGGCAAGCCGGCAAGGTCGCGAACCTCGGCGAGGGCGAAGTTCAGGCGGCGCAACGACATCCGGCCGCCTCGCTCGGTCACCCACAGCGCTGGATGAGCCTCGCCGACGATCCGTGGCCGGACCTCGTTGGAATACTGGTCCAGCACGGGCACGATCCAGTCCATCTCCGGGACGGTGAGCACGGTGCGCCGCTTGGGTGGACTGCCTCGCGACGACTTGCCCCACCGTACGAACACCCCACCGAACTGCCCCATCTGCTTGGCCTTCGGGTTGTGGCGGAAGTCCGACTCGTCCAGCCCGCACGCCTCAGCACGACGCAGCCCGAAGGCATACACCGTCTTGAGCATCGCCGCATCACGCAATGCCGCCATTACACCCTTGCGCTGATGCGTACTGATCTGCTCGACCCGGCCGTCGGCCGCGTCGAACAGCGCCTGCACCTCGTCGTAGGTGAGCGGCCGCCGACCCGGCTGACCGTCGAACTCCGTCACGTGCACGATCGAGTTCCATTCGTGCAGGACCTGCGCCGGCGCCCGACCAAACCGCTGCAAACACTCACCCGCCCAGCCGTACCGGGTGTCGGTGATGAAGTCGCAGAACATCCGCAACGTCGTCTGGTAGCTCCTCGCCGTCGACACGGTGATAGGCCGCGGACCGGCCGAACGCAAGTGATCGAAGAACGCCTCGACCTCGGCCGACTCCCACTCCCACGGATACTGGTTCGTGTACCGGTGAAACCGGCGCACCATCAACACCCGCCCCGCGATCGTCGACGCCTTCAGAAACCGCGTGCGCTGCTGACGCTGCCAGCCCTCCAACATCGCGTCGAAGACCGCGGTCGCTGGGTCGAGATACGCCACCCCGGACGCCAACGTCAGGTGCACTGCTCCAGCCAGATCCACCGCCCGCTCCACGTTGCACTCAACGCAACACCGATGCGCCGGTTACGCAGCCCGCGCGGCGAACGCAAACGAGCAGACAACCCTGCCAGAATGTCCCCACGGCCGCGCTGAGCCCGGAAGGTCGGAAGGTTGTATCAGATGCAACTCGGCCTATTTGTCGCGGGCCTCGATGAGGTCGGCGCAACCACCACACGCCGACCACCGCTCGCCCCACGCCTGGGTGAAGGCGTGCTCGGTGTCGGTGCGGCGCACCCGCGCCGCGCCGTGCCGAGACCGGTAATCGCTGACGCCAACGACTCGTCCGGTGACGCGGCGGTGCTCACTGAACTGATTGGCGCACCGGTAGATCCAGGCGGCGTCGGGCGCGGAGCAGAAATCACACTCGATGATCGGATCGGGGACCTCGGTAACCGGCACCGGCTCGGGGTCGTGGTCGCTGCGCTGACCGCGCTGCTCAGCAGCATGCAGGTACTGCACGACAACGCCCAGACCGTTGACGCGGATGTTGACGCCTCGCCGGCAGCGCAGACAGTACAGCGACTCCGGCATCGACGCCGAGGTCGAGCCGAGCGCACCCCGCTCGATGGGCTCCTCCGGTCGGTCAGGCTGCGGAAAATGCGGCATCACCGTTCGCCTCCAGCCTGGTCACGAGTGTTCGGCGAGCCCGGATCGGCGACGCCAGCGGTGCCGGATGGGTTGAGGGTCAGCCCGAGGCGCAGCCGGGTGAGGTCGACCAGCCGCCGGAGAAGGCTCGCGGTGCCGAGGCTCAGGTCGGGGTCATAGTCGTGGGCGATGTGGCAGGCGTCGCGCAGCGCCGCGCACGCGGCGGTGAAGGCCGCCTCCAGGGCGGCCCGGTCGTCGGCCCGGGTGCACCTGACGAGGTGATCAGCCGGGTAGGTGCGCTCGATGCCGCCGGGGAAGCGCAGGGTGTAGCGGCGCGCGTAGGTGGTGTGCGGGGTGGAGTAGGTGACGTCGGTGACAGTGCCGAGGCGGTGCTCGGTGGCGTCGGAGGGGGTGACGACGCGGGCGGTGTCGCCGCATTCCATGGAGCGGTACATCGGTGCTCCGATCAGAGGCCGGGGTTGGAGGGGTTGGTGTGGTGGTCGGTCTCGCCGTAGCCGTTGATCTCGAAGGCGATGAGCCGGTCGTCGGTCTCGGTGGTGTCGGCGTGCAGGTACAGGTCGTCAGCTCGGCGTTTGACGCCGATCGAGACGCCGTGCACGTCGAGGACGACGTAGGCGGAGCGGTCTCCGGGCTCGCCCGGGTAGACCCGCAAGTTGAGGCGGGTCAGCACCTCGACGCATACCGGATCGGCCGGGCCGAGCAGGGCGAGCGCGCCCGCGAGCTGCTGACCGTCGAGGGTGCGCTGACCGTCGCCGATGCCGTCCTCTGAGGGGTCGATCGAGGTCGTCATGCCGACTCCCCCTGCTGGCCGATCGCCTCGGGCTCCGCAGTGGAGTGTGAGGTGGGTGGGAAGGTGGCGATGGTCTCGCCTAGGACGCCGCCGCCGAGTTGGTCGGTCAGGGCCGCGAGGCCGATGAGGGCGGTGCCGAGGGCGACGGCTTGCGTCGGAGTGCAGCGCACGCGGACGCGGGAGCCGTCGCCGGTGTAGGCGCGCACCTCGACGCGGCGCCGCCGCCAGAGCGCGACGGGCAACTCGGTGTCCGGCTCGGCGATGACGGGTCCCCGCGGGGCCTCGCGCAGCGAGGCGTGCAGGTGCTCACGCCGGCGCGCGGCGATGGCCTCCCACTCCGACGCCTTCTTGCTGAGGGCGGTGCGGTCCTCGCCGGTGACGCTGGCCGCGCGAGCGTGGAAACGTTCGGCGTTGCCGGTCGCCTGCGCGAACTCGGCGGCCAGGTTGAACAGGTGTTCGGGATTCATGAGTGCTCCACGATGATGTCGAGAGGTATGGCCGGACATGCCGCGCGGCCCGGGGTGCGACCGTGGCCGCGCAGCACGCCCAAGGCGGTCAAGACTTGGCGGGTGGCCGTTCGACGGCGTTGTCCAGGGCGGTCCACGCCTCGGTGGTGCCGTCGACGAAGGGTGGTGCGGCCTTGACGTGGGGTAGGCCGGGGTCGAGCTTCTGGCCGCTGCGGTCGAGGCTGAGCGCCCCGTAAGCGGTAAGGTGCGCGCCCACGGCGAGGGCCTGCGCGCCGGTGAACAGCACGACGAGCCGGTGGGCGTCGGTGTCGTGCACGTGCAGCTCGACGTGGCCGTTGGTCAGTGGCCGGACCGGCAGGAACCGCTGCACCTGCGTCCCGTCCGGCACCGTCGCGCAGATCGCCGCACACAAGGTGGTCCACTGCTCGTTGACCAAGGCTTCCCAGTGCTCGGCGCGAGCGATCAGGTGCGCGTGTTCAGCCTCGCTGCTCGCGTGCTCGGCCATCGCGCGGGCGACCTCGGCCGCCGCGAAGTTGGCACAGACCCGGTTCGCCAAGGCGATCATCGCGGTGGAGGTGTGCCCTGGCTCGTGACGCGCCTCTACGGTCGGCACGTCCGGTGCCGGGTGGGGGGCGGCGGCGGGGTCTGTAGGGACAGCGGCGGTGCCGGCGGCGGGGTGCGCCCCGGTACCGGGGCCGGGCTCGGTGGCCCGGCCCCCGTGCCGGGCCATATCAGACCGCCAGCAGCTCGAACGCGCGGGCCTTGAGGTCCGCTCCGGCACCGGTCAGCGCCCGCGTCGCGCGGGCGAAGTCGGTCTTGGCAGGCGCGAAGTGGTCCACGTACTCGGTGATGGCCTGGTATCCGGCCCACCGGGTGCCCTTGATCGCCTTCTGCGTGTCCGCGTCCCGGATGAGGTAGCGCAGCGTAGCCGTGCGCTGTTTCGCGTTGTTCTTCGCCACGTCGGAGGCGTCGGGCGCGACAGGCCAGACCTGCGCGACGATCTTCTCGAACTCGCCCATGGCCAACGACTCGTTGATCATCTTCTCGGCCTCGGTCTCGAAGTCGGCGAACGCCTGCCACATCAGGCCGAGGGCCTGCCGGGCCTCGGCGATCTTGCTGGTGACGTTCGAGGTGTGCCGGAACGTGTACGAGCTGACCGATCGCCGGTAGGCGAGCGCCTGCGTGTTCGCGCACACGATCCGCACCGGGGTCGCGTCCAGACGCAGGGAGGCGGTGCCGTCGTGCGAGGTGGTCGCGGCGAGGTACAGGTCCATGTCGTCCACCCCGGCGATCTGCATAGCCGTGGGCAGCTTCATGGTCACGAACACGGACCGGCCCTTGCGCATCGAGCCGGCGGTCTCGAAGTGTGCCCCCGACTGGTCGACCAGGAGGTTGAGGGTCTCGGCGACCTGCTCGTTCTGGACCACGCTGTAGTCCTCGCCGACGACGCCGAGGTACTCGGTCTCGCCGGTGGCCGGGTTGGTCCGGACGGTCATGTACTTGTCGGGGCAGTCGACCTTCGTCACGCCCCGCTCGGTGACCTCGATGCCCTGGATGGCGATCTTGCGGACCTCCCAGCCGCCGAGCCACGCCTTGCTCATGACCTCCTGTGCGGTCATGCAGGCGTCGGTGACGGTGCCGAGCTGGTGCCAGGCGGTCAGCCGCGCGGAGGCGAAGGCCGTCTGACCGTTGGCGAAGGTTTCGAGTTCGTGTGCCACGGTGGCACCCCTTTCGGGTTGTGGGTGATTCGGTCCGGCGGTGCGGCCGGGGGCTGCAACCCCCGGGCCCGCGCCGTCAACAACAATGTTTCCTACCTCCACGGGTCGATCAAGGTGATCGGGTGGAGTCGATCGAGGTTTCTGCGGCGAATCTGACGCCCGCCGCCGGGCGTGGCCTACTGGGTGTCGGTGGCCGGGTGCAGCTGCCCGTCCGGGCCGTACGCGTACGCGCGGATGGTTTTGAACGGGGCCGGTAGGTAGACGGTGAATCCCTGTTCGGGGATGAATCGGGTCCGGTAGTGCCGGGTGATGCCCAACAGGTACCGGTCGGGTTTATCGCCGTGCGATCCGGGCGGGATGATGCCCGCCCCCGGACGGTCGGCACGGGCGCGACGGTGCCGCCCGATCGCAATGTGCGGGCACAGCGACAGGGCGGCGGTCATGCACTCGGGGTGCCCCGGCGGGTCGGCGTGACGCATCAGCTCGGCCGCGCGGGGCCCGCCGAGAAACGCCACCCAATAGCCCATCGGTTGGCCGCACAGTGAGCACCGGCGCTCGACGGCGAGGCGGGTCGAGGTGGTGGTGTTGATCGTGGTGAAGTCCACGTGCGACCCGCCGCCGGTTGGGTTGGGGTGGATGTTGACCGGTGGGATGGGTAGGCCGCGCCGCGCGTCGTGGGGGCGCGCGGCCAGCGCGGGCGGCAGCTCTGGCACGTCGCCGGGCGGGTGCGTCATGACCGTGCGCCCACGATGCCGGGACGGCTGTCCCTGATAACGAAACTCGGGTTGACCGCGCGCACCAGACGGGCCACCTCGTCCCACCCGGCCGCGTCGAACACGTGCACCTCGGCCGGCACCTGCGCGACCCGCAACATCGTCAGGACGTCACCGGCGCTGTCCGCGTCGTCGAACACGATCAGGAGGTCCGCGCCGAGGATCGCGTACACCCGACCGTGATCGGGCGGCCAGGACAGCGACGCGGCGCACCGGTGAGCGGCGAGCCACCGGCCGATGAGGTCGGCCGGGTCACCGTCCGCAGTGTCGGTGTCATACCCCTCGCCATCGAGCCACGCCAGGTGATCAGTGACGGTCCAATCGGGGTGAGCGAGCCATGTCTGCCGGACGGCCTGCCACAGCGTCAGCCGGGCCGGTACGCCCACCGGGTCGGCCGGTTGCGACCCGTGCGGGCCGGGCACCGGGCACAGCGGCGTGCCGTCGGTGTGTGACGCGGCAGGGCGCGCGGCGAACCCGTTCAGGGGCCAGTCACGCGGCGGCACAAGGAGGGCCGGCTGCTCGCATTCCGGGCAGCGCAGCGATCCCGGGCCGGTTGTCAGCCCGTGGTCGGGGTGATCGTGTGGGGTAGTCATCGGTCGTCCCTTCCGTTGGTTGTGGGCGTGCGGGTGCCGGGGCCGGGCGTGACGCCCGGCCCCGGCGGGGTGATCGGTCAGGCCGCGATCGGGGCGGCGGCCTCGTCGGTGCGGGCCTCGTCGGTGGTGGTGTCGTCATCGGCGGGGGTCTGCGGCCGGGTGAGGAACGCGCGCACGTCGGCGGTGGGGGCGGGCGCGTCGTCGGCGAGGGCGTAGGTTTCCGGGGCCTCGCGGGTGAGCACCAGCACCCCGGCCGTGGCCAGCTTGCGCATGCCGTTGCCGACCGCGCCGGGGCTGCGTCCGCCGATCTCACGGGCGACGGTGCCGGGGGTCACATCGTGGCCGGGGCCGAGGTCGCGCATGAACGCCTCGACCCGGTTGCGCAACTCGTTCTTGCCCAACTTCGCCGACCCGTCGCTGTTGATCTCACCGGTGGTGCGGCCGGTGCCGGTGGCACGCCGGACCGAGGGGCGGCGGATCTTGCGGGTGTGCCCGCACGTCGGGCATGTGCTGTGCGTCGGCGCGTTGGCCGGGTCCACCGCAGCGAGGTCACCGTCACCGATGATCCACAGCTCGTCGCCGTCCTCACTGACCGGCAGGCGACGCGCGGCACCGGCAACCTCCATCGCAGCGAGGACCGTGTCCCCCATCGCGACCGACAGGCCGCTCTCGTTGATCGCCGCGTCGGCGGTGATCCCGTCCGGGTGCCCACCCAACACACCCGCCATGATCAACACCTTGAGGTCGGGCTGACGCGGCCCGACCGGCGCACCCGACACGGGAACGGCAGACACCGGGGCCTCGGGCAGCGTCTGCGCCTCTGCCGCACCGTCGTCCGACATCACGCTGTCGGCCGAGCTCGCCTCGTCGGCCACATCCGGCGTCGCGTCGTCAGCCGTCCTCGCGTCGTCGGTCGAGGTCGCCTCGTCGGCCACGTCGCAGGGCGGTTGCAAGTTCCGGGGTTGTGTGGCTGGTCGGGTTGTGACCGGTTGGGGTGTATAGCAGGGCAGGCACGGGCTTCGTGATCATTGTGGTGTCGAAGCCAGATGATCACGAGGTGGCCCGTGCCTGCTGCTGCATCTTCTCCCATCCCTGCTGTGCTGGTGAAGCTGGGGCCGTTGGACACCGGCCGGATCGCCGACCTGCGGCCTTACCTCGACTTGGTGCCCGATCCGCGTTCTCGGCGGGGTCGGTGGTACTCGCTGACCGCGATCCTGCTGGTGTGCGCCTGTGGG
>NZ_KB895882.1:0-15981 GCF_000374985.1 Micromonospora sp. CNB394 | reverse complement strand
TCCGACAACCGCTCCACCAGCAGCACACCCACACCCTCACCCCAGCCCGTGCCATCCGCGCCCGCCGCGAACGCCTTGCACCGGCCGTCAGCCGCGAGGCCCCGTTGCCGGGAGAACTCCACGAACAGCCCGGGCGTCGCCATCACGGTCACGCCGCCGGCGAGCGCCAGGTCGCACTCGCCACGCCGCAGCGACTGCACCGCCAGGTGCAACGCCACAAGCGACGACGAACACGCCGTGTCCACCGACACCGCCGGCCCCTCCAACCCCAACGCGTACGCCACCCGGCCCGACACCACACTCGCGGCGTTGCCCGTGGCCCCGAACCCTTCGGCCTGCTCCCCCGCAGCCATCAGCAGGGCCCCATAGTCCTGACCATTCGTGCCCACGAACACCCCTGTTCGCGAACCCCGCAGAACCCCAGGCTCAACCCCTGCCCGCTCGACCACCTCCCACGAAACCTCCAGCAACAACCGCTGCTGCGGATCCATCGCCAACGCCTCGCGGGGGGAAATCCCGAAGAAACCGGCATCAAACTCCGCCGCTTCGTAGAGGAAGGCGCCGCTGCGGACGTAGGAGGTGCCGGTGGAATAGGGGTCGGGGTCGTAGAGGCGCTCGACGTCCCAACCCCGATCGCCGGGGAGGTCCGACACGGCGTCGCGGCCGGCGTGCAGCATCTGCCAGAACCGTTCGGGATCGTTGGCTCCGCCGGGGAAGCGGCAGGACATGGCCACGATGGCCACCGGCTCGTCGTCGCCGAGCGCCACCGGGGCCGCCGCGACGGCCACGGCGGCCTCCCCGCCCAGTTCCTCGTGCAGGTGCCGGGCGAGCGCGGTCGGCGACGGGTAGTCGAAGACCAGGGTCACCGGCAGCCGCAGCGAGGTGGCGGTGGCGAGCCGGTTACGCAGCTCCACCGCGGTCACCGAGTCGAAGCCGAGGTCGCGGAACGCGTGGTGCGGGTCGACGGCCTGGCCGTCGGCGTACCTGAGGACCATGGCCGCCTGATCGCGGACCAGGTCGAGCAGCGCCTGCTGGCGCTCGGCGGCGCTCATCCGGATGAACGCGCCGGCCGGGCCGGCCTCGTCGGTCTCCTTCGTCTCGGCGAGTCCCTTGGTGGCCTGCAACCGCTGCGCCTCGGGGATCTCCGAGATCAGCGGGCCGGGTCGGGTCGCGGTGAACGCGACAAAGAACCGGTCCCAGGCGATGTTCGAGATGGTCAGGAACGTCTCGTCGTGCTCGACGGCCTGGTGCAGGGCCGCGACGGCGAGCCGCGGCGGCATCTCGGGTGCGCCGTGGCGGTGCAGCATCCGGCCGAACTCGCCGTCGGCCATGCCGCCGCCGCCCCAGGCGCCCCAACCGATGGAGGTGGCGGGCAGGCCGAGGGCGCGGCGGTGCTCGGCGAGGGCGTTGAGGAATGCGTTGCCGGGGGCGTAGTTGCCCACACCGGAGCTGCCGACGGTGCCGGCCATCGACGAGAACAGGATGAACGCGTCGAGGTCCAGCTCGCGGGTCAGCTCGTGCAGGTTCAGCGCGGCGGTGACCTTCGCGCTGAGCGCGTAGTCGACCTGGTCCAGCGTCAGCGAGTTGATCACCGAGTCGTCGAGCACGGCTGCGGTGTGCACGACGGTGGTCAGCGGGTGCTCGGACGGCAGGTCGGTGAGGACGGCGGCGAGCGCCGAACGGTCGGCGGCGTCGCAGGCGGCGACGGTCACCCGGGCGCCCAGCGCGACCAACTCGGCCTCGAGGTCGGCGATGCCTTCGGCCTGCCGGCCGCGCCGGCTCACCAGCACCAGGTGGGCGGCGCCGTTGGCGGCGAGCCAGCGGGCCATGTGCCCGCCGAGCGCGCCGGTGCCGCCGGTGACCAGGGCGGTGCCGGAGGGCCGCCAGGTGCGCGGGGCGGGCGTGTCGCCGAGCGGGGCGTGCAGCAGTCGCCGGCCGAACGCACCGGCCCACCGCAGCGCGACCTGGTCCTCCCCGTCGGCACCGGTGAGGACGCGCACGAGGCGGCGGCCGGCCGCGTCGCCGAGCTCGTCGGGCAGGTCCACGAGGCCGCCCCAGCGGTCCGGGTGCTCCAGCGCGGCGACCCGACCGAAGCCCCAGGTGAGCTGCTGGAGCGGGTGCGGCAGCGGGTCGGCCGGGCCGGTCGAGACGGCGCCCCGGGTGAGGCACCACAGGGGCGCGCGGACGCCGGCGTCGCCGAGCGCCTGCACGAGGGTGACGGTGCCGGCGAAGCCGACCGGCACGGACGGGTGCGCCGGGGCGGGCGTCTCGTCGAGCGGCAGCAGCGACACGATCCCGGCGGGGCGGGGGCCGCCGTCGGTGAGGTCGCGCAGCCGGGCGGCGAGCGCCCCGCGGTCCGTGCGGTCGGCGTCCAGCGCCAGCGGTACGACGGTGCCGCCGTGGCGCCGCAACGCCTCGGCGCAGAAGTCGGCCTCGGCCGCGCCGGTGTCGTCGGGGCCGGTGAGCAGCCACCAGGTGCCGGTGACGGCCGGCTCGCCGGAGGAGTCGGGGGCGACGGGCGTCCAACTGTCCCGGTACCGCCACGAGTCCACGGTGGTCTGGTCGCGGTGCCGGCGACGCCAGGCGGCGAGCACCGGCAGCACGTCGGCGAACGCCGTCTCCGGGACGGGCCGCGACTCGGTCGTGGTGGAGAGTTCGGCCGTGAGCGCGGTCAGGTCCTCCGCCTCGACGGCCGCCCAGAACCGGGCGTCGACCTCGTCGTCGGCCACGGCACCGGCGGTCCCGACCGCGGGGGCGGGTGCGGTCGACGGTTGCGGCCAGTAGAGCTGCCGCTGGAACGGGTACGTGGGCAGGTCGAGGCGACGCCCGGCGAGGCCGGCGAAGGCGGGCCGCCAGTCCACGGCCGTACCTCCGGCCCAGACCTCGGCCAGGGCGCGCAGGAAGCGGCCGAGGCCGCCCTCGCCGCGGCGCAGGCTGCCGGTGACGGTGACCGCGCCCGGGTCGGCGGCGGCCAGCTCGACGCTCTCCTGCACGGCCATCGTCAGCACCGGGTGGGCGCTGACCTCGACGAAGGTCTGGTAGCCGGCGGCGACGAGGCTGCGTACCGCCTCGTCGAAGCGGACGGTCTGCCGCAGGTTGCGGTACCAGTAGTCGGCGTCGAGGGCGGCGGTGTCGAGCCAGTCCCCCTCGACGGTGGAGCGGAACCGGACCTCGCCGGTGCGGGGCCGCAGCCCGGCGAGCAGTTCCAGGAGCTGCTCGCGCAGTTGCTCGACGTGGGCGGAGTGGGAGGCGTAGTCCACGGGGACGCGGCGCACCCGCACCTCGCGGAACTCGTAGTGGGCGACGAGCTCGTCGAGGGCGGCGCCGTCGCCGGAGACCACGACGGAGGTGGGTCCGTTGACGGCGGCCAGGGCGATGCGGCCGGCCCAGCGGGCGATCGTCGCGGTGGCCTCGTCGGCCGTGGTGGCGACCGAGACCATGCCACCGTCCCCGGCGATGCCGGCGATGATCCGGCTGCGCAGCGCGACCACTGCCGCCGCGTCGTCGAGGGTGAGGCCACCGGCGACGTACGCGGCGGCGATCTCGCCCTGGGAGTGGCCGACGACCGCTCCGGGGCGCACCCCGTACGACTCCCAGAGCGCGGCGAGCGAGACGCTGACCGCGAACAGGGTGGGCTGCACGACGTCGACGCGCTCCAGCGACGGTGCGCCGGGCGCGCCGCGCACCACGTCGGTCGGTGACCAGTCGACGTACGGGCGCAGCGCCTCGGCGCAGGCGGCGAACGTCTCCGCGAAGACGGGGGCGGTGTCGAGCAGCTCGGCGGCCATCCCGGCCCACTGCGATCCCTGGCCCGGGAAGACGAACGCGACCTCGCCCGGCGTGCCGGGGACGCGGGTGACGGTCTGCGGGCCGGGCCGGCCGGCGGCGAGCGCGTCGAGGGACGCGGCCAGCTCGTCGCGGCCGGCGGCGAAGACGACGGCCCGGTGGTCGTGGGCGGCGCGGGTGGCGGCCAGCGACCAGCCGACGTCGGCGAGCGCGTCGTCGTCGACGGTGCCGAGGTGCTCGCGCAGGTCCCGGGTGCGGGCGGTGAGGGTGTCGACGGTGCGCCCGGAGAGCACCCAGGGCAGTTCCCCGGTCGGCACGTCGGCCGCCGGTCCGGGCTCCGGCTCGTCGGCGGGGGCCTGTTCGAGGATGGTGTGCACGTTGGTGCCGCTGATCCCGAACGAGGAGACGGCGGCGCGGCGTACGCCGTCGGCGGGCTCCCACGGACGGGCGGAGGTGAGCAGTTCGACGCTGCCGGCGCTCCAGTCGACGTGCGGGGTGGGCTCGTCCACGTGCAGCGTGGGCGGCAGCACCCCGTGCCGCATCGCCAGCACCATCTTCATCACCCCGGCCACACCCGCCGCCGCCTGCGTGTGCCCGATGTTCGACTTGATCGAGCCGAGCCAGAGCGGCCGGTCGGCGGGCCGGTCCTGGCCGTACGTGGCGATGAGGGCCTGCGCCTCGATCGGGTCGCCGAGGGTGGTGCCGGTGCCGTGCGCCTCGACGGCGTCCACCTGCTCGGCGGTGAGTCCGGCGTTCGCGAGGGCCTGCCGGATCACCCGCTGCTGGGCGGGGCCGTTGGGGGCGGTGAGGCCGTTTGACGCGCCGTCGGAGTTGACGGCGCTGCCGCGCAGCACGGCGAGGACCGGGTTGCCGTCGCGGCGGGCGTCGGAGAGCCGCTGGAGCACCAGCAGGCCGACGCCCTCGCCCCAGCCGGTGCCGTCCGCGGCCCCGGCGAACGGCTTGCACCGGCCGTCAGCGGCGAGACCGCGCTGGCGAGAGAAGCCGACGAAGATGCCGGGGGTGGCCATCACGGTGGCGCCGCCGGCCAGGGCGAGGTCACACTCCCCCGTTTGCAGGGCCTGCGCGGCCAGGTGCATCGCGACCAGCGACGACGAGCAGGCCGTGTCGACGGTGACGGCCGGGCCGTGCAGTCCGAAGGTGTACGCCAGCCGGCCGGAGATGACGCTGGCGGAGGTGCCGGTGGCGAGGTAGTTCTCGTCGACGTCCCCGGTGGCCATCAGCAGCGAGCCGTAGTCCTGGCCGTTGGTGCCGACGTACACGCCGGTGCGGCTGCCGCGCAGGGCGGTCGGGTCGATCCGGGCCCGCTCGAACGCCTCCCAGGTGGCCTCCAGCAGCAGCCGCTGCTGCGGGTCCATGGCGAGGGCCTCGCGAGGGCTGATGCCGAAGAACGCCGGGTCGAACTCGCCGGCGCCGGCGACGAAGCCGCCCTCCCGGACGTAGCTGGTACCGAGATGCTCGGGGTCGGGGTGGTACAGCTCGGCGAGGTTCCAGCCGCGCTCGCCGGGCATCAGGCTCAGCGCGTCGGTGCCGGTGGCCAGCAGGTCCCAGAGCTGCTCGGGCGAGGTGACCCCGCCGGGGAAGCGGCAGCTCATCGCGACGATGGCGATCGGTTCGCGGTCGCGGCCGGTGCCGTCGGCGACCACCTCGCCGGTGGTGTGCCCGGCGGTGAGGCCGTACAGGTGGGCGGCGAGTTCGGCGACTGTGGGGTGATCGAAGACCAGCGTGGCGGGCAGGGTCATGCCGGTCTCGGCGGTCAGCCGGTTGCGCAGCTCGACGGCGGTGAGCGAGTCGAAGCCGAGGTCACGGAAGGTGCGCTCGGGCAGCGGCTGGCCGGCCGGGTAGCCGAGCACGACGGCGGCCTGGGTGCGTACGAGGTCGGCGAGCTGCGGCAGGGACCGGCCGACCACCACGGCGCGGGCGGGGCCGGTGGGCACGGCGGGCACCCCGGGCAGCGCGGCGATCAGTGGCGTGGGCCGGCCCCAGGAGGCGGCGAGGCGTCCCCAGTCGACGGCGGCGACGGTGACCGCCGGTTCGGCGGTGTTGACCAGCCGGCCGAGGGCGGTGACGGCCTCGGCGGCGGGGAGCGCGTCGACGCCGCCCCGGGCGAGCCGGGCGGTCAGCGCGGCGGCCATGCCGTCCTCGGCCCAGGCGCCCCAGGCGATGGCGGTGGCGGGCAGGCCCTGGTCGCGTCGCCAGGCCGCGAACGCGTCGAGATAGGCGTTGGCCGCCGCGTAGTTGCCCTGCCCGGCACTGCCGATGACGCCGGCGAGGGAGGAGAAGAACACGAACGCGTCGAGGTCGCGGTGGGCGGTGGCCTCGTGCAGGACCCGGGCGGCGCGGACCTTGCCGTCGAGGACGGCCTGCATCCGGGTCAGGTCGAGCCCGTCGAGGACGCCGTCGTCGATCACGCCGGCGGTGTGCACGACGGCGGTCAGCTCCGGCAGCCCGGAGACCAGAGCCTCGACCGCCACCCGGTCGGTGACGTCACACGCCACCACCCGCACCGCACCCAACTCGGCCACCAACCCCGCCGCACCCGGCGCCCCCGGACCCCGCCGCGAAGCCAGCACCACCTCACCGGCCCCGTTCACCAGCAACCAGCGCGCCACATGCCGACCCAACGCACCCGTACCACCGGTCACCAGCACCGTCCCGGCAGGCCGCCAACCCGCACCCACGGGCGGCACGGCCGGCACCAGCCGCCGGCCGAGGACGCCCTGGGGGCGGATCGCCACCTGGTCGTGCCCGGCGTCGGCGAGGACGGCGAGCAGCGCGGCGGCCGTGGCGCGGTCGGCGCGGGCGGGCAGGTCGACCAGCCCGCCCCAGCGGTCCGGCTGTTCGAGGGCGACGACCCGCCCGAGGCCCCAGGCCAGGGCGGCCCACGGGTCGGTGAGGGTCTCGCCGGCCCCGGCGCGCACGGCACCCCGGGTGAGGCACCAGAGCCGGCCGGGCAGTCCGGCGTCGGCGAGCGCCTGGGTGAGGGTGAGCAGCAGCGCGGCGCCGACGGAGACGGCCGGGGCGTCCGGCAGCGCCCGGTCGGTCGCGGGCAGCACGCAGAGCACGCCGGTCCAGCCCTGCTCGCCGTGGCCGCGCAGCAGTCCGGTCAGCTCGGCGCGATCAACGCCCGGGGCGACGGTCAGGGTGTCGACGGGCGCGCCGGCACCGGTCAGCGTGCCGGCCGCCCCGGCGTCGTCGTTGTCGGCGGTGACGACGAGCCAGCGGCCGGTCAGCGCCGGAACGGCGGCGGGGCGTACGGGCTCCCACTCGACCCGGTAGGTCCAGCCGTCCACCACGGCGTCGCGTTGCCGGGCCCGCCGCCACGACGACAGCACCGGTACGGCCGGGGCGAGGGCCTCCACTGCCGCGGGATCGTCCTGCACGGCCAGGTGGGCGGCGACCCCGGTCAGGTCGCCACGCTCGACGGCCGCCCAGAAGTCTCCCTCGGCGGCGTCGCCCGGCACGGCGGTCACGGCGCTGCCGCCGGCCTCGGGCCAGTAGCGCTGGTGCTGGAACGCGTACGTGGGCAGGTCCACCCGCCGCACGCCGGTGTCGACGAACCACTGCCGCCAGTCCAGGGCCACCCCGTGCACATGCAACTCGGCCAGCCCGGCCAACAACCCCTGCACCTCGGGCCGATCCCCACGCTGCGCGGCAACGGCCAGCACACCGTCCCCACCCGGCAAGGCGTCGCCGACCATCGCCGTCAGCACGCTACGCGGACCGACCTCCAGGAACGTGTCCACACCCGCCCCGCGCAGCGCCGTCACCCCATCGGCAAAACGCACCGCCTCCCGCACATGCCGCACCCAGTACTCCGGGGTACTGATCTCGTCACCGGCCAGCGCCCCCGTCACGTTCGACACGACCGGCAGCGACGGCGCGGCGAAGGTGAGCTTGTCGAGCACCGCGCGGAACCGGACGAGCATCGGCTCCATCAACGGACTGTGGAACGCATGACTGACCGCGAGCCGACGTGTGCGGACGCCCCGCTCACGCCAGACCCGCTCCACCTCGTCGAGGGCCTCGACGGCGCCGGAGACCACGACCGACGCGGGCCCGTTCACGGCCGCGATCCCCACACCGGCCAACCCGTCCAGGGTGGCCGCCACCTCGGCCTCAGCCGCCGCGACGGCCAGCATCCCACCACCGGCGGGCAACGCCTGCATCAACCGGCCCCGCGCCGCCACCAACGCGCAGGCGTGCTCCAGCGACAACACCCCGGCCACGTGCGCGGCCGTGACCTCGCCGACCGAGTGGCCGCCGACCAGGTCGGGGGCGACGCCGAAGGACTCGACCAGCCGGAACAACGCCACCTCGACGGCGAACAGCCCGGCCTGCGTGAACACCGTCCGGTCCAACAACTCCGCCTCGACCGAACCCGACTCGGCGAAGAGCACCTCGCGCAGGGGGCGCGGCAGGGCCCTGTCCAGGTGCCCGCACGCCTCGTCGAGGGCGGCGGCGAAGACAGGGAACTCGGCGTACAGTTCGCGGCCCATGCCGGCACGCTGCGCACCCTGACCGGAGAAGAGGACCGCGAGTTGGCCGCGCGGCGCGCCGGCGCCGAGCACGACGGTGCCGGCCGGTTCCCCGGCGGCGAGGGCGCGCAGCCCCGCGAGCAGGTCGTCGCGGCCGGTCGCGGACAGTACGGCGCGGCGGTCCAGGGTGGAGCGGGAGGTCACCGACGAGAAGGCCACGTCGAGCGGGCGCAGGGTGTCGTCGTCGGCGAACCGGGCGGCCCAGCGGCCCGCCTGGGCGGCGAGCGCGGCGTCGGAGCGGGCGGAGAGCAGCACGGGGGCCACCGTGCGGACCGCCGGGCCCCTCGGCTCGGGCTCGGTCTCGGTCTCGGCGGGAGCCGGGGCCTGCTCGATGATGGTGTGCGCGTTGGTGCCGGAGACGCCGAACGACGACACGGCGGCCCGGCGCGGCCGGTCCACGGCCGGCCACGGCGTGGCGGCGGTGGCGATGGTGACGGCCCCGGCGGTCCAGTCGATCTGCGGGGACGGCTCGTCGACGTGCAGGGTGGGCGGCACGACGCCGTGCCGCATCGCCATCACCATCTTGATCACACCGGCCACGCCGGCGGCGGCCTGGGTGTGCCCGATGTTCGACTTCACCGACCCGAGTAGCAGCGGCGCGGCCTCGTCGCGGTCCTGCCCGTACGTGGCCAGCAGCGCCTGCGCCTCGATGGGGTCGCCGAGCCGGGTGCCCGTGCCGTGCGCCTCCACCACGTCGACCTGATCGGGCGTGAGCCGGGCGTTGCCGAGGGCCTGGCGGATGACCCGCACCTGGGAGGGGCCGTGCGGGGCGCTGAGCCCGTTGGACGCGCCGTCGGAGTTGACCGCGCTACCGCGTACCACGGCGAGCACCGGGTAGCCGTGCCGCTGCGCGTCGGAGAGCCGGGTGAGCAGCAGCATGCCGACGCCCTCGGACCACGAGGTGCCGTCCGCGGCGGCGGCGAACGCCTTGCACCGCCCGTCGGCGGCGAGACCGCGCTGCCGGCTGAAGCCGACGAAGACCGCCGGGGTGGGCATCACCGTCACGCCGCCCGCCAGGGCCAGCTCGCAGTCGCCGTTGCGCAGGGCCTGCGCGGCCAGGTGGATGGCGACGAGCGAGGACGAGCAGGCGGTGTCGACGGTGACCGCCGGCCCCTCCAGCCCGAGGGTGTACGCGACGCGGCCGGAGATGACACTCGTGGCGTTGCCGGTGAGCAGGTGGCCCTCGCCGTTCTCGGCCTGCGCCATCATGCCGTCGTAGCCGTGCGACGACGCCCCGACGAAGACGCCGGCACGGCTGCCCCGGACGGCCGGCAGCGGCAGCCCGGCCCGCTCGAACGCCTCCCAGGATGCCTCCAGCAGCAGCCGCTGCTGCGGGTCCATGGCGACGGCCTCGCGGGGCGAGATGCCGAACAGGTCGGCGTCGAAGTCGGCGGCGGAGTAGACGAAGCCGCCCTCGCGCACGTAACTGGTGCCCGGGTGGTCGGGATCGGGGTGGAAGAGGTTCTCCAGGTCCCAGCCCCGGTCGGCGGGGAACGGCCCGATCCCGTCGCCGCCGTCGTGCACGAGCTGCCACAGCGCCTCGGGGCTGTCGACGCCACCCGGGTAGCGGCAGCTCATCGCCACGATGGCGATGGGCTCGGAGTCCCGGCTCTCCAGCTCGCGCAGCCGACGCCGGGTACGCCGCAGCTCCGAGGTCGTACGCTTCAGGTACTCGACGTACCTCTCGTCCTCGTTGCTCACCGTGGACCTACCTCACTCGGCATGCCGATGTCGTTGCGGCTGGTGCTCACGACGTCTCCAGCTCGCGGTCGATCAGGTCGAAGATGTTCTCGGCGGTGGCCGACTCCAGGTCGTCGTCGCCGTCCGCGTCCGCCTGCCGCTCGGTCAGCCGGCCCAGCAGGCCGTGCAGCCGGTCGGTGATCCGGCGGAACTCGTCGTCGGCCGGGTCCAGCCCGACGAGCGCCGCCTCCAGCCGGTCGAGTTCCCGGCCCGCCGCCGACGGCTCGCCGGGCGGGCTCACCGGGGCGAACTGCCCGGCCAGGTGGACGGCGAGCGCCTCGGGCGTCGGGTTGTCGAAGACCAGCGTCGCCGGCAGCCGCAGCCCGGTGGCCGCGCCGAGCCGGTTGCGTAGCTCCACGGCGGTCAGCGAGTCGAAGCCGAGCTCCCGGAACGCGCGGGTCGGCTCGATGCCGGCCGGGTCGCCGTGGCCGAGGACGACCGCCACGTGCGCCAGCACCAGGTCGCGCAGGGCGCGTACCCGCTTGTCGTCGGGCAGGGCGCGCAGCGTCTCGGCGTACGCCTGCCCGTCGGCGGCCTCGCCGGCCGCGGCCCGGCGGCCGGCGGCGCGGACCAGGTTGGTCAGCAGCGGGTGTACGGGCGACCCGGGCGCGGCCACGCCGGTGACGATCTTGGCGGGCATGAGTGTCGCCCGCTCCGAGCGCCAGAGAGCGTCGAACAGGGCGAGCCCCTCGGCGTCGGAGAGCGCCGCCATGCCGCCCCGGTCGAGGCGGCGGATGTCGGCCGAGTCGAGATGGCCCGTCATGCCGCTGGCCTGTGCCCAGCGGCCCCACGCCAGCGCGACCGCCGGCAGGCCGAGGGCCCGCCGGTGCTCCGCCAGGGCGTCGAGGAACGCGTTGCCGGCGGCGTAGTTGCCCTGGCCCGGACCGCCGAACACGCCCGCGGCGGCGGAGAAGAGCACGAACGCGCTCAGGTCGTGGCCGAGGGTGGCCCGGTGCAGGTTCCACGCCACGTCGACCTTGGGCCGCAGCACCGCGGCGAGGCGGTCGGGGGTGAGCGACTCGACTGTGGCGTCGTCGAGGACGCCGGCGGCGTGCACGACGGCGCGCAGCGGGTGCCGCCGGTCCACCATGGACAATACGTCCGCCACGGCGTCCGGGTCGGCCAGGTCGGCGGCGACGATCGACACGTCCGCGCCGCGCGCCTTCAGGTCGGCGAGCAGCTCGTCGGCGCCCTCGGCGTCCGGGCCGCGCCGGCTGACCAGCAGCAGCTGCCGGGCGCCGTGCGCGGTGACCAGGTGCCGGCAGAGCAGCGCGCCGAGGGTGCCGGTCGCCCCGGAGACCAGGACCGTGCCGTCGAGCCGGGGCGCCTGCGGAATGCTCAGGGCCAGCTTGCCGACGTGCCGGGCCTGGCTGAGGAAGCGGAACGCCTCGGGGGCGCGCCGCACGTCCCAGGTGCGCCGGGGCAGGGGCCGCAGCGCACCGGCGGCGAAAAGCGCCATCAGCTCGCCCAGCATCGCGCCGATCTTCTCCGGGCCGGCCTCGATGAGATCGAAGACCTGGTAGCTGACGCCCGGGTGGTCGGCGGCGACCCGCCGCGGGTCCCGCTTGTCGGTCTTGCCCATCTCGACGAACCGGCCGCCGTCGGCGAGCAGCCGCAGCGACGCGTCGACGTACTCACCGCGCAGGGCGTTGAGCACCACGTCGACGCCCCGCCCGCCGGTGCGGTGGGCGAACTCGTCGGCGAAGTCGAGGCTGCGGGAGGAGGCGAGGTGCGCGTCGTCGAAGCCGGTGTCGCGCAGCGCCGGCCACTTGCCGGGGCCGGCCGTGCCGTAGACCTCCGCGCCGAGGTGGCGGGCGATCTGCACGGCGGCCATGCCCACGCCGCCGGCCGCCGCGTGCACGAGCACGGACTCGCCCGCGCGCAGCCGGGCCAGCTCCACCAGCCCGTACCAGGCGGTCAGGAAGACCACGGGCACGGCGGCGGCGTCGGTGTAGGACCAGCCGTCGGGGATGCGGGTGACCAGCCGGCGGTCGGTGACCGCCGCCGAGGCGAACGAGCCGGAGAAAATGCCCATCACCCGGTCGCCGGGGGTGAGGTCGGCGACGCCCGGCCCCACGCCGAGCACCACGCCGGCGCCCTCGTTGCCCAGCACCTCCTGGTCGGGGACCATGCCGAGGGCCAGCACCACGTCGCGGAAGTTCAGCCCGGAGGCGCGCATCCCGACCAGGACGTGGCCCGCCGGCAGCTCCCCGCCCGCCTCCGGGCCGGGCAGCAGGGCGAGGTTCTCCAGCGTGCCCTTCTCGGTGACGTCGAGGCGCCACGGCACCTCGTCGGCGGGCAGCGGCAACACACCGGCGTCACGGGCCCGGGCCAGCCGGGGCACGAGCGGCGCGCCGTCGCGCAGCGCGAGCTGCGGCTCGCCGGAGGCGACGGCCGCCGGGACGGCCGCCAGGGAGGCGGCGGCGTCGTCGGTGTCGAGCAGCGTGAACCGGCCGGGGTGTTCGGACTGCGCCGAGCGGACCAGCCCCCACAGGCTCGCCTGGGCCAGGTCGCAGGGGGCCTCGCCCGGGGCCGCGCCGACGGCGCCCCGGGTGTGCAGCACCAGCCGGGACCGCTCCAGCCGGGGCTCGCCCAGCCACTGCCGCACCAGCGCGAGGGCGTCGCGGGCCGCGTCGTGCGCGGCCTCAGCGGCCCGCTGCGGGTCCGACTCCGCGCCGGAGCGCAGGTCCAGCACCACATCGGGTACGTCCCCGGACTCCCCGATCTCGGCGACCAGGGCCGCCAGGTCGGCGTGGGACCGCACCGGGTGCCCGGCGGCGGCGAGGGCCCCGGCGAGGCCGAGGGTGTCGTCGCCGAGCAGCGCCCAGCGGGCTTCCCCGGCCGCCGCGCCGGTGTCCGTCAGCGGCGTCCAGTCCAGGTGGAACACCGACGTGCGGCGCAGGGCGGCGGCCTCGTCCGCTCGGCCCGCCGCGACCGGGCGGAACGTCAGCGACTCTACGGTGGCGACCGGCTGGCCGGCGTTGTCGGCGAGCGTGACCGCGACGGTGTCCGGGCCGAGGGGGCGCAGCCGCGCCCGCAGCCGGGTGGCGCCGTGGGCGTGCAGGGCGACCGAACGGAAGGCGAACGGCATCCAGCCCGCCCCGGGAGTGTCCGCCTCGTCGCCGAGCAGGGCGGTGACCCCGCCGGCCTGGAGGGCCGCGTCGAACAGGGCCGGGTGCAGCCCGAAGCGGGACGCGTCGGCGCTCACCTCCTCGGGCAGGGCCACCTCGGCGTAGACCTCGCCGTCACCGCGCCACACCCGGCGCAGCCCCCGGAAGGAGGGGCCGTAGCCGAGGCCACCCTCGGCCGTCTGCACGTACCAGGCGTCCAGGTCGGCGTCGACCTCGACGGCGTCGGCCGGCGGCCACTGCCCCGGTACGGCCGCCGGGGCGGGCAGCTGCGGCAGCAGGAGTCCCTCGGCGTGCCGGGTCCACTCGGCGTCGGCGTCCTCCTCGGGGCGGGAGTGCACGGTGACGCTCCGCTCGCCGCTGTCGGAGGGCGGGCCCACGCGTACCTGCACCTGCACCGCGCCGGTCGCGGGAAGCACCAGCGGGTTGATCAGCGTCAGGTCGCCCACCTGGCCGGCGTCGACCTCGTCGCCGGCCCGGACCACCATGTCGACGACGCCGGTGCCCGGGACGATCACCGCCCCGCCGACGGCGTGGTCGGCCAGCCACGGGTGGGTACGCACCGACAGCCGACCGGTCAGCACCACCGTCCCGTCGTCTGCGACGGGTACGGCCGCGCTGAGCAGCGGGTGCCCGGTGTCCTGGAGACCGGCCGAGCCGACGTCGCGTACGCGGTGCGCGGGCGCGTCCAGCCAGTAGCGTCCCCGTTCGAAGGCGTAGGTGGGCAGTGCCACCACGCCGGTCTCGGCGAGGACGGCCGTCAGGTCGACAGGCAGACCGATCGTGTGGGCGGTCGCGAGGTTCGTCAGCAGCCGCGTCGGATCGTCGTCACCACGACGCAGGCTGCCCAGCGTGTGCCCGGTGACACCGGCGTCATCCAGGATCGCCGTCACCGGCATCGTCAACACCGGATGCGGACTGATCTCCACGAACGTCGTGTGCCCCGCCCCGACCGCCACCCGCACAGCCGCATCGAACCGCACCGTCCGCCGCAGGTTGTCATACCAGTAATCCGCCGTCATCGACGCCGGGTCCACCCAGTCACCGGTCACCGTCGACACCATCCGAACATTGCCGGGCCGCGGCGTCACACCGGCCAGATCGGCGCGCAACCCCTCCGCCACCTCCTGCACCGCCACCGAATGCGACGCATAATCCACCGGAATCAACCGCGCCCGCACCCCATCGACCTGACACGCCGCCACCAGATCCGCAACCGGCTGCGGCGGACCCGACACCACCACAGTCGACGGACCGTTCACCGCCGCCACCCCAACACCCGGGAACGCCGGCAGCCGCCCGGCCACCGCATCCGCCGACAGGTCGACCGACGCCATCGTCCCGGTGCCCCGCAGCACGGTCAGGGCCCGCGACCGCAACGCCACCGCCCTCGCCGCGTCCTCCAGGCTGAGGATCCCCGCCACACACGCCGCACCGATCTCACCCTGCGAATGACCGACCACCGCAGCCGGAACCACACCCGCGTGCTGCCACACCGCCGCCAGCGCCACACCCACGGCCCACAGCACCGGCTGCACCACCTCCACCCGCGCCAACCACGACTCGTCGTCACCGGTCAACACCGACACCAAATCCACATTCAGATACGGCGCGAGAGCCCGCTGACACTCCCCCAGGCGCGCGTCGAACACCGGCGTCCGACCCACCAGACCCGCCGCCATCCGCGCCGACTGCGCACCCTGACCCGGAAACACGAACACCGCACCGGTTCCGGCGGCCATACCCGTCACGACGTTCCCCGCCGGCGACCCCGACGCCAGAGCGTCCAGCCCCGCCAGCAACTCCTCCATACCCGACCCGACCACGGCCGCCCGCTGGTCGAACACCGACCTGGTCACGGCGAGGGACCAACCCACCGCCGCCGCATCCACCACGGCTCCGGCGGTCCGCCGGAGCTGACCGGCGCCGCCGTCGCCGCGCTCGCGCAGGAAGTCCGCGAGCCGGGCCGCCTGCCCCGCGAGCGCACTCTTCGACCGTGCCGACACCGGCCACACCACGACATCCGAGGCAACCAGGCCCGGGCCGTGCTCGACCGGAGCGGCGGCGTCGACCGGCTCGTCGGCCTGCTCGATGATCACGTGCGCGTTCGTGCCGGACATGCCGAACGACGACACCGCCGCCCGGCGCGGCCGGTCCACCACCGGCCACGGACGCGACTGCGTCACCAGTTCCACCGCGCCGGACGTCCAGTCGATGTGCGGGGACGGCTCGTCCACGTGCAGCGTCGCCGGGACCACGCCCTCCCGCATCGCCAGCACCATCTTGATCACACCGGCCACCCCGGCGGCGGCCTGCGTGTGACCGATGTTCGACTTGACCGAACCGAGCAGCAGCGGCTCCTCACGCTCCTGCCCGTACGTGGCCAGCAGGGCCTGCGCCTCGATCGGGTCACCGAGCGTCGTGCCCGTGCCGTGCGCCTCGACCACGTCGACATCCGCGCTGCCCAACCGGGCGTCCGCGAGGGCCTGCCGGATCACCCGCTGCTGCGACGGACCGTTCGGGGCGGTCAACCCGTTCGACGCACCATCCTGGTTGACGGCGCTGCCCCGCACGATCGCCAACACCTCATGACCATTGCGCCGCGCGTCCGACAACCGCTCCACCAGCAGCACACCCACACCCTCACCCCAGCCCGTGCCATCCGCGCCCGCCGCGAACGCCTTGCACCGGCCGTCAGCCGCGAGGCCCCGTTGCCGGGAGAACTCCACGAACAGCCCGGGCGTCGCCATCACGGTCACGCCGCCGGCGAG
>NZ_KB895881.1:0-16359 GCF_000374985.1 Micromonospora sp. CNB394 | reverse complement strand
CACCCGGGCCTGCTGTCGCGCCGTCAACGCCTTCTGCTCGTTCGCGCGGCGTCCCCGTCGACGGGCATCCAAAGCCCGGTTTCCCTTACGGTCGAAGGCATCCACCCACCGCCACACCGTCTTGGGCGCCACCTGAAACGCCCTCGCCGCAGCGGCCTGACTCATCCCCGCCTTCACCGCCGCGACCACCCGGCGACGCAGATCCTCCTGCGCCGCCGGGGAAAGCGACCGCGTATCACGCACCATCACACCCATACATAACCAACGATAACGGCATATTTGGGTTACGGGTCAATAAAAGGGGGCCCTTCCTCTACCGGAGGCGTTAAGAGGGGGCCCTTCCTTCAGCTGTGCACGACGGCGTACACCTCGCGCCGCCGCAGCCCGTACGCGGTGGCGACCTCGGTGATCGCGTCCCGGCGGGACAGCCCGGCCGCCTCGCGCTCGGCCACCGCGGCGCGCAGCGTCTCGTCGTCCGGCCGGACCGCGGGCGTGGCCGGCGCACCCGCCACGACGAGCGTGATCTCGCCCCGGGGGTCACCCTCGGCGGCCCACTCGGCCAGGTCGCCGAGCGGCCGGCGGACGACCTCCTCGTAGGTCTTGGTCAGTTCGCGGCAGAGCGCGGCGGGCCGGTCCGCGCCGAACGCCTCGGCCAGGTCGGCGAGCGCACCGGCGATGCGGTGCGGCGCCTCGAAGAACACAAGCGTGCGCTCCTCGGCGGCGAGCGCGCGCAGCCGGGAGCGGCGGGCACCGGGGGTACGCGGCAGGAAGCCCTCGAAGCAGAACCGGTCGCAGGGCAGCCCGGACAGCGCCAGCGCGGTGGTGACGGCGCTCGGCCCGGGCGCCGCGGTGACCGGCACACCGGCGTCCAGCGCGGCCCGGACCAGCCGGTATCCGGGATCGGAGACGCTCGGCATGCCGCCGTCGGTGACCAGCGCGACCGTGTATCCGGCGGCGAGCACCTCGGCCAGTTCGGGGGTCCGCCGCTCCTCGTTGCCCTCGAAGTACGAGACGATCCGGCCCGGGACCGTCACCTCCAGGTCGCGGGCCAGGCGGGTGAGCCGCCGGGTGTCCTCGGCGGCGACCACGTCGGCGGCGGCCAACACCTCGCGGAACCGGGCGGACGCGTCGGCCGGGTTGCCGAGCGGCGCGCCGAGCAACACGAGCCGCCCCAGCTCGGACATTTCCCCCACGGCGTGCGCTCCCTCATCGACGGTCGTGCCAATTTCGGAGACGACAGACGCCACCGGGCACCCTCGCAGCCTACGATCGCCGGGTGACGAGTGCGTCGACAGCACAGAGCGCGAACCCGGACCCTTCCACCACCGACCGGGGCGACGGCGCCGGGCGCGGGCTCCCCGCCGCCGTGCGGCGCCGGCTCGCCACCGTCGACGACCGCATCGGCCGAGGCCAGGCGTGGCTGGCGACAGCGGTGGTGGTGGCCGTCGCGGCGATCCTGCGTTTCGTGGGGCTCGGTTTCCCGCCCGGGAAGATCTTCGACGAGACCTACTACGCCAAGGACGCGTACGGGCTGATCGACCGCGGCTTCGAGTGGAACTACAAGGACAACGGCCCCTCGTACGTGGTCCATCCACCGCTGGGCAAGTGGATGATCGGCATCGGCGAGTGGGCCTTCGGCTACCAGGACGCGGACAGCGGCGTCTCGGTGCCGGGCCACCTGATCACCACCGCGCCGGAGTTCGGCTGGCGGTTCGGCGCGGCGGTGGCCGGCACGCTGTCGGTGCTGCTGCTGGTCCGCATCGGGCGGCGGATGTTCCGCTCCACGGTGCTCGGCTGCGCGGCCGGCCTGCTGCTCGCGCTCGACGGCTTCCACCTGGTGCTGTCCCGCACGGCCATCCTCGACATCTTCCTGCTGCTGTTCGTGCTCGCCGCGTTCGGCGCGCTGGTGCTCGACCGGGACGCCCGGCGGCGGCGCTGGGCCCGGGCGCTGGAGGGCGGGCTCGACCCCGCCCAGCCGGGCAGGGCGGGGCGGCCGTCGTCGGGCTGGCGGGACTGGCCGTGGTGGCGGCTGGCGGCCGGTGTGCTGCTCGGCTGCGCCTGCTCGGTGAAGTGGAGTGCCCTCTATTTCGTGCCGGCGTTCGCGTTGCTGGTGCTGCTCTGGGAGGTGGGTGTCCGCCGCTCGTCCGGGGTACGCCGGCCGTGGCGCGACGCGGTGCTCGACGAGCTGCCGTGGCTGCTCGCCGCGGGTGTGCTGATTCTCGTGACCTACGTGGCGACCTGGTCGGGCTGGCTGCTCGGACAGGACGGCTACTACCGTTTGGCGGAGCGCTACCCGAACAATCCGGAGCTGAGCGACACCCCGGTCGTCGGCGCGCTGATCAACCTGTGGGAGTACCACAAGGCCTCGTTCGGCTTCCACACCCAGCTCGACGACCCGCACAAGTACCAGTCCTGGCCCTGGCAGTGGCTGCTGCTCGGCCGCCCGGTGGCGTTCCACTGGTCCGGGGACGGCGCTTGCGGCGCGCCGAGCTGCGCCTCGGAGGTGCTGCTGCTGGGCACGCCGCTGCTGTGGTGGTCGTTCCTGCCGGCGCTGGCCGCGACCGCCTGGCTCGGCCTGGCCCGGCGTGACTGGCGGGCGGGCGCGATCCTGCTCAGCGTCGCCGCCGGTCTGCTGCCGTGGTTCTGGTTCGCCCTCGACGGCCGGACGATGTTCTCCTTCTACGCCGCGCCGGCGGTGCCGTTCCTGGTGCTCGCGGTGGTCTACGTGCTCGGCGCGATCGCCACCCCGGCGCCGGTGACCGGCACGGCCACGCCACCGGACCCGCAACAGGTCCACGACCGCCGCCTGGTGGGCGGGATCATCGCGGGCGCGTACGTGTTGCTCGTGGCGCTCTGTTTCGCCTACTTCTACCCGATCTTCGTGGGCCGGGTGCTGCCGTACGCGGACTGGTCGGCGCGGATGTGGCTGGACGGCCGCTGGATCTGACGCGCGGTGCCGGGCACAGAGAAGCGCGCCCCGATCGCCTGCCACGGGGGAAGCGGGCGATTGGGGCGCGCAAGAAGAGCTTAACCACGTTCCGGCAACGGCACAACGGGTGCGGGTCGGTCAGATTTCCGACGAATGCATCACCGGCTGAAAGGTTTACCTGGTGCAGCTGACGGCGGGTGGCCGTGCGCGACCATGACGGCCCGGCCGGGCACCCGGACCCGGACCCGGGGGGCGACTCCGACCCGGATGATCTTCCAATGTGGATCCCGCTACACTCCGCCCGGTGATCAACAAGAGACGATCGACGGCCGTCCTCATCGGACTGCTGGCGGCGGCCGCGCTGATCGGGCCGAGCCCCGCCAGGGCCGACGACGAGACCACCGAGCCCGTCGCCGAACCACCCAAAGTCGAGCTGGTCCTCGATGTCAGCGGGTCGATGCGGGCCAAAGACATCGACGGCCGCAGCCGGATCTCCGTCGCCCAGCAGGCGTTCAACGAGGTGGTCGACGCCCTGCCGGACGAGACACAGCTCGGCATCCGGGTGCTCGGCGCCACCTACCGGGGCAAGGACAAGAAGCAGGGCTGCCTGGACACCCAGCAGATCGTGCCGGTCGGGCCGGTGGACCGCACCCAGGCCAAGGCCGCCGTCGCCGGGCTGCGCCCGACCGGCTTCACCCCGGTCGGGCTGGCGCTGCGCTCCGCCGCGCAGGACCTGGGCACCGGCAGCACCGCCCGCCGGATCGTGCTGATCACCGACGGTGAGGACACCTGCGCGCCGCCCGACCCGTGCGACGTGGCCCGCGAGTTGGCCGCCCAGGGCACCCGGCTGGTGGTCGACACGCTCGGCCTGGCGCCGGACGAGAAGGTCCGCCGGCAGCTGCTCTGCATCGCCGGCGCGACCGGGGGCACGTACACCGCAGCGCAGAGCGCCGACGAGCTGACCGGCCGGATCAAGCAGCTCGTCGACCGCGCCCGGGACACGTACACGGCCGCCCCGGCGGTGGTCGGCGGCGGCACGGCGTGCAAGGGTGCGCCGCTGCTCGCCCCCGGCGTCTACAGCGACCGGGAGGCGTTCTCCGAGCACCGCTGGTACCGGGTGCCGGTGCGCCCCGGGCAGGAACTGCGCGCCTCCGTGAGCGTCGCGCTGGACCGCCCGGTCAACCCGGACTACGGAGTGCTGCTGCGCGCCACCGCGCCGGACGGCCGCGAACTGGTCCGGGGCGTCGACGCCGGCAGCGGTCGTACCGACGTGGTCTCCGCCGGGCTGCGCTGGTCGGCCGCCGAAGAGGAGGACGAGGACGGCCCGAGCGCCGAGCCCACGCCCGGCGCCGAGCAGGCCGTACGGACCGTCTGCCTGGTGGTCAGCAACTCGTTCGCGGCCAGGCCCGGCACCCGGGCCCAGCCCGGTATGCCGGTGGAGCTGACCGTCGACGTGGTGGCCGCCTCCCCCGCGCCGGACGGGCCGGATCTGGGTCGCGGCTGGGTGCTGCTGCTCCTGCTCACGCTCGCCGGACTGCTCACCGGGCTGGTCGCCGGGCTGCTCACCCGCTGGTGGGTGCACACGTGGAGGACGAACTGAGCATGCGTACGCTGATCCGCGCCGCGGCGGTGACCACCGCCGTCGGCCTCGCCCTCACCCCGGCGGCGGCCCTGGCCGCGCCCAGCCCGTCACCGGGCGCGACCACCGTCACCAAGGCCGGCACCTCGTTCCTCACCGCCGCCACCGTCACCGCCGGCCAGCCGGTGCAGGTCGGCGCGTCGACCGGCGACCACCTGTACTGGTCGTTCCGGGCCGACGCCGGGCAGGTGCACGAGATCGCCGCCACCGTCACGTTCCCGAAGCCACGCAGCGGCGCGTCCACCTGGACCGTCGACGTCTTCGACGGGCTGCGCCGCCGGCAGGCGTGCACTGCGGGCGCGCAGACCCCCACCGCCGACGCGTCGGCGACGAGCGTCGCGTTGGGCTGCACGCTGCGCCGGGTACGGCCGTGGGCCGAGCCCTGGTCGGGCGACCCGCTGCCCGGCACCTACTACATCCGGCTCTCCGTGACCGACCTGCCCGAACCCGACCTCGGGCTGCCGATCGACGTGGAGATGCTCGTCGGCGCGACCGACTCCGGCGGCGCGTCCGGCGACGACGGCGAACTGGCCGCGCCGCTGGTGCCGAACACCAGGGCCGGCACCGTGCTCGGCGCCGAGCCGACGCCCGCGCCGGTGGCCGACGAGGAGACCGACCTGACCGGCTGGCTTCCCGAGGCGGGTTCGCGCTGGGTGTGGACCACTGTGGGCGGCGTGCTCGCCGCCGTGGCCGGCGTGGTCGGCTTCGGGCTCACCCGGCGACCGCGCCGCCCCTGAGGACCGCCGCCCGCCGAGACCGCGTCCGGTGGCCGCCGCGAACCCGACGCGGCGGCCACCGGACGCGCTCACGCCTGCGCGGTACGCGGACCGCGCGGCACCCAGCCGATGAACCGGTCCTGGAGCGCGGTGACCGGCACGGAGCGCAGATCCTGCGTCGCCGCGGCGAGGCAGGAGCCGAGATAGACGCTCAACGACGCCCGGTCCACCTGGTACTCGCGCAGCAGGTGATGACGTTTCGCGGCACAGGGCCAGTCGTCACCGCACGAGCCGCAGGTCCAGTCGGGGATCACCGGCACGTGCTCGCCGGTACTTCCGGAAAACTCCGCACCAGGCGTCATCGGCCGCTCCTTCCGGGGTCGGGTATGGGTGGTGATGCACCGGTTGCCTCCCCGCAAGACTCCTTCAGCGCGGCGGCACGCCCAAGCGTTACGGTACGTTCACCGCGTGTCCCAGTCATCCACCTGTCGTGCGTGATCTGCTTCCGGCCGCGGTCGCCGTGGCGGTGGCCGGCCCGGCCGACTGGGCCGGCGAGCTGCTCCCGGCCGAGCTGGCGGGCCTGAGTGAGCGCGCGGCGCCCGGCCGGCGCCGCGACTTCACCGCCGGGCGGGTCTGCGCCCGCCGGGCGCTCGGCGCGCTCGGCCTGCCCGCCACGCCGGTACCGGCCGGCGCCGACCGGGCCCCGATCTGGCCCGCCGGCGTGGTCGGCGCCATCACCCACACCCGCGACTACTGCGCCGCGGCAGCCGCCCGCGGCACCGACGTGCGCGCCGTCGGCATCGACGCCGAACGGCACCGGCCGCTCTCCCCGGGGGTACGCCGGAAGGTGTGCCGCCCCGACGAGGAGGCGGACCTGGCCCGGCTGCCGTCCGGCACGCCCTGGCCGACCGTGTTGTTCAGCGCGAAGGAGACCGTCTACAAGGTCTGGCACCCGCTCGTCGGCACGTGGCTGGGCTTCGCCGACGCGCGCGTCGTCCTCGACCCGGAGGCGGGCACGTTCCGTGCCGAGATCGCCCCGGCCCGGCTCGCCGCCGCACCGGTGCCCGATCCCCCCTCGGCGGTGACCGGCCGGTTCGCCGTGGACGAGGACCTGGTCCGCACCGCGGCCGTCCTGCCCCGTCGCTGAGGCAGGACGGCCGGGTTGTGCCCGGCCGGTACCGTCGTTGCGACTGGAAGTCCCGAAGGCGCCCCAAGGAGTACGGTGAGCCACCCTCAGCCTCCGTCCGGGTCACCGGACCCGAACCAGCAGCCGCCGGAACCGCCGACGCAGGCGTTCCCCACCGCACCGATGCCGCCGGTGCCGGACAGCCCGTACGCGCCGCCGGCCGCTCCGACCTCGGGCACGCCCTACCCGCCGCCGCCCGTCTCGGGTGCGCCGTACCCCCCGCCGGGCAGCGAGTACCAGCCGCCGGGGTCCGGATACCAGCCTCCGGGCGGCGCGTACCCGCAGGCGGGGTCCGGGTACCAGCCGCCGGGGTCCGGGTACCAGCCGCCGGGTGGCTACCCGCCGCCGGGTGGCGCGTACCCGCCGCCCGGAGCGCCGTTCGGGCCGCCGGCGAAGAAGTCGAACAAGAACGTCTGGATCACCGTCGGCGTCATCGCGGTGATCCTGCTGCTGCTGTGTTGCGGCGGCGGGATCTTCGCCATCTACAGCGGCGTGAAGACGACCCATGAGGCGATCGACTCGCTGCCCACCCCGGGCGTCACCTACGGCCAGCCCACAGGTGACACACCGACGGGCGTTCCCACCGGCACACCACAGCCGGGCAACACCGACGACAAGACGTTCAACATGCCGGCCGGCGACAAGCTGGTCGTGAACGACGACCGCGGCACCATCGAGATCACCGTCGGCAACTTCCAGACCAGGAACGCCGCGTGCACCGAGGTCATGCCCGGCCCCAGGAACGGCATGTTCCTGATCGCCGACGTGACCGCCGAGATCACCAAGGGCACCGGCTCCATCAACCCGTTCTATTTCACCTGGGTGGCAGCGGACGGCACCGAGGAGAGCGGCATCGGCGGCGCCTTCTCCGGTTGCGGAAAGCTGATGACCTCGGGCACCAACCTGCCCGAGGGTTCCAAGCGCAGCGGCCAGCTCATCTTCGACGTGAAGGACCAGAACGGCGTCGTCGAGTACAAGCACCGCTTCCGTTCGGCCGGGTCCTGGAAGCCCTGACCCGAGCGAAACCCCGCACGGGGCCGGTCCACAGCGGACCGGTCCCGTATCCGTTCGGGTGACGACGGCAGCCCAACGGACATTTCCATGTGCGCATGACGGCTCACGGTGGCCAGGCTCGGGGCATGGCGAACGAGACGACGATCCCCCTTCTGCCGTGCCGCTCCCTGGACGACGTGGCGCCCTTCTACCAGGCCCTCGGCTTCGAGATCACGTACCGGCAGGAGCGCCCGAACCCGTACGTGACGCTGCGGCGGGAGGATCTGCATCTGCACTTCTTCGGGATGCCGCAGTTCGATCCCGCCGACTCGTACGGCTCCTGCCTGGTGGTGGTGGACGACCTGGTCGACATCCACCGGGCCTTCGCCGACGGTATGCGTGCCACGTACGGCAAGGTGCTCGTCTCCGGCGTACCCCGGATGAGCCGGCCCCGGCCCCGCCGCAACCAGGACGGCCACTTCGGGTTCAGCATCGTCGACCCCGGCGGCAACTGGATCCGGTTCGTCGGCCGGGCCGAGCCACCCCAGGCCGACGACCGGGGCGGCCTGGCCCGCACGCTGGGCAACGCGGTGGTGCAGGCCGACTCGCGCGGCAATCCCGCCCAGGCCGCGCGGATCCTCGACGGCGCGCTGGCCCGCCCGGAGGCCGCCGACGCCCCGGCGGTCCAGGTGGAGGCGCTGGTCTACCGGGCCGGGCTGGCGCTGCAACTCGACGAGCCGGACTCCGCTCGGGAACTGGTGCGGCAGGCCCGCTCGATCCCGCTGGACGACGGCTCGCGCGACGCGCTGGCGGACACGCTGCGGCACGCCGAGGACCTGATCGCCGCCCTGCCGCCCGCATGACCGCACGGCCGGCCGCAGGGAGCGGTTTGCCGGCCGGGCCAGCGGGGACGCGGCGCCGACGACGACTTCTCCGCCTGACGCGTCCCGCCACACATCCGAGGTCGGTCCCGGCCCGGCGGACGTCCACTGTCCGGGTTGGTCCCTATCCTGGGGCGATGATTCTCACCGACGCCACCGGGTCGTGGGCCGGCACCAGCGGCTTCCGGCTGATGCCCGCCGATCCGCTCGCCGAGTCGCCGGCCGCGCTCACGGTCGCCACCGCGGCCGGCGGGCACCTGACCACCGTGTCGTACTCGTGGGAGCATCCCGACGACGGCCCGCAGGACGGGCTGCTGGTGATCGCCGCCGGCGAGCGGCAGGGCTCGCTCGTCGCCTGGTGGGGCGACTCGTGGCACCAGCAGCCGACCCCGATGACGCTCACCGGCGCGGCGGGCGGGGCAGCGGTCGAGCTGACCGCCGAGTACGGCGGCGGCTGGGGGTGGCGGATCGTCCTCGACGCCGCCGACCCGGCCGTCCTGCGGCTGCGGATGGACAACGTGGTCCCCGCGGACCAGGCCGGGCCCGGCACACCGGCCGGGCCCTACCCGGCGATGGTCACCGACGTGCGCCGGGCCTGAGCCCGGTCAGGCGTCGAGGATCTCCCGCAGCCGTTGTGCGAACGCCTCCGGCTGCCCGGCCTGGCCCATCTCCTCGCCGAGGAACCCGCCGTGGTGGCTCGGGAAGACCGCTGGCGGTCCGCCCAGCAGCTCCGCGGTGGCCACCGACGTCCGCGCGGTGAGCGTCTCGGCCGACTCCTCGCCCACCGCGATCACCACGCGGGTCGGCGCGGCACGTAGCGCGTCGGCGTCCGGCCGGAAGGCGGTGACCGCCGCGGACCGGTCGGACAGCAGCGGGTCGTCCCGGCTGCCGTCGTCCTCGGCCGGCATCCCGAACGCGGCGGGGTCCGGCGCGGGCTGGGCGAAGTAGTCGTCGGTGAACTCGCCCCGCCACGAGATCATGGCGATGAACGCCGCCATGCCGGCGCCCCAGCCGTTCTTCTGGTACGCCTCCTGGCAGGCGGCTGTCGCCCGGCGGGCCGCCTCGGCGTCGGGGAGCAACGCGACCAGCGGCGGCTCGTGCGCCACGAGCGTGGTCACCACGTCCGGGTATGCGGCCACCAGGGCCAGGGCCGTCACCGCGCCACCGCTGCTGGCGAACATGTCGACCGGGCCCACGCCGAGAGCGTCGACGATGTCGCGTACGTCCCGGGCCTGCACCTCGGGCAGCGAGTCGGTCCGGCCGTCCTTGCGGACGCTGCGGCCGAGCCCGCGTGGGTCGTACGTGATGACTTTGCGGTCCGGGAAGTACGACGCGAGCGTGGTGAAGCCGTCGGCGCACATCGGCTGGCCGATCATGAACAAGGGGCGGTGCCCGGCCTCGGCCGCGGTGGGAGCGTGGACGTCGTAGACCAGGTCGACCTCGGGGGTCTGGAGCGTGAGCGTCTTCATGCCTCTGTCGACCGGCGCCGGCCGCGAGAATCATCGGTCCGGTGCGAACTCGTGCCGGGACTGCTGATCCGCCACGGCACACCCGCGGAGAAGCGGGCCGTCAGATTGGCGTTCACCCGTACGCGCGGGAGCCGACCAGCCGTTCAGGTTGAGCGTCAGGCGGATGTCGCGGGCGACGAAGGCGTTGTGGAAGCGGTCGAACCGGTCGGTCAGGTCCTGCTGGGCAGTCGCGTCGAACCTGGTGGTCTGCGGTCCCGACCACGGGCTGGACCACGCCCGGATGGTCTCGTTCTGCACCGGCGCGTGCGTGCTCGCCGCCGCCGGCAAGGCCGCCGCCGTCGACCTCGCCCGCCAGGCCGCCATGAGCACCCGCAACCTGGTCCGGCACTTCACCGCCGCGACCGGCGCCACGCCGTCCCAGTGGCTCGCGACGTAGCGCATCCGGCGGGCGCAGGAGCTGCTGGAGAACACCGACGACAGCATCGGCACCGTCGGCGTGCCGCCGGACACCTACCGCCGGCCGTTCCGCCGCGACTGACCGGGTTGCCGGCGCGCCGGCCCGGGTAACCGATCCATCATGGATCGGATAACGGGGTCGAGACAGCGTTTGTGGAACACGTACCCGGAGGCCACGACCGGGCAGTGGACGACGGCCGTCGTCGTGGCCCTGGTTCTCTCGGCGCCGGCTGGCCTGCTCTGCGTGTGGCTGGCAACGTCGCTGCTGAGCGGAACGCACTGGCTGCTCCAGACGCTGGCCTTCGCCGTCGTCGGTCTCGTCATCGGCGGTGGTGCCCTCGTTCTGCTGTCGAGGCTCGCCGGGAACGGCGGACGCCGGGGGGTCTGAACGAACAGGCCCCTGCCTGCCCTTCGGGGCCCGGGCGTCCCGACGCGAGGGCTATGATCGGTTCGTGCCGCCCGAGAGGACGGTCGCCTGACACTCCACACGGGGGCGTGTGTGTTCGACGTGATCGTGGTCGGCGGCGGGCCGACCGGCATGATGCTTGCCGGTGAGCTGCGACTTCAGGGCGTCGGCGTGCTCGTGCTGGAGCGGGACGCCGAACCGCCGCCGTACGTGCGGTCACTCGGCCTGCACGTCCGCAGCATCGAGGTGATGGACCAGCGCGGGCTGCTGGAACGGTTCCTGGAACACGGCGGCACACACCCGATCCGGGGCTTCTTCGCCGGCATCGACAAGCCCGCGCCCGCCGACCTGGACACCGCCCACCCGTACGTCCTCGGCATCCCGCAGACGCTCACCGACCGGCTGCTCGCCGACCACGCCGCCGAGGTCGGGGCCGAGATCCGGCGCGGCCGTGCGGTTGTGGGCCTGGAGCAGGACGACGAGGGCGTGACGGTCCACCTCGACGACGAGGGCACCCAGCCGTTGCGGGCGCGGTTCGCCGTCGGCTGCGACGGCGGGCGCAGCACCGTCCGCAAGCTGCTCGGCGTCGGATTCCCCGGCGAGCCGTCGACAGTCGACACGCTGCTGGGCGAGATGGAGGTGACCGCCTCCCCGGACGAGATCGCCGCGATCATGACCGAGGTACGCCGCACCGAGAAGCGGTTCGGGCTCGGGCCGACCGGCAGGCCCGGCGTGTTCCGGGTGGTCGTACCGGCGGCCGACGTGACTTCGGTGCCGCCGACGCTCGACGACTTCAAAAGGCAACTGACCGCGTACGCGGGCACCGACTTCGGCGCTCACTCCCCCCGCTGGCTGTCCCGGTTCGGCGACGCGACCCGCCTGGCCGAGCGCTACCGGGTCGGACGGGTGTTCCTGGCCGGCGACGCCGCGCACGTCCACCCGCCGCTGGGCGGGCAGGGGCTCAACCTGGGCATCCAGGACGCGTTCAACCTGGGCTGGAAGCTGGCGGCGACGGTGAACGCGTGGGCGCCGGACGGCCTGCTGGACACCTACGAGTCCGAGCGGCGTCCGGTCGCCGCCGACGTGCTGACGAACACCCGCGCGCAGATGTTGCTGACCACCAACGAACCCGGACCGCACGCCGTGCGTGAGGTGCTGACGCAGCTGATGGACTTCGACGAGGTCAACCGCTTCCTGATCGAGAAGGTCACGGCGATCGGCGTCCGATACGACCTCGGCGAGGGACACGCCCTGCTCGGGCGGCGGCTGCGCGACGTACCGCTGCGGGAGGGGCGCCTGTACGAGCTGATGCGTACCGGCAGTGGGGTGTTGCTGGACGGGACCGGGAAGCTGTCGGTGGACGGCTGGGCCGACCGGGTCCAGCTCGTCGCCGGCACTGCCGACGAGCTGGACGTGCCGGCGGTGCTGTTGCGGCCGGACGGGCACGTGGCCTGGGTGGGTGCGGATCAGCAGACGCTGGAAGCCGCGCTGACCAGGTGGTTCAGTAGCGCGACGACGTGAGCTGCCGCCTATCGCCCGAGGGTGTTCAGGATCCGGTCGTCTGGAAGCTGCGGAGCGCGGCTCCGGCGAGCCGAGTCGCGGCCCGGTACCACCGCGAAACGGTGGCTGCCGCCGTCCTGGCCCGGTGACGCGACGGTGGGGCACCGGCCGATGAACGTCCGCAGTTCCGCCGTCGCACCTCGGGCCGTCGTCGGCGTACGTCCTGAGCACTTCGCTTGCCACCCACGGGTAACCGGAGCTTTCGGCAGAGCTGACGCTGGCGGCGGCCATCGCCGTCCGGTTCGTCGCCGAGACACCGCAGCGGACCCGGGCCGAGTTGGAGCACCGCAACCTGGACCGGCACGGTCCGGACTGGGAGTCGGTTCGTGACGGTGTCGGCCACGACGAGGGCTGGCCGCTGCACCTGGACCGCTACGCCGGCCGGTTCACCGAGGCGGGATATTGCGGAGGTTTCGGCGGCCCTCAGCGTCTCTCGATCGAGTCAGAGGTTGACCGCGCACGACGTCCTCATCCGGGCAGTGAGCGGGCCGACACCTGCCGGGGTGTAGGCGGGCGGGGTGCCGGGTACCTCGCCCGTTACCCCTTACCCCTGCGCAGGAGGACCCCATGACCGTCGTACTCGCCGTTGTCTGCAGCGACGGGGTTGTGATCGGCGCGGACTCCCAGATCACCGAGAGCGACCGTGGCCTGAGCTTCCCCGCCCAGAAGCTGCACCCGCTGGGCGACTGCGCGGCCTGGGGCGGCAGCGGCGCGCGAGGCGTACTCAACGACCTGCGCCCTCTCCTCCAGGACTCGGCCACCGCGATCCTCGAAGCACCCGACATCGGCGACGAGTTGCAGGAGCGCGTCCTGCCCATCTTCAAGAAGCACTACGAGAACTACATCCCCGACGTACCGGGCGAGGGCAGCGGCGGCGGGGTGTCGGCGTACCTGCTCGCGGCCGGCTTCAGCCAGGGGAACCCGTGGATCGTGGAGATCAACCCCAACGGGCTCATCGGCCGCTACGAGGACGTGGGCTTCCACGCCATCGGCTCCGGCGCGCCCATGGCCCAGCAGGCCGGCGCACTGCTGTCCCACTTCCGGATGACGACGCGCCCCGTCGAGTACGGCGTGGTGGGCGTGGTACGGGTGCTGGAGGCCCTGGAGAAGACCTCGCCGTCGGTCGGCGGCCCGTTCAGCGTCGCGTGCATCCGCGAGGAGGGCGCCCACCACCTCGACGAGAAGGAGATCACCAAGGCGATGAAGGACGCCCAGCGCTGGTGCGACCTCGAACAGGAAGCGCTCGACCGGCTGTTCGACTGACGCCAGCAGCGGATTGTCGGAGACGGCCGAAAAGGCCGTCTCCGACTGACGGAAACGGCCTTTGGAACTGGGTGGAGCTGAGGGATTTGAACCCTTCACCCCTCGATGCGAACTGTCGGCGAGCCGGTCGGGTCAGGCTCGATGCGAGGTCAGACAGCCTGTTGGTGTACTGCTCGGCCTGGTTCGGCTGGCACGGTTGCTGCACTTCGCTGCTGTACTGCCGGCATCAGATCAGGCGCTGGATGCGGACCTTCGGGCGCTCATTTCTGAGGTGGCCTTGCTTGTGCTGGCGGACCTGCTCCTCCCAGACCTCCTGGTCGTAGTCCGGGTTTGGCGGGGTCCACCTGTGGGAGCCGTCGCTGTAGTGGAACTTCTCGTCGCCGCGTCGCAGGATGCTCATCGAGTCCAGCCGAGGAATCGGTGGTGCAGGTGGCCGGCGGGAACATGGGCCAGATCCTGGGCGGCGTCGACGAGCTGGGCGGCCAGGTAGAGGGCAAGCGACACCGGGGCGCGGTCATACTCGGCTCGCAGCTCGCGCCGCCGGGTCTGGCAGGGCCACTCCCCCGCACAGCCGCCACAGGTCCAGGCCGGTTTGATCGGGCGGTGGGTGGTCATCGCGGGCCGTCCTGGATGGGCCAGTGGCCGCGGTTGATCGGGATGCGGTGGCGACTTCGGCAGGGCAGGCTGCTTCCGCAGCGGCAGATGTGCCGCCAATGCCGCCATGACCAGACGGGCCGATGACGGCGGGCGAGGGTGAGCGCCACCGCCAAGACGTACTCGTCGTACGAGACGCGCCGCCGGCCGTCGTACTGCCTCTGGTGGTGCCCGGTGTCCGACACGGCACCTGCGGTCGAACCAGTTGCATCGTTCGGTCTGGTCACCGCGCCTCCCGCCGACGCTTGCGGTCCCGTGGGCACCCGATCAGCCGTGCCCGGAGACAGGGCACCCACGGCAGGACGACCCGGCCGCCAAGCTGGGTAGCCCCACGAGCAACTTAGGACGCAATGTGCGCAGGGTCAACAGCTGAGACACATAGCGTTGTAAGTCGAGCCGGAGGTGTGGTCTGCTTGCATCAGCCGCCAAGCTGGGAGCACCACCGATGTCTGAAGCTGCATACCTACAGGTCGCCCGGGATATCCGAGAGCAGGTCAGCTCCGGCCAGTTGAAGCCGGGCGACAAGCTGCCCTCGTTCGCCGCCCTCTGTGAGCACTACGAGGTCAGCAACACGGTCATCCGCGCCGCCATGCTGCTACTCAAGGCCGAAGGGCTGATCGACGGTCGGCAGGGCAAGGGCGTCTACGTGGCCAACCCGCTTCCTCGGTAAGCCGGACTCTTCGAACCTCGACCCCTCGCTTGTAAGTTCTGGGCGCTCCGTCCGGCAGGGTCCGTCCACGCCAGCGACCTCGGTCGACTGTCCGTGATCGGCTGCCAGCGGCTGCCCTCGCCCCGGCCGGTTGCTGTCAGCGCTGCTGTCGGCGCTGCTTCCGCACACGGTTTAGGAACGGTTGAGCGCCAACCTTCGGGTCGGTAGCTCTCCCAGGCACAACAGGCCGGTGGCGCGCAGAGAGAACTTGATCGTTCCGTGCCTGTTCCGGATCATGTGAACCGTCGGACCATTCGTCCAAGGTGGGCTGACCGCCGCCGGAGGGACGCGGCGTCGACAACCTCATCTATTGATGGTCAACCTCGGCCTCATATAACGCTGTTGCTGCCTCCTTGCTGCCTCAGTCAGTTGAACGGCATCCAGGCGGGAGTTCAGGAAGGCGCTCCGGCCAGATCCCGCAAGGAGGCGAGACTCGAAATCTGGGGCCACTACGACGGCGGCTGTGACACTAGGTACAACAGCACCACGCGCAACTACTGCTAGCTCCCGAACCGTCGGCCAGGGTTGGGTGCTAAGCTACTTGGCCCTAGCCGAACGCAGCGGGGGGTCCACGCAATGCCACTTGGCATCTCACGTCGAGGCCTGACGACGGCGCTGATTGCTTTTTCTGGAGCGACAGCACTCCTGGTAGCCAGCACTAGACCCACGTCCACGGCCGTATACCGATTGAGTCAGACCGGGGAAGTGCTCGAACAAGCTTCCACCCACCCCTCAAGTGTGGCATTAATTGCATGGTCAATAACTGTTGCCACTCTAGCGATATGGGCATTGATTACCTACTTGCGCGGCCAGGCCAAGGCAACTCAACGCGTCCTATTATTTGCAGGCATCATGGGACTCATTCCTGCGATTCTGCCAGGGGTTAGCGCGTTGGTCGCGCGCGCATTTATTATTCGGGAGCGGTAAATCGCGGCTAGGGCCGCTTCGCTATTCCAGCAAGGGCGGACACATTCGCCATCCCGTCTGCCGTCGACCCGCCCTCCTGGGAGCGGGCCGCCGCCGGACCCGCCACGTCAGACGGCCTTGACGCACGGTCGGACGCTGGCGGGTCGGGCGGTGGTCTGCTCGGCTTGCCCGGGTCGATGGCAGGCGGGATGGCCCACCGCAACCACCCACGACCCGGCACCCGCCGACGGACCCCCGACCATCCTGGAGCCCGAGCGGAACGTGTCAAGGGATTGAGGCCAACGGGAGTTAGGCGGCTTGCAGTTGAGGCTGATCTTCCTGGTCGGGCTGGTTGATCCAGACCTGCTCGGGCAGGTCAAGGATCTTGGGCAGGGGCCGGCTGGTGCCGAACCGTTCCGGATGCGCGGCGCGGGCCGTGGCGAGGGTGTCCTCACGACCGGCGCGGACCTGGTGGTGGCGGCCGTGGTGGATGTCAGCGGGGGTGTGTAAGCCGATCCCGGAGTGCCGGTGGGCGTGGTTGTACCAGGTCACGAACTCGACCATGAACGCCCGCGCGTCCGTGAGGGACGCG
>NZ_KB895880.1:9825-17937 GCF_000374985.1 Micromonospora sp. CNB394 | reverse complement strand
ACGGCGCTGCGCGGGGCGGGTGTGGACACGTTCCTGGAGGTCGGTCCGCAGAGCGTGCTGACCGCCATGGCGGCGGATGTGCTGCCCGATGACGAGGTCGTGCTGGCGGTGGCTGTGCAGCGTCGGGACCGGGCGGAGGCGCAGGCGTTGCTGCACGCCCTGGCCGAGCTGCACGTGCACGGTGTGCCGGTGACGTGGCAGTCGTGGTTTACCGAGGCCGGCGCGCGCCGGGTGGACCTGCCCACGTACGCCTTCCAGCGGGAGCGGTACTGGCCCGAGCCGGCGAGCCGGCCGCGGCAGACGGCGACCCACGGCGGTGACGCCGACTTCTGGACGGCCGTCGAACGCGGCGACCTGAGCGCCCTCGCCGCCCAGTTCGGCGACGACGGCGCCGCCCTGGACGCCCTCACCCCGGCCCTGCCGGTCCTGTCGACCTGGCACCGGGCACGCACGCAGCGTGCCGTCCTGGACACGTGGTCGTACCGCGTCGGATGGAAGCGCACCGACATCACCGGCGGCCCGGCGCGGCCCGGCGCGTGGCTGCTCGTGACGGCGCAGGACGACCTGGCGGACGGCACCCGGGCGGAGGCGGTCACCAAGGCCCTCGCCGAGGTCGGCGCCGCCGTGGTCCGGCTCACCGTCGACCCGGCCGGCACCGACCGGGCGGGCCTCGCCCGGCGGCTGGGCGACGCGCTGGCCGACGGTCCCGTCACCGGCGTGCTCTCCCTGCTCGGCCTCCGCGACCAGCCGCACCCCGCCCACCCGGCCGTGCCGGTCGGGACGGCCGCTACGCTGCTGCTGCTCCAGGCGCTGCACGACACCGGGGCGACGACCCGGCTGTGGTGCCTGACGCAGGGCGCGGTCAGCACCGGCGACGGGGACACCGTGCACGCTGCCGTCCAGAGCGGACTCTGGGGCCTGGGGCTCGTGGCGGGCCTGGAACACCCCCACCTGTGGGGCGGGCTGGTGGACTTGCCCGAGCAGGCCGACGCGACGGCCTGGGACCGGCTGGCGCGGGTGGTGACCGGTGCCGGCGACGAGGACCAGCTTGCCGTACGCCCCTCCGGGGTGTTCGTCCGTCGCCTGGTCCGCTCGGCGCCCGCCGCCCCCGACACGGCGCAGCGGTGGCGGCCGTCCGGCACCGTGCTGGTCACCGGCGGCACCGGCGCGCTGGGCGCGCACGTGGCCCGCTGGGCGGCGGCCAACGGGGCGGAGCACGTCGTGCTGACCAGCCGCCGCGGTGGGGACGCCCCGGGAGCCGCGGAGCTGCGCGAGGAGCTGACCGTCCAGGGCGTACGGGCGTCGGTCGTCGCCTGCGACGTCGCCGAGCGCGACCAGGTGGCGGCGCTGCTGGCCCGCCTTGACGAGGATCCGGCGCCGCTGACGGCCGTGGTGCACGCGGCGGGCGCCGGCGAGTCCGGGCTCATCGCCGACACCGACCTGGCCGCGTTCGCGGGCGTGCTCGACGGCAAGGTGGCCGGCGCGCTGCACCTGGACGCCCTGCTCGGCGACCGGCGGTTGGACGCGTTCGTGCTCTTCTCCTCCATCGCGGGGGTGTGGGGCAGCGGCGGTCAGTCCGCGTACGCCGCGGGCAACGCCTTCCTCGACGCGCTCGCGGAGCAGCGGCGCGGCCGGGGCCTGGCGGCGACGTCCGTGGCCTGGGGGCCGTGGGCCGACGGCGGTATGGCCACCGGCGATGCCCAGCAGATGCTGGCCCGACGCGGCCTGACCGCCATGGCGCCGGCCGACGCCGTGCACGCCATGCGGTACGCCGCCGGCCTGCCCGGGGCGGCGCTGACCGTGGTGGACGTCGACTGGGCGGTCTTCGCCCCGACGTACGCCTCGGCCCGCCCCCGGCCGCTGCTCGACGACATCGCCGAGGCCCGGGAGGCGCTGCACGCCCACGCCGTGGAGCAGCAGCCCGGCGGTGCCGCCGACGCCCTGCGGGAGCACCTGCTCACCCTGCCCCGCCCCGAGCAGGTCCGGCACCTGGTCGACCTGGTCCGTACCCACGCCTCGGCCGTGCTCGGTCACCCGGGAACGGACCGGGTCAAGCCGCAGCGGGCGTTCAAGGAGCTCGGATTCGACTCGCTGACGGCGGTCGAGCTGCGCAACCGACTGACCGGCGTCACCGGCCTGTCGCTGCCCGCGACCATCGTCTTCGACTACCCGAACCCGGCCGTGCTCGCCGAGAACCTGCTCGACGGCCTGCTGCCCGAGGCGGCGCAGGCGGACGACGGCGACCCGGCGGAGGCGGCCGTCCGGCAGACGCTCGCGGCGATCCCGCTGGCCCGCCTCCGCGAGGCCGGGCTGCTGGACCTGCTGCTCAACCTCGCCGACACCGACGGCGACGACGGTGACGAGTCCACCGACGAGGCCCTGGACCTCGACGAACTCGACACCGACGCCCTCGTCAGGCTGGCGCTTGACGGAACCGATTCCTGACCGTTGTCCCCAGTACGGAGCTCATGATGTCTACGTCCGCAGACAAGGTCGTCGAGGCGCTTCGCGCGTCGCTCAAGGAGACGGGCCGCCTCCGCCAGCTCAACCAGCAGCTGACCGCCGCCGCCAGGGAGCCGATCGCGATCGTCGCGATGTCCTGCCGCTACCCGGGTGGCGTCGCCAGCCCCGAGCAGCTCTGGGACCTGGTCGCCTCCGGCGGCGACGCGATCGGCGGCTTCCCGACGGACCGGGGCTGGGACCTGGACAACCTGTACGACCCGGACGCCGACCGGGCCGGCCGCTCCACCACCCGCGAGGGCGGCTTCCTCTACGACGCGGCCGACTTCGACGCGGAGTTCTTCGGTATCTCGCCGCGCGAGGCCGTGGCGATGGACCCCCAGCAGCGGCTGCTCCTGGAGACGTCGTGGGAGGCGTTCGAGCACGCCGGCGTCGCGCCCGCCTCGATGCGGGGGCAGAAGGTCGGCGTCTTCGTCGGCACCGCCGCCAACGGCTACGGCATGGGCCCGCAGAGCGAGGCCGAGGGCGCCGACGAGGGCTACCTGCTGACCGGTACGGCCACCAGCGTCGTCTCCGGGCGGATCGCGTACGCCCTCGGACTGGAGGGCCCCGCGGTCACCGTGGACACCGCGTGCTCGTCGTCGCTGGTCGCCCTGCACCTGGCGTGCCAGGCGCTGCGGCAGGGCGACTTCGACCTGGCCCTGGCCGGCGGCGTGTGCGTCATGGCCACCCCCGGCCCGTTCGTAGGCTTCTCCCGGCAGCGAGGGCTCGCCCCCGACGGCCGGTGCAAGTCGTTCGCCGCCGCCGCCGACGGCACGGGCTGGTCCGAGGGCGTCGGTATCCTGCTGGTGGAGCGGCTGTCGGACGCGCAGCGCAAGGGGCACCCGATCCTCGCCGTGATCCGCGGCAGCGCCGTCAACCAGGACGGCGCGTCAAACGGTCTCACCGCCCCCAACGGGCCGGCCCAGCAGCGGGTGATCCGGCAGGCCCTCGCGAACGCCCGGCTGACCACTGCCGACGTGGACGCCGTCGAGGCGCACGGCACCGGCACGACGCTGGGCGACCCGATCGAGGCGCAGGCCCTGCTGGCCACGTACGGGCGGGACCGTCCGGCCGACCGGCCGCTGCTGCTCGGCTCGATCAAGTCGAACATCGGCCACAGCCAGTCCGCCGCCGGCGTCGCCGGTGTGATCAAGATGGTGATGGCGATGCGGCACGGGCTCGTGCCGTCCACCCTGCACGTCGACGAGCCGACGCCGAAGGTGGACTGGTCGGCCGGCGAGGTGTCGCTGGTGACCGAGGCGACGCCGTGGCCGGCGACCGACCGTCCCCGCCGGGCGGCCGTGTCGTCGTTCGGCATCTCCGGCACGAACGCGCACACGATCATCGAGGAACCGCCCGCCCCGGACGCCGCCGACCCCGCCGACACCGGGCCGGCTCCCACCGTCGCCCTGCCGGCGGTACCCGTGCTGCTCTCCGCCCGCTCCGAAGCAGCGCTCAGCGCGCAGGCGGGTCGCTGGGCCCGGTGGCTGGAGGACGACGAGGCCCTCCGCACCGTGGACGTCGGCTGGTCGTCGGTCGTGTCGCGCTCCGCGCTGGAGCACCGCGCGGTGCTCACCGCCACCGACCGCGAGGAGTTGCTGGCCGGGCTGCGCGCCCTCGCCGCCGGCCAGCCGTCGGGCGCGTTGTTCGCCGGGCAGGCGGCTGGGCGGGGTCCGCTCGCGGTGCTCTTCTCGGGTCAGGGTGCGCAGCGTGCCGGCATGGGCCGGGAGTTGTACGCGGAGTTCCCGGTCTTCGCCGCCGCGCTGGACGAGGTGTGCGCACAGCTCGACGCGCTGTTGCCGCGCCCGCTCAAGGAAGTGCTGTTCGCACCCGAGGGTTCCGCCGAGGCGGAGCTGCTGGACCGGACGGTGTTCACGCAGGCGGGTCTGTTCGCGGTCGAGGTGGCGTTGTTCCGCCTGGTGGAGTCGTTCGGCGTCGCCCCCGACCTGGTCGGCGGTCACTCGATCGGCGAGGTCACGGCCGCGTACGTGGCGGGGGTGTTGTCGCTGGCGGATGCGTGTGTGTTGGTGGCGGCGCGGGGCCGGTTGATGCAGGCGTTGCCGGCCGGTGGTGGGATGCTGGCGGTTGCGGCGGCTGAGGCCGATGTGCTGGCGACGCTGGACGACTTGACCGGTGTGGGGGTCGCGGCTGTCAACGGGCCGACGTCGGTGGTGGTCTCCGGTGCGGTGGAGGCGCTCGACGAGGTGGAGCGGGTCTGGCGTGGGCGGGGTGTGCGTACGCGCCGGTTGTCGGTGAGTCATGCGTTCCACAGTCCGTTGATGGAGCCGATGCTGGATGAGTTCCGGGTGGTCCTGGACGGGTTGACGTTCGAGGCGCCGGCGTTGCCGGTCGTGTCGAACGTGACCGGTGCGCTGGCTGACGTCGACGAGATCCGTAGTCCCGACTACTGGGTGCGGCACGTGCGGGAGGCGGTGCGTTTCGCCGACGGGGTCGCCGCGCTGCGCGCCGCCGGGGTGGACACGTTCCTGGAGATCGGCCCCCGCAGCGTCCTGACCGCCATGACCCGGGACGTGCTCAGCGGCCAGGAGCCGGCCGACGCCGACGACATCCCCGTCCTCGCCGTGCCCGCCCAGCGCGCCGACCGTCCCGAGGCGGGGACTCTGCTCGCCGGCCTCTCCGAGCTGCACGTCAACGGGGTACCCGTCGACTGGGCGGCCCTCTACACCGGTGCCGGAGCGACCCCGGTCGCCCTGCCCACGTACGCGTTCCAGCGGCAGCGCTACTGGCCCGAGCAGATGCCGGCCTCGGTCACCGGCCCGGTCAGCCCCGACGTGGTGGACGTCGAGTTCTGGTCGGCCGTCGAGCGCTCCGACGTGGCGGCCCTCGCCGCGCAGTTCGGCGCCGACGGGGCGGGCGTCCTGGCCCCGGCCCTGCCGGTCCTGTCGTCCTGGCGCAAGGCGCGGCTGCGGGACGCCGTCGTCGACGGCTGGTCGTACCGGGTGGTGTGGAAGCGCACCACCGCCCCCGCACCGGTCACCCCGCCGGGACGCTGGCTGCTCGTGGAGCCCGCCGACGCCGCCACTGCCGAGTGGGCCGGGGCGCTCGCGGGGGCGCTGAGCGCCGCCGGCGGCGAGGTGTCCCGGCTGGCGGTGGACCCGCTCGCCGAGCGCGACCAGGTGACGTCGCGGCTGGCCGGCGTCGTGGGGGACACCCCGTTCACCGGGATCGTCTCCCTGCTGGGCCTGCTGGAGCGACCCCACCCCGGCCAGCCGGCGGTGCCGCTCGGCACGGCCGCCACGATGACGCTGGTGCAGGCCCTGCACGCCGCCGACGTCGCGGCACCACTGTGGATGCTCACGCGGGGCGCTGTCGGCACCGGCGACACCGACCCGGTGCGCAGCGTCGCCCAGGGCGGGCTGTGGGGTCTGGCCCGGGTCGCCGGGCTGGAACATCCGCAGCTCTGGGGTGGCCTGGTCGACCTGCCGGACGCGCCCGGGCGCGGCGACTGGGACCACGCGGTCAGCGTCCTGACCGGGGGCGGGCACGAGGACCAGGTGGCCGTGCGGCGCTCCGGTGTCTTCGTGCGGCGCCTGGTGCGCGCCACGCCGGCGGCCGTCGGCACAGTCGACCGCTGGCAGCCGTCCGGCACCGTCCTCGTCACCGGCGGCACCGGGGCGCTCGGCGCGCACGTGGCCCGCTGGGCGGCGGCCAACGGCGCCGAGCACCTCGTGCTGACCAGCCGCCGCGGCGAGCACGCCCCCGGGGCGGCCGAGCTGCGCGACGAACTGACCGCGCTCGGCGCCCGGGTGAGCCTGGTCGCCGCCGACATGGCCGACCGCGCCCGTGTCGAGGCGCTGCTGCGCGATGTCGACGCCGACCCGGCGCCCCTGACCGCGGTGGTGCACGCCGCCGGGGTGGGCCAGCTGAACATGCTCGTCGACACCGACCTCGCCGGCCTGGCCGGGGTGCTCGACGGCAAGATCGCCGGCGCCGTGCACCTGGACGAGCTGCTGGGCGACCGACCGCTCGACGCGTTCGTGCTGTTCTCCTCGATCGCCGGCATCTGGGGCAGCGGCGGCCAGGCCGCGTACGCCGCCGGGAACGCCTTCCTCGACGCCCTCGCCGAGCGGCGCCGCGCCCGCGGCCTGACCGCCACCGCCGTGGCGTGGGGCCCCTGGGCCGACGGCGGCATGGCCAGCGGCGAGGGGCAGGAACTGCTGGCCCGCCGTGGCCTCGGCCCCATGTCGCCGGCTCAGGCCGTGTACGCGCTGCGCAGCGCCGTCGGCCGGGCCGTGCCGGCGGTGACCGTGGCGGACGTCGACTGGTCCCTGTTCACCCCGGCGTTCGCCGCCGCCCGCGCCCGCCCCCTGCTCGACGACATCGCCGAGGCGCGCGACGCCCTGCGCGTGGTCGACGCGGAATCGGAGGACACCGTCGGCGGCGGGCTGCGGCAGCACCTGCTGACGCTGCCCCGCGCCGAGCAGGACCGCCACCTGACCGAGCTCGTACGCACGCACACCGCCGCCGTGCTCGGCCACTCCGGCACCGAACTGGTAAAGGCCAACCGGGCGTTCAAGGAACTCGGCTTCGACTCGCTGACCGCCGTCGAGCTGCGCAACCGGCTCGGCGCCGCCACCGGCCTCACCCTGCCCACCACCCTGGTCTTCGACTACCCGAACCCGGCCGCCCTCGCCGACCACCTGTCGGCGACGCTGCGCCTGCACGAGGTCGAGACCGTCACCGCCTGGGGCCCCGCCGGGCCGGTCGCCGACGACCCGATCGTCATCGTCGGCATGAGCTGCCGCTACCCGGGCGGCGTGGCCAACCCGGACGACCTGTGGGAGCTGGTCGCCACCGGGCGCGACGGCATCAGCGGCTTCCCCGACGACCGCCACTGGGACATGGGCCGGCTGCTGGCCGTCGACGCCGACGGGCAACCCGTCTCACACACCCGCGAGGGCGGCTTCGTCGACGGCGCCACCACCTTCGACCCTGGGTTCTTCGGCATCTCGCCGCGCGAGGCCGTCGCCATGGACCCGCAGCAGCGGCTGCTGCTGGAGGCGTCCTGGGAGGCCATGGAGCAGGCCGGCATCGACCCGGAGGAGCTGCGCGGCAGCCGTACCGGCGTCTTCGTGGGCGCCTCCCCGTCGGGCTACGGCACCACCGACACCCCGGCCGAACTGGCCGGCTACCAGCTCACCGGCGGCGCGCACAGCGTCATCTCGGGCCGGGTGTCGTACACCTTCGGGCTGGAGGGCCCGGCGGTGACGGTCGACACCGCCTGCTCGTCCTCGCTGGTGGCGGTGCACCTGGCCGCCCAGGCGCTGCGCGGCGGCGAGTGCGACATGGCCCTGGCGGGCGGCGTCACCGTCATGGTGACGCCCGGCGCCTTCGTCGAGTTCTCCCGCCAGGGCGGCCTCGCCCCGGACGGGCGCTGCAAGTCCTTCGCCGCCGACGCCGACGGCACCGGCTGGTCGGAGGGCGTCGGCGTGCTGCTGGTCCAGCGCCTCTCTGACGCCCGGCGGCAGGGCCGCCAGGTGCTCGCGGTGCTCGCCGGCAGCGCCGTCAACCAGGACGGCGCGTCAAACGGTCTCACCGCCCCCAACGGGCCGGCCCAGCAGCGGGTGATCCGGCAGGCCCTCGCGAACG
>NZ_KB895880.1:3456-8235 GCF_000374985.1 Micromonospora sp. CNB394 | reverse complement strand
TGGGTGCGGCATGTGCGGGAGGCGGTGCGGTTTGCCGATGGTGTGACGGCGCTGCGCGGGGCGGGTGTGGACACGTTCCTGGAGGTCGGTCCGCAGAGCGTGCTGACCGCCATGGCGGCGGATGTGCTGCCCGATGACGACGTCGTGCTGGCGGTGGCTGTGCAGCGCCGGGACCGGCCGGAGGCGCCGGCGTTGCTGCACGCCCTCGCCGAGCTGCACGTGCACGGTGTGCCGGTGACGTGGCAGTCGTGGTTTACCGAGACCGGCGCGCGCCGGGTGGACCTGCCCACGTACGCCTTCCAGCGGGAGCGGTACTGGCTGCCGCCCACCGGCCAGTCCGCCGACGTCTCCGGGGCCGGCCTCGGCGTGGCGCGGCACCCGCTGCTCGGCGCGGCGGTGTCGGTCGCCGGCGAGGACATGGTGGTGCTGACCGGCCGGCTGTCGGTGTCGACGCACCCGTGGCTCGCCGACCACATCGTCTCCGGTGCCGTGGTGGTGCCGGGCACCGCGCTGGTGGACCTCGTCGTCCGGGCGGGCGACGAGGTCGGCGCGTCCCGCGTCCGCGAGCTGACAGTGCTCGCCCCGCTCGCGCTGCCCGCCACCGGCGGCGGGGTACGGGTCCAGGTCCGGGTCGGTCCCGTCGACGGGACCGGCAGTCGCTCGGTGACCGTGCACTCCCAGCCCGAAAACGACGCCGAGTCGGGCTGGACCCGGCACGCCGACGGCCTCGTCGGCGCCCCCACTGCCGACGAGCCCACCCTGGGCGCCTGGCCGCCACCCGGCGCGTCCGAGGTGGACGTCACCGGCTGGTACGCGACGGTCGCCGAGCACGGGCTCGCGTACGGGCCGGTCTTCCGGGGCCTGCGCCGGGCATGGACCGCCGACGGCGAGGTGTTCGCCGAGGTCACCCTCCCCGACGAGGTAACCGGTGACCCGGCGGGCTTCGGGGTGCACCCGGCGTTGCTGGACGCCGCCCTGCACCCCGTCGGGCTGCTGCCCGCCGAGCAGCCGGGCGGCGGACCCCGGGTGCCGTTCGCGTTCGAGGGTCTGCAGGTCCACGCCGTCGGCGCCCGGACGCTCCGGGTCCGCCTCACCGCCTCCGGCAACTCGGTGCGGCTGGTCGCCGCCGACGAGACGGGCGTGCCCGTGGTGTCGGTGGACTCGCTGACACTGCGCGAGATGACCGGCCCGGCAGCCCCGCCGGACGAGGCGTACCGATCCCTGTTCGAGGTCTCCTGGCAGCCCGAGCAGATCGCCGCGCCCGACGGCGCGTACGGCTGGGCCGTGCTCGGTGACCGCCCGCTCGACGGCGCGTCGCAGCTCCCGGCGTACGCCGACGTCGCCGCTCTGACCACGGCGGCGACGGACGGCACCGCCCCGGCGGCGCTGCTGCTGCCGGTCACTCCGGCGACCTCCGGGACGGACGTGCCCGACGCGGTGCGCTCCGTCACGACGGACGTCCTCGGCGCGGTGCAGGCGTGGCTGGCGGCCGAGCCGCTGGCGGACTCGCGGCTGGTCGTCGTGACCCGCGGCGCGGTGGCCACCGGCACCGACGACCGCGTCAGCGACCTGGCGGGGGCGGCGGTCTGGGGCCTGCTGCGTTCGGCCCAGTCGGAGCACCCCGGCCGGCTCGTGCTGGCCGACCTGGAACCCGGCGCCGACCTGGACGCCGACCGGCTGGCCCTGCTCGCCGCAGCCGCCGACGACCCCGCCCTCGGCGGGCAGATCGCGGTGCGGTCGGGCACGGCGTACCTGCCGCGGCTGGTCCGCGCCACGGGCGCCGTGCGGACCCCGGCGACCCTCGACGGGGGAACCGTCCTCGTCACCGGCGGCACCGGATCGCTGGGCGCCCTGGTGTCCGAACACCTCGTCACCGCCTACGGCGTGCGGTCGCTGGTGCTGGCGTCCCGGCAGGGCCCGGCGGCCCCCGGAGCCGACGAACTGGTGCGGCGGCTGGCCGCGCTGGGCGCGACCGCCCGCGTGGTCGCCACGGACGTGACCGACCGCGAGCGCGTCGGCGAGCTGGTCCGGTCCATCACCGCCGACGACCGCCTGGCCGGGGTGGTCCACACCGCCGGCGTCCTCGACGACGGCATCGTCAGCGGGATCACCGCCGACCAGCTGGCGGACGTGCTGGCCCCGAAGGTCACGGCGGGCTGGTGGCTGCACGAGGCGACCGCCGAGCTGGACCTCGACCTGTTCGTGCTCTTCTCCTCCGTCGCCGGGGTGCTCGGCTCTCCCGGCCAGGCCGCGTACGCGGCCGGCAACGCCTTCCTGGACGCCCTCGCCGTGCTGCGGGCGCAGCGCGGGCTGCCCGCCGTCAGCCTCGCGTGGGGCATGTGGGACACCGACGGCATGGCCGCGTCGATCAACGACACCGACCGGGCGCGGGTGACCCGGGCCGGTCTGGTCCCGATGACCGCCCCGGTCGGGCTCGGGCTGTGGGACGCCGCCCTGACCCACGGCGGCGCGGCGCTGGTGCCGGCCGTGGTCGACCTGCCCGCCATGCGGGCACGGACCGCCGCCGGCCGGGTGCCGGTGATGCTGCGGGGCCTGGTGGGACCGGCCGCGAAGCGTCGCCGCTCCGGCACCGGCACGTGGGCCGACCGGCTGGCCGGCCTCGACCCGCAGGAGGCGCGTACGCAGGTGGCCCTGCTGGTGCGCGGGATGGTCGCGCAGGTGCTCGGCCACGGCGGCGCCGAGGCGGTGCCGGCGGACCGGGCGTTCCGGGAACTGGGCTTCGACTCGCTGACCGCCGTCGAGCTGCGCAACCGGATCAACAGCGCGAGCGGACTGCGGCTCACGTCGACGCTCGTCTTCGACTACCCGACCCCTGCCGCCCTGTCGGAGCACCTGTACGAGCAGCTGTCCGGCCAGGTTGCCGAGCAGCAGCGGGCCGTGCGGGCGACGAACGTCGACGAGCCGATCGCCATCGTGGGCATGGCCTGCCGCTACCCGGGCGGCGTGACGAACCCGCAGCAGCTGTGGGACCTGGTCGCCGCCGGCGCCGACGGCATCGGCGAGTTCCCCACCGACCGCGGCTGGGACCTCGACCGGCTCTTCCACCCCGACCCGGACAACCCCGGGACGTCGTACACCCGCCACGGTGGCTTCCTGTACGGGGCCGCCGAGTTCGACCCGGACTTCTTCGGCATCTCGCCGCGCGAGGCGATCGCCATGGACCCGCAGCAGCGACTGCTGCTGGAGGCGTCCTGGGAGACGTTCGAGTCGGCCGGCCTCGACCCCTCGCGGCTACGTGGCAGCCGGACCGGCGTCTTCGCCGGGCTCATGTACCACGACTACGCCTCCGGCGTGCAGGACCTGCCCGAGGGCGTGGGCGGCTACCTCGGCACCGGCACCTCCGGCAGCGTGCTGTCCGGCCGGGTCGCGTACACGTTCGGCCTCGAAGGCCCGGCGGTCACTGTCGACACGGCGTGCTCGTCGTCGCTGGTCGCGCTGCACCTCGCGGTGCAGGCGCTGCGCGGCGGCGAGTGCGATCTCGCCCTGGCCGGTGGCGTGACCGTCATGGCGACGCCGGGGACGTTCATCGAGTTCTCCCGCCAGCGGGGCCTGTCGCAGGACGGCCGCTGCAAGTCGTTCGCGGCGTCGGCCGACGGCACGGGCTGGTCGGAGGGCGTCGGTGTGCTGCTGGTGCAGCGCCTGTCGGACGCGCAGCGTGAGGGCCGGCGGATCCTGGCGGTGGTACGCGGCAGCGCCGTCAACCAGGACGGCGCGTCGAACGGGCTGACGGCGCCGAATGGCCCGTCGCAGCAGCGGGTGATCCGGCAGGCCCTCGCGAACGCCCGGCTGACCACTGCCGACGTGGACGCCGTGGAGGCGCACGGCACCGGCACGACGCTGGGCGACCCGATCGAGGCGCAGGCGTTGCTGGCGACGTACGGGCAGGACCGGCCGGCCGACCGGCCGCTCTGGCTGGGCTCGATCAAGTCGAACATCGGCCACACCCAGGCCGCCGCCGGGGCAGCCGGCATCATAAAGATGATCATGGCGATGCGGCACGGCGTGCTGCCGTCGACGCTGCACGTCGACGAGCCGTCCCCGCACATCGAGTGGAGCGCCGGGGCGGTCTCCCTGCTCACCGAGGCCCGCGACTGGCCCGCGGCGGGCCGGCCCCGTCGCGCCGCGATCTCGTCGTTCGGCGTCAGCGGCACCAACGCGCACGTGATCATCGAGCAACCCCCCGCCGAAGCGGAGCCCACCCGGGGCGAGCACACGCCGACGCCCGCCGCCGGGTCGCTGCCGACCCCCGTGCTGCTCTCGGCCCGCTCCGAGGCCGCCGTCGCGGCGCAGGCCGACCGCTGGGCCCGCTGGATCGCCGACGACGAGAAACTGCGCCCCGCCGACATCGGCTGGTCGTCGACAGTCAGCCGGGCCGTGCTGGAGCACCGTGCGGTGGTCACCGCGACGGGCCGGGACGAACTGCTGGCCGGGCTGCGGGCGCTCGCCGCCGGTGAGCCGGCCGCCGCCGTGGCGACGGGGACCGGCACGACGCGTACGCAGCTGGCTGTGCTCTTCTCCGGCCAGGGTGCGCAGCGTGCCGGGATGGGTCGGGAGCTGGCCGCCCTGTTCCCGGTGTTCGCGACCGCGCTGGGCGAGGTGTGCGGACACCTCGATGCGCTGCTGCCGTGTCCGTTGCGGGAGGTGTTGTTCGCTGAGGCGGGCACTGCTGAGGCGGGGTTGTTGGATCAGACGGTGTTCACGCAGGCCGGGTTGTTCGCGGTCGAGGTGGCGTTGTTCCGTCTGGTGGAGTCGTTCGGG
>NZ_KB895880.1:0-3221 GCF_000374985.1 Micromonospora sp. CNB394 | reverse complement strand
CGCGTGTGCGCTGGTGGCGGCGCGGGGTCGGTTGATGCAGGCGCTGCCCGCGGGTGGTGGGATGCTGGCTGTGGCCGCTGACGAGGCTGCGGTGGTGGAGTCGATCGCGGGCCTGGGCGACGGGGTGGGCGTCGCGGCGGTCAACGGGCCGGCCGCCGTGGTGGTGTCGGGTGTCGTCGAGGCTCTCGACGAGGTGGAGCGGGTCTGGCGGGATCGGGGCGTGCGTACCCGCCGGCTCACCGTCAGCCACGCGTTCCACAGCCCGCTGATGGAGCCGATGCTCGATGAGTTCCGCGCCGTCCTGGCGGGGCTGACGTTCCGGGCGCCGCTGCTACCGGTGGTGTCGAACCTGACCGGGGCGCTCGCCGACCCGCAGGAGATCACCCGCGCCGAGTACTGGGTGCGGCACGTGCGGGAGGCGGTGCGCTACGCCGACGGCATCGCCGCCCTGCGGGCGGCCGGGGTTGACACGTTCCTGGAGGTCGGACCGCAGAGCGTCCTGACCGCCATGAACGCCGACCTGCTCGCCGACGACGCGCTGGCGGTGGCCGTCCAGCGTCGGGACCGTTCCGCCCCGCAGGCGCTGCTGCACGCGCTCGCCGAACTGCACGTGCACGGTGTACCGGTGACCTGGACGCAGTGGTTCACCGACAGCGGCGCACGCCGGGTCGACCTGCCCGCGTACGCCTTCCAGCACCAGCGCTACTGGCTCGGCGCGGGCCAGGCGCGTACCGCCGACGTCTCCGGCGTGGGCCTCGGAGACGCCGGGCACCCGCTGCTCGGCGCGGCGGTCACCGTCGCCGGCGCGGACATGGTGGTGCTGACCGGTCGTCTCTCCCTCGCCACCCACGCGTGGCTTGCCGACCACGTCGTCTCCGGCACGGTGATCGTGCCCGGCACCGCCCTGGTGGAGTTGGCGGTGCGGGCGGGCGACGAGGTGGGTGCGTCGCGGGTGCGCGAGCTGACCGTGGCCGCGCCGCTGGTGCTGCCGGGGTCCGGTGCCGTACGGGTGCAGGTGCGCGTCGGCGCGGCCGACGGGGCCGGTACCCGGGTTGTGGCGGTGCACTCGCAGGCCGAGGGCGACCCGGAGGCCGACTGGGTCCACCACGCGGAGGGCGTGCTGGAGCGGGCGACGGCCGACGAGCCGAGCGTGGGGGAGTGGCCCCCGGCCGGCGGGTCCGAGCTGGACGTGACGGGCTGGTACCCGACGCTTGCGGAGCACGGCCTGACGTACGGGCCGGTGTTCCAGGGGCTGCGCCGGGTGTGGACCACCGGCGACGACGTGTACGCCGAGGTGGTGTTGCCGGATGAGGTGGCCGGTGACGCGGCGGGGTTCGGGGTGCACCCGGCGTTGCTGGACGCGGCCCTGCATCCGATCGGGCTGCTGCCCGGTGGCGAGGGTTCGGGTGGGGCGCGGGTGCCGTTCGCGTTCGAGGGTGTGCAGGTGTATGCCTCGGGTGCGCGGGTGCTGCGGGTGCGGCTGACGCGTACGGGTTCGGCGGTGCGTCTGGTCGCGTGCGACGAGTCGGGCGCGGCCGTGGTGTCGGTCGACTCCCTCGCTCTGCGCGAGCTGACCGGCGTGACCGAGGCGGGCGCGGCGGCCCGGTCGCTGTTCGAACTCACCTGGCAGGCAGAGGAGATCGCCGCCGCCGGGGACCTCTCCGGGTGGGCGCTGGTCGGCTCGCCGGCAACCGCCGACCTGCCGGCGTACGGCGACGTCGAGGCGCTCGTCGCGGCGGTCGACGCCGGTCGGACGGCCGCACCGAAGGCGCTGCTGCTGCCGCTCGACGCGCCGAAGAGCGCCGTCCCCGACGCGGTACGCGCGGCGACGTCGCAGGTGCTGGCGACGGTGCGGTCCTGGTTGGCGGCCGACGCGCTGGCGGAGTCGCGGTTGGTGGTGGTGACTCGGGGCGCGGTTGCGGTGGGTGCCGATGACCGGATGACGGACCTGGGCGGTGCGGCGGTGTGGGGTTTGCTGCGTTCGGCGCAGTCGGAGCACCCTGGCCGCATCGTCCTGGCGGACGTCGATCGTGACGTGGATGCCGGGACGTTGGCCGTCCTGGCATCGGTGGCCGACGAGCCGTCGACGCACGGCGGTCAGGTCGCGGTGCGTGCGGGTGGGGTGTTCGTGCCGCGTCTGGTGCGTGCGGTGGCGCCCTCGTCGGCGGACGGTGCCGTGGTGGGTGACGGCGCGGTGCTGGTGACGGGTGGTACGGGCGCGCTGGGCGCGCTGGTGGCGGAGCATCTGGTGTCGGTGTATGGGGTGCGGTCGCTGGTGTTGGTGTCGCGGCGTGGTCCGGGGGCCGCCGGTGCGGGCGAGCTGTCGGAGCGACTGTCCGCGCTGGGCGCGTCGGTGCGGGTTGTCGCGTGTGACGTGACGGACCGGGATCAGGTGTTCGGGCTGGTCGGCGAGGTCACGGCCGGGGGCCGCCTGGCGGGTGTGGTGCATACCGCTGGTGTGCTGGATGACGGGGTGATCGAGCGGGTCACCGAGGAGCGGCTGGCGGGGGTGTTGGCGCCGAAGGTGTCGGCGGGTTGGTTGTTGCACGAGGCGACGGCGTCGCTGGATCTGGATCTGTTCGTGGTGTTCTCGTCGGTGGCGGGTGTGTTGGGTTCGCCGGGTCAGTCGGCGTACGCGGCGGGCAACGCGTTCCTCGACGGACTTGCGGTGTATCGGCGGCAGCTCGGGTTGCCGGCCGTGAGCTTGGCGTGGGGCATGTGGGACACGGACGGTATGGCCGCGTCCCTCGACGAGGCGGACCGGGCGCGGTCCGCGCGGGCCGGCCTGACTCCGATGAGCGCCGAGGCCGGGCTGGAGCTGTTCGACGCCGCACTGGTGGCGGAGCGGCCGGCGTTGGTGCCGGCCGTGATCGACGTACCGGCGATGCGCGCAGCGCTCGGCGCCGGCCCGGTGCCGGCCGTGCTGCGTACCCTGATCGGATCGACGGCGGCCCGGCGACGGGCCGCGCGGGGCGGCGACTGGGCCAACCAGCTCGCGAGCCTCGCGCCCGACGAGGCGCGCGCCCAGGTCGACGTGCTGGTGCGGGGCCTGGTCGCGCAGGTGTTGGGGCACGGTGGTGCGGAGTCGGTGCCGGCGGACCGGGCGTTCCGGGAGTTGGGCTTCGACTCGCTGACGGCGGTGGACCTGCGTAACCGGTTGAACGCGGCCACGGGGCTGCGGTTGGCCTCGACGCTGGTTTTCGACTACCCGACCCCGGCCG
>NZ_KB895879.1:17912-20515 GCF_000374985.1 Micromonospora sp. CNB394 | reverse complement strand
GGTCATTCGATCGGTGAGGTGACGGCGGCGCATGTGGCGGGTGTGTTGTCCCTGGCCGACGCGTGTCAGTTGGTGGCGGCGCGGGGTCGGTTGATGCAGGCGCTGCCCGCCGGTGGTGGGATGCTGGCTGTGGCGGCCGACGAGGCTGCGGTGGCGCAGTCGATCGCGGGCCTGGGCGACCGCGTGGGTATCGCGGCGGTCAACGGCCCGGCCGCTGTGGTGGTGTCGGGTGTCGTCGAGGCCCTGGCCGAGGTGGAGCGGGTCTGGCGTGATCGGGGGGTGCGTACGCGCCGGCTTGCGGTGAGCTACGCGTTCCACAGTCCGTTGATGGCGCCGATGCTGGCCGAGTTCCGTACGGTCCTGGACGGGTTGGTGTTCTCCGCGCCGCTGCTGCCGGTCGTGTCGAACGTGACGGGGGCCCTGGCCGGTGACGAGATCAGTACCCCGGAGTACTGGGTGCGGCATGTGCGGGAGGCGGTGCGGTTCGCCGATGGTGTGACGGCGCTGCGCGGGGCGGGTGTGGACACGTTCCTGGAGGTCGGGCCGCAGAGTGTGCTGACGGCGATGGCCGCCGACGTGCTGCCCGGCGACGACGGTGTGCTGGCCGTGGCGGTGCAGCGTCGGGACCGGCCGGAGGGGCAGGCGTTGCTGCACGCCCTGGCGGAACTGCACGTGCACGGCGTGCCGGTGACCTGGGCGCAGTGGTTCGTCGACACTGGCGCGCGCCGCGTGGACCTGCCCACGTACGCCTTCCAGCACCAGCGCTACTGGCCCGCCGCCAACCGGGCGCGTACGGGCGACGTGTCCGGGGTCGGACTCGGCCGCACCGGGCACCCGCTGCTCGGCGCGACAGTGGACCTGGCCGGCGACGACGAGATGGTGCTGACCGGCCGACTTTCCCTGACCACACACCCGTGGCTGGCCGACCACACGGTCTCCGGGCTGACGTTCGTACCCGGCACGGCCCTGGTCGAGCTGGCCGTACGGGCCGGCGACGAGGTGGGCCTCTCCCGGCTGCGGGAGCTGACCATGGCCGCCCCGCTGGTGCTCCCCGAAACCGGGGGCGTACGCATTCAGGTGCGGGTGTCCACGTCGGAGTCGCCGCAGCGTCCCGTTGCCGTCTACTCCCGCCCCGACGACGATCCCGAGGCGGGCTGGACCCGGCACGCCGAGGGTGTACTGGAAGCGTCCACCGCCGACGAGCCCGACTCGATCACCTGGCCCCCCGCCGCGACGTCGGAGGTGGACCTCGCGGGGTGGTACACGACGCTGGCGGAGCACGGCCTGGCGTACGGGCCGGTCTTCCAGGGGCTCCAGCGCGCCTGGATCGGCCGCGACGAACTGTTCGCCGAGGTGGCCCTGCCGGAGGCCGCCGCGACGGAGAGCGCCGGATTCGGCGTGCACCCGGCCCTGCTGGACGCCGCCCTGCACCCGATCGGGCTGCTGCTCGGTGGCGAGGAATCGAGCGGACCACGGGTGCCGTTCGCCTTCGAGGGCGTGCAGGTCCACGCGGCAGGCGCGGGGACGCTGCGGGTGCGCCTGACCCGCGACGGCTCCGGGCTGCGGGTGGCCGCGTACGACGAGGTGGGCGCGCCGGTCGTGTCGATGGACTCCCTCGTCCTGCGAGAGCTGACCGGTGTGGCCGCGCCGGGCGTGGCCTCGCGGTCGCTGTTCGAACTGCGGTGGCCGGCCGTGGAGGCCGCACCCGCCGGGGAGCTTTCGGGTTGGGCGCTGGTGACCGGCGACCTGGAGCTGCCGGCACCGGTAGGCATGCCCACGTACGCCGACGTGGCGACGGTCGCGGGGGATGAGTCAGCTCCCCGGACGCTGCTGATGCCGGTGTTCCCCGCGCCCGGCGCGGCGACGCCGGAGTCGGTCCGGGCAGTGACCTCGGACGTGCTGGCGACGGTGCAGTCCTGGCTCGCGGCGGACGCCCTGGCGGACTCGCGGCTCGTGGTCGTGACCCGGGGCGCGGTGTCGATCGGCGACGGCGACCGGGTGACCGACCTGGCGAGCGCGGCGGTGTGGGGTCTGCTGCGTTCGGCGCAGTCGGAGCACCCGGGCCGCATGGTCCTCGCGGACGTCGACGGCGACCTGGACGCCGCGCTGGTGGCCCTGCTGGACGGCGTCCTGCGGGAACCGGCCGCGACCGGCGGCCAGTTGGCCGTCCGAGGGGGTGCGGTGTACTCGCCGCGCCTGGTCCGGGCCGGCGTCACGTCGGTGGAGGCGCCGAGCCTGGGTGATGGTGCGGTGTTGGTGACCGGTGGTACGGGTGCGTTGGGTGCGTTGGTGGCGGAGCATCTGGTGTCGGTGTATGGGGTGCGGTCGTTGGTGCTGGTGTCGCGGCGTGGTCCGGAGGCTGCGGGTGCGGGTGGGTTGTCGGAGCGGTTGTCGGCGTTGGGTGCGTCGGTGCGGGTGGTGGCGTGTGATGTGACGGATCGGGATCAGGTGTTCGGGCTGGTGGCGGAGGTTTCCGCTGGTGGTCGGTTGGCGGGTGTGGTGCATACGGCTGGTGTGCTGGATGACGGTGTGGTGGAGGGTCTGACCGGCGAGCGGCTTTGTGCGGTGTTGGCGCCGAAGGTGTCGGCGGGTTGGTTGTTGCA
>NZ_KB895879.1:14992-16702 GCF_000374985.1 Micromonospora sp. CNB394 | reverse complement strand
TTCGGGATCTCGCCGCGTGAGGCTCTGGCGATGGATCCGCAGCAGCGGTTGCTGCTGGAGGCGTCGTGGGAGTCGTTCGAGTCGGCCGGGCTGGACCCGCAGCAGTTGCGGGGCAGCCGGACGGGTGTCTTCGCCGGTGTCATGTACCACGACTACGCCTCCCGGCTCATGGACCTGCCGACCGAGGTGGAGGGCTACGTCGGGACCGGCACCTCCGGCAGCGTGCTGTCCGGTCGGGTCGCCTACACCTTCGGGCTGGAGGGGCCGGCGGTCACCGTGGACACGGCGTGCTCGTCGTCGCTGGTGGCGCTGCACCTCGCCGCGCAGGCGTTGCGCTCCGGCGAGTGCGACCTGGCGTTGGCCGGTGGCGTGACGGTGATGGCGACGCCCGGCACCTTCGTGGAGTTCTCGCGGCAGCGTGGCCTGTCGGCCGACGGCCGGTGTAGGTCGTTCGCCGCGTCGGCCGACGGCACCGGCTGGTCCGAGGGTGTGGGCGTGTTGCTGGTGCAGCGGCTCTCCGACGCCCAGCGCGAGGGCCGGAAGATCTACGCCGTGGTGCGGGGCAGCGCGGTGAATCAGGATGGTGCGTCGAACGGGCTGACGGCGCCGAATGGTCCGTCGCAGCAGCGGGTGATCCGGCAGGCGCTGGCGAACGCGCGTCTGGTCCCGGCGGACGTGGACGTGGTGGAGGCGCACGGTACGGGTACGACGCTTGGTGACCCGATCGAGGCGCAGGCGTTGTTGGCGACGTACGGGCAGGACCGGCCCGCCGATCGGCCGCTCTGGCTGGGGTCGGTGAAGTCGAACATCGGGCATGCGCAGGCGGCTGCGGGTGTGGCTGGTGTGATCAAGATGGTGTTGGCGATGCGGCATGGTCTGGTGCCGGCGACGTTGCACGTGGACGAGCCGTCCCCACACATCGACTGGACGGCCGGGGCGGTGGCCCTGGCCACCGAGGCGATGCCGTGGCCGGGGGTGGGCCGGCCGCGTCGGGCGGGGGTGTCGTCGTTCGGGATCTCCGGTACGAACGCGCACGTGATCATCGAGCAGCCGCCGGCCGAGACGATCGAGGGTGAGGTCGTCGTCCGCGAGGTGCCGCCGGTGGTGCCGGTGCTGCTGTCGGCCCGTGACGCCGCGGCACTCGCCGGCCAGGCGGGCCGGTGGGCGCGGTGGCTGAGCGTCGACGAGGCCCCGCGCGGCGTGGATGTGGCCTGGTCGTCGGTGACGTCGCGGTCGGCGTTGGAGCACCGGGCGGTGGTGTCCGGGGCGAGCCGGGACGAGCTGCTGGCGGGCCTCGCGGCAGTGGCGGCCGGCGAGCCGTCGGGGGCCGTCGTGACTGGTGCCGTCGCCGCACGCGGCGAGATGGCGCTGCTGTTCTCGGGTCAGGGTGCGCAGCGTGCCGGCATGGGCCGGGACTTGTCGGCGGAGTTCCCGGTGTTCGCCGCCGCGCTGGATGAGGTGTGTGCGCACCTCGACCCGCTGCTGCCGCGTCCGTTGCGGGAGGTGCTGTTCGCGTCGGCGGGCAGCCCCGAGGCGGAGTTGCTGGACCAGACCGTCTTCACGCAGGCCGGGCTGTTTGCCGTCGAGGTGGCGTTGTTCCGTCTGGTGGAGTCGTTCGGGATTGTGCCGGACATGCTGGCTGGTCATTCGATCGGTGAGGTGACGGCGGCGCATGTGGCGGGTGTGTTGGGTTCGCCGGGTCAGTCGGCG
>NZ_KB895879.1:0-14503 GCF_000374985.1 Micromonospora sp. CNB394 | reverse complement strand
TTCGGGATCTCGCCGCGTGAGGCTCTGGCGATGGATCCGCAGCAGCGGTTGCTGCTGGAGGCGTCGTGGGAGTCGTTCGAGTCGGCCGGGCTGGATCCGCAGCAGTTGCGGGGCAGCCGGACGGGTGTGTTCGCGGGTGTGATGTATCACGACTATGCGTCGCAGCTCATGGGGTTGGCCGACGAGGTGGAGGGATACGTCGGTACGGGTACGTCGGGCAGCGTGTTGTCGGGTCGGGTGGCGTACACGTTCGGCTTGGAGGGCCCGGCGGTCACGGTGGACACCGCCTGTTCGTCCAGTCTCGTCGCGTTGCATCTGGCCGCGCAGGCGTTGCGCAGTGGCGAGTGTGATCTGGCGTTGGCCGGTGGCGTGACCGTCATGGCGACGCCCGGCACGTTCATCGAGTTCTCGCGGCAGCGTGGCCTGTCGGCCGACGGCCGCTGCCGGTCGTTCGCGGCGTCGGCGGACGGTACGGGTTGGTCCGAGGGTGTGGGCGTGTTGCTCGTGCAGCGACTCTCCGACGCGCAGCGGGAGGGCCGGCGGATCCACGCCGTGGTGCGGGGCACGGCGGTGAACCAGGATGGTGCCTCGAACGGGCTGACGGCCCCCAACGGCCCGTCGCAGCAGCGGGTGATCCGGCAGGCCCTCGCGAACGCGCGGCTCACCACCGCCGACGTGGACGCCGTGGAGGCGCACGGCACCGGCACGACCCTGGGTGACCCGATCGAGGCGCAGGCGTTGCTGGCGACGTACGGGCAGGACCGGCCCGCCGACCGGCCGCTCTGGCTGGGCTCGATCAAGTCGAACATCGGGCACACGCAGGCGGCAGCCGGTGTGGCCGGTGTGATCAAGATGGTGTTGGCGATGCGCCACGGCGTCGTCCCGGCGACGCTGCACGTGGACGAGGCATCCCCGCACGTCGACTGGACGGCCGGGGCGGTCGCCCTCGCTACCGGGCCGACGCCGTGGCCGCGGATGGGCCGGCCGCGTCGGGCAGGGGTGTCGTCGTTCGGGATCTCCGGCACCAACGCGCACGTGATCATCGAGCAGCCGCCCGCCGAGACGGTCGGCGCGCGGCCCACCGACCGGCCGCGCGCCGACCTCGTACCCCTCGTGCTCTCCGCCGTGGACACCCCGGCGCTGCGCGACCAGGCGGCCCGGCTGGGCGCGCACCTCGCGGCACACCCGGAGCTGGCGCCGGCCGACGTCGCGCGCGCCCTGGTCACCACCCGGGCCACGTTCGACCACCGCGCCGTCGTCCTCGGCCGCGACACCGTCGACCTGACGCGGGCCCTGGAGTCGTTCCACCTCGGCGAGGCCACCGCCGCCGTCACCGGCGTCGCGGCGCGCGCCGCCGACCCGGTCCTCGTCTTCCCCGGCCACGGCGACCCGTGGCCCGCCGCGACCGTCGAGCTGCTCGACCGGGCACCGGAGTTCGCCGCCGCCATCGTCGCCTGCGACGCGGCCCTCGCCCCCCACGTGGACTGGTCGCTCGCCGCCGTGCTGCGCGGCGCGGACGGCGCCCCCACCCCGGCCGACCCCGAAGTGGCGCCGGCCGTCCGGTGGGCCGTGGCCGTCTCGCTGGGACGCTGGTGGCGCTCCCTCGGCGTACGACCCGCCGCCGTGCTCGGGCACGCTCACGGCGCGCTCGCGGCCGCCTGCGTGGCCGGCGCGCTGTCGCTGGAGGACGCGGCGAGGACGATCGCCCTCGCCCGCCCGGCGGAGGACGGCGCGGACGCGCTGGCCGGCATCACCCTCCGGGCGGCCGAGGTGCCGCTGTACCCGGCGACGACCGGCGGCCCGGTCGACACCGACGGCCTCGACGCCGCCCGCTGGTACCGGGACCTGACCGCCGACGCCGACGCGGAACCGGCCGTACGCGCCCTGCTCGACGAGGGCCACCGGATCCTCCTCGAGGCTGCCCCGGCGACCGTGCTGGCAGCCGGCATCCGCGAGAGCGCGCGGGCCGACGACGCCGTCGTGGTGGCCGCCGACGACACCGTGGCTGGCGGCTGGCAGCGCATGCTGACGGTCCTCGCCGGGCTGCACGTGCACGGCGTGCCCGTCGACTGGACGGCGATCCTGGGCGCCCCCACCGGCCCGCCGCTCCCGCTGCCCACGTACGCCTTCCAGCGCCAGCGCTACTGGCCGCAGCCGACGGCGGCGACCGCCCCCGCCCCCGCCGGCACCGACGAGGCGGACCGGCACTTCTGGGAGGCAGTGGAACGCGCCGACGCGTCTGCCCTGGCCGCCGCCATGCGCATCGACGAGGCCACGGTCAGCTCCCTCGACCCCGCGCTGCCGCTGCTGTCCTCCTGGCGCCGGCGCCGCCGCGACGAGTCCACCGTGGACTCGTGGCGCTACCGGGTGACCTGGAAGCCGCTGGCCGTCGCGCCGGAGGCCACCCTCGCCGGCACGTGGCTGCTGGTCGTGCCGGCCGCCGAAGCCGAGCACCCCCTGGTCGACGGCGTCGCCCGGGCGCTGGGCGAGGGCGGGGCCGAGGTCGTCCGGATCGACGTGCCGGAGACGGGCCGGCCGGCGCTGGCCGAGCGGCTGGCGCGTACCGGCGGGCCCGTCGCCGGAGTGCTCTCCCTGCTCGGCCTGGACGACGCGCCGCACCCGGCCCACCCGGTCGTCCCGGCGGGTCTCGCCGCCACGTACGCCCTGGTCCAGGCCCTCGGCGACACCGGCGTCACCGCCCCGCTGTGGTGCGCCACCACCGGCGCGGTCTCGACCGGCCGCGCCGACCAGCTCGACCGCCCCCGCCAGGCGATGCTCTGGGGGCTCGGCCGGGTGGTCGCTCTGGAACACCCGGACCGCTGGGGCGGACTGCTGGACCTGCCCGCCGAGCTGGACCCCCGGGACCGGGCCCGGCTCGGGGCGGTGCTGGCAGGCGTCGACGCGGAGGACCAGCTGGCGCTGCGCCCCTCCGGGGTGTTCGCCCGGCGACTGGTCCGCGCCCGCGCCGAGCGCACCGCGACGCAGGACTGGCGTCCCGCCAGCGGCGCCGTCCTGGTCACCGGCGGCCTCGGGTCCATCGGGGCCCAGGTGGCCCGCTGGCTGGCCCGCGAGGGCGTGGGTGAGCTGGTGCTGACCGGCCGCCAGGGCCCCGCCACGCCCGGCGCCGACGAGCTGGCCGACGAACTGCGCGCCGCCGGCACCACAGTCACCGTGGCCGCCTGCGACGTCGCCGACGCGGCCGCCGTACGGGCCCTCGTCGGGCGGCTCGCCGGGCAGGGCACCCGCGTCGGGGCCGTGTTCCACACCGCCGGCGTCGCCCACGCCGCGCCCGTCGCGGCCACCGACGTCGCCGACCTCGCCGACGCCCTGCGGGCCAAGGTGGCGGGCGCGGTCAACCTCGACGAGGCGTACGGCGACGAACTGTCGGCGTTCGTGCTCTTCTCCTCCGGCGCGGGCGTCTGGGGCGGCGGGCACCAGGGCGGCTACGCCGCCGCCAACGCCTTCCTCGACGCGCTCGCCGAGGACCGGCGACGGCGCGGACGGGCCGCCACCGCCATCGCCTGGGGCGCCTGGGACGGCGGCGGCATGGTCGACGCCGAGGGCGCCGCCGACCAGATGTTCCGCTCGGGCGTCCGGGCCATGCGCCCCGACCTCGCGGTCTCCGTCCTGGCCGAGGCGCTCGACCACGGCGACACCACGCTCACCGTGGCGGACATCGCCTGGGACCGGTTCCTGCAGACCTACACGCTGGCCCGCCCCCGGCCGCTGATCGCCGACATTCCCGAGGCGGCCCGGCTGCTGGCGGCCGGGCAGCGCGACGGCGGCACGCCCGACGCGGCGTCCCCGCTCCGCGGCCGGCTGGCCGGCCTCGCCGCCCCGGAACGCCGCCGGGTCCTGCTCGACCTCGTACGCGTCCACGCGGCGGCGGTGCTGCGCCTGTCCTCGCCGCAGGCGCTGGCGGCGGACCGGTCGTTCCGGGAGATCGGCTTCGACTCGCTCAGCGCCGTCGAGATGCGCAACCGCCTCGCCGAGGCGGTGGGGCTGAACCTGCCGGCGACCCTGGTGTTCGACCGCCCGACGCCCGACGCCCTCGCCGAGCACCTGGCGGGCAGGCTCGCGGGCGACGACACCCCGGCGGCCGAGCCCGTGCGGGCCGCCACCGCGCTGGACGAGCCGATCGCCGTCGTCTCGATGAGCTGCCGCTACCCCGGCGGCGTCGCCGGCCCCGAGGACCTGTGGCGACTCGTCGCCGAGGGACGCGACGGCATAGCGGAGTTCCCGACCGACCGGGGCTGGGACCTGGCAGCCATCTACGACCCCGATCCCGACCGGCCCGGCACCTCGTACGTGCGCGAGGGCGGCTTCCTCACCGACGCCGCCGGCTTCGACGCCGCCCTGTTCGGCATCTCCCCGCGCGAGGCGATGGTGATGGACCCGCAGCAACGGGTGCTGCTGGAGAGCGCCTGGGAGCTGTTCGAGCGGGCCGGCACCGCGCCCGCCGACATGCGGGAGACAAACACCGGCGTCTTCGTCGGCACCAACGGCCAGGACTACGCGACGCTGCTGATGGCCGCCCGGGTCGAGACCGAGGGCTACCAGGCCACCGGCAACGTCGCCGCCGTCATCAGCGGTCGGCTGGCCTACCACTTCGGGTTGCAGGGCCCCGCCGTCAGCGTCGACACCGCCTGCTCGTCGTCTCTGGTGGCGCTGCACCTGGCCTGCCAGTCCCTGCGGCAGGGCGAGTGCGACGTCGCGGTCGCCGGCGGCGTGACGGTGATGGCCACCCCCGGCCCGTTCCTGGAGTTCGCCCGGCAACGGGGGCTCGCCCTCGACGGCCGGTGCAAGTCGTTCGCCGGGGCCGCCGACGGCACCGGCTGGGGCGAGGGCGTCGGCTTGGTGATGTTGCAGCGGCTCTCCGACGCCCAACGCGACGGCCGGCGGATCCTCGCCGTCGTGCGCGGCTCGGCGATGAACCAGGACGGCGCCAGCAACGGCCTGACCGCCCCCAACGGGCCCGCGCAGGAGCGGGTGATCAACCAGGCGCTGGCCAACGCGCGGTTGAGCGCCGCCGACGTGGACGCCGTCGACGGGCACGGCACCGGCACCCGGCTCGGCGACCCGATCGAGGCGCAGGCCCTGCTGGCCACGTACGGGCGGCAGCGCCCCGCCGACCGGCCGCTCTGGCTCGGCTCGGTGAAGTCGAACATCGGCCACACCCAGGCAGCCGCCGGCGTCTCCGGCGTGATCAAGATGGTGCTGGCCCTCCAGCACGACCTGCTGCCGCCCACCCTGCACGTGGACGAGCCGTCGCCGCACGTGGACTGGTCGGCCGGCGCCGTCGCGCTGCTGACCGAGGCGCAGCCGTGGCCGGACGTGGACCGGCCGCGCCGCGCCGGCGTGTCGTCGTTCGGGGTCAGCGGCACCAACGTGCACGTCATCCTCGAACAGGCGCCCGCCACGCCCCCGGCCGACACCGGCGCCGCCCGTCCGGCCGGCGCCGACGCGCCCACCACCAGCTCCAGCCGCGGCACGCTCGGCGCCGCCGAGGGGACGCCGCTGCTGCCGTGGCTCGTATCGGCAGACACCGCCGACAGCCTGCGGGCACAGGCGGCCCGGCTGGCCGACTGGCTGCCGGGCAGCGGGACGCCCGCCGCCGACGCGGCCCGGGCACTGGCCACCGGACGGTCCCCGCTGCGGCACCGCGCGGTGCTGCTCGCCGCCGACGCCGACGCCGCCCTCGCCGGCCTGCGGGCCCTGGCCGCCGGGCAGGACCACCCCGGGCTCACCCGGGGCGCCGCCGAGCCCGGCGGCGCGCTGGCGGCGCTCTTCTCCGGCCAGGGCGCGCAGCACGCCGGGATGGGCCGACGCCTGTGGGAGACGTTCCCCGTCTTCGCGGCGACCCTCGACGAGGCGTGCCAGCACCTGGACGCGTACCTGCCGCGGCCGCTGCGCACGGTGCTGTTCGCCGAGCCCGGCACCGCCGAGGCCGACCTGCTCGACCAGACCGTCTTCACCCAGGCCGGGCTCTTCGCGGTCGAGGTGGCGCTGTTCCGGCTGCTCGAACACTGGGGGATCCGGCCCGACTTCGTGGCCGGGCACTCGGTCGGGGAGATCAGCGCGGCCCACGTCGCCGGGGTGCTCGACCTGGCCGACGCCTGCGCGCTCGTCGGCAACCGGGGGCGCCTGATGCAGGCCCTGCCACCCGGCGGCGGGATGCTCGCCGTCGCCGCGCCCGAGGTCGACGTGCTGCGGGCCCTGTCCGGCACGCCGGGACAGCCCGCCGTCGCCGCCGTCAACGGGCCGGCCGCCGTCGTCGTCGCCGGGGCCGAAGACGTGCTGACCGAACTGGCCGCCCACTTCACCGACCTCGGCGTACGCACCAAGCGGCTGCGGGTCAGCCACGCCTTCCACAGCCCGCTGATGGAGCCGATGCTCGCCGAGTTCGCGGCCGTCGCGGCGACCCTGTCGTACGCCCCGCCGACGGTGCCGCTGGTGTCGAACCTGACCGGCACGGTCGTCGACCCCGAGCAGCTCTGCACACCCGACTACTGGGTCCGCCACGTCCGCGAGGCGGTCCGCTTCGCCGACACCGTGACCCACATGTACTCCCACGGGGTGACCCGGTTCCTGGAGATCGGACCGGACACCGTGCTGACCGCCCTGACCGCCGACGCGCTGCCGGTGGACGCGCCGGTCGTCGTGACCGGCGTGCAGCGGCCCGGCCAGGACGAGGTGGCCACCCTGCTCGGCGCGGTGGCCCGGCTGCACTGCCACGGCGTGCCCGTACGTTTCCCGGCACTGCTGCCCGCCGCCGCCCCGGTGGACCTGCCCACGTACGCGTTCGCCCACCAGCGGTTCTGGCCGACTCTCGACGCCGCGGCGACCCACACCCCCGCCGCCGCGCACGACGACGTCGACTCGGCGTTCTGGCGGGCCGTGGCATCCGGCGACGGCGACGCGCTCGCCGGCCGGCTCGGCCTCGACGCGGACCGGCCGCTGCGGGAACTGCTGCCGGACCTGGACCGGTGGCGGCGCCAGCAGCAGGAGGACACCCTCGCCGGCGGCTGGCGCTACCGGATCACCTGGCGCCCGCGGGCGCTCGTCGCGGGTGCCGTCGACGGCACGTGGACCCTGGTGCACAGCGGTACGGACCAGCCGGTCGTCGACCGGCTCGCCGAACTGCTCACCGCGCGGGGCGGCACCGTGCGGCAGCTCGCCGTCGACCCGGCGACGACCGACCGGAGCGCGCTCGCCGGGCAGCTCGCCGCCCCGGCGCCCACCCGGATCGTGTCGCTGCTCGCCCTCGACGAGCGGGCGCACCCCGACCGCCCGGCCGTGCCGCTGGGCCTGACCGCGAACCTGGCCCTGGTGCAGGCGGTCACGGACGCCCTGCCACCGGTGCCGCTGTGGCTGCTGACCCGGCAGGCCGTGTCCACCGGCGCCGACGACCCCGTCGCCCACCCCGCCCAGGCCACCACGTGGGGCCTCGGCCTGGTGACCGCGCTGGAACACCCCCGGCACTGGGGCGGCCTGCTGGACCTGCCCGCCACCCTGGACACCGCCGCCGCCGAGGGAGTCCTGGCGGCCCTCACCGCCGCCGGCGACGAGGACCAGCTCGCGGTGCGCGACTCCGGGACGTACCTGCGGCGGCTGGAGCGCGCGCCCCGCGCCGAGGCGCCGGCCGGCTGGCAGGCGCCGGGCACCGTCCTGGTCACCGGCGGCACCGGCGCCGTCGGCCGGTACGCCGCCGGCTGGTTCGCCCGGCACGGCGCGCGGCGACTGCTGCTGGTCAGCCGGCGCGGCGCGACGGCCCCCGGCGCGGACGAGGCGGTGGCGGAACTGGCCGCCCTCGGTGCCGAGGCGCGGGTGCTGGCCTGCGACCTGGCCGACCGGGACGCGGTCGCCGACCTGGTCCGTGGGCTGCGCGCCGACGGTGAGACCGTGCACGCCGTGGTGCACGCCGCCGGGGTGGGCCGGCTCGCCCCGGTCACCGCCGTGACCGAGGCGGAACTCGCCGACGTCGTCTCCGGAAAGATCGCCGGCGCACGGCACCTCGACGAGTTCCTCGACCCGGAGCCGCTCGACCTGGTCGTGCACTTCTCCTCCATCGCAGCCGTCTGGGGCGTCGGCGACCACGGGGCGTACGCCGCCGGCAACGCCTTCCTGGACGCCTGGGCGCAGTCCCGGCCGGCCGGGCGGGCCCGGCACCTCTCGGTGAACTGGGGACCGTGGGCCGGCGGCGGCATGGTGACCGACGCGCACGCGGCGGCCATGAGCCGGCGCGGGGTGTCCCTGCTCGACCGGGAACCGGCGATGGCCGCCCTGCGCGCCGGCCTCGACGGCGACGACACCGCCCTCACCGTCGCCGACATCGACTGGGAACGCTTCGCGCCGGTGTTCGCCTCCGCCCGGCCCCGGCCGCTGATCAGCGAGATCGCCGAGGTGGCCGCCCAGGCCGCGGCGGCGCGCGCCGACGCCGAGGGCGGCGACCACGTCGCCGGCGAACTGCGCAAGCGGCTCGGCGAGCTGTCGCAGGCCGAACAGGCACGGCTGCTGGTCGATCTCATCCGCACCGCCGCGGGCGAGGTCATCGGCCACGACAGCCCGTACGCAGTGGAGGCCGGGCGGCCCTTCCGGGACCTCGGCTTCGACTCGCTCACCGCCGTGGAGCTGCGGGGCCGGCTGGCCCGCTCGACCGGGCTCAGCCTGCCCAGCTCGGTGGTGTTCGACCACCCGACCCCGCAGGCGCTGGCCGAGCACCTGCGGGCCGAACTGCTCGACGAAGTGTCGGTGGAGGCGCTGCCCACCCTCACGGAGCTGGACCAGTTGGAGAGCGCCCTCGCGCTGCGCGACCCGGACGACATCGGCCGGGTGCGGATCACGATGCGCCTGCACAGCCTGCTCGAACGGCTCGGCGCCGCCGAGGAACGTCGGGAGGACGCCGCCGAGGTGGCCGGCCGGCTGCGGGCGGCCAGCAACCAGGAGCTGTTCGACCTCATCGACCAGGACCTCGGGCTCTCCTGAGCCGCCCGGGGATCTGTGGTGTCACGAGAAAGCGAGATGTCATGGCGGACGAAGATCGGCTGCGCGAATACCTGACGCGGGTCGTCGCCGAGCTGCAGCAGACCCGCCAACGGCTGCGCGAGGTCACCGCCGAGGAGTCCGAGCCGGTGGCGATCGTGGCGATGAGCTGCCGCTACCCGGGCGGCATCAGCTCGCCCGAGGAGCTCTGGGAGTTCGTCTCGTCCGGCGGGGACGCCATCGGCGACTTTCCCACCGACCGCGGCTGGGACCTGGACCGGCTCTACCACGCCGACCCGGACAACGCCGGCACCTCGTACACCACCGCCGGCGGCTTCCTGCGCGACGCGGGGCAGTTCGACGCCGCGCTCTTCGGCATCTCGCCGCGTGAGGCGGTCGCCATGGACCCGCAGCAGCGGCTGCTGCTGGAGGTCACCTGGGAGCTGTTCGAACGCGCCGGAATCGCCCCGCTGTCGCTGCGTGGCAGCCGCTCCGGCGTCTTCGTGGGCACGTCCGGGCAGGACTACGCCGCCGTGCTGCACCGGGCGCCCGGCGTCGAGGGGTACGTGCTGACCGGCACCGCCGCCAGTGTCGTGTCCGGTCGGCTGGCGTACACGTTCGGCCTCGAAGGCCCGTCGGTCACCGTGGACACCGCCTGCTCGTCGGCGTCGGTCGCCATCCATCTCGCCTGCCAGGCGCTGCGCCAGCGCGAGTGTGGTCTCGCCCTGGCCGGCGGCGCGACCGTGCTGGCCACCCCCGGCCCGTTCGTCGAGTTCTCCCGGCAGCGCGGCCTCGCCGCCGACGGCCGGTGCAAGTCGTTCGCCGCCTCCGCCGACGGCACCGGCTGGTCCGAGGGCGTCGGCATGCTGCTGCTGGAACGGCTCAGCGACGCCCGCCGCAACGGCCACCCCGTGCTCGGCGTCATCCGCAGCTCGGCGGTCAACTCCGACGGCGCGTCGAACGGCCTCACCGCCCCCAACGGCCCGTCCCAGCAGCGGGTCATCCGGCAGGCCCTGGCCGGCGCGAAGCTCACCCCCGACCTGGTCGACGTGGTGGAGGCGCACGGCACGGGCACCACCCTCGGCGATCCGATCGAGGCCCAGGCCCTGCTCGCCACGTACGGCCGGGAGCGGGGCGACGCCGCGCCGCTGCTGCTCGGCTCGATCAAGTCCAACATCGGGCACACGCAGGCCGCCGCCGGCATCGCCGGTGTGATCAAGATGGTGCTGGCGATGCGGCACGGCGTCGTGCCGGCCACCCTGCACGTCGACGAGCCCACCCCGCACGTGGACTGGGCCGCCGGCGCGGTCACCCTCGTCACCGAGGCCACGCCGTGGCCGGCCGTGGACCGGCCGCGACGGGCCGCCGTCTCGTCGTTCGGGATGAGCGGCACCAACACCCACCTCATCCTCGAACAGCCCGAACCGGCCGGCGTCGAGGCGGACCACCCGGTGGCGCCCGCGCCGGTGCTACTCACCGGCCGCACCCGCACCGCGCTGCGCCGCCAGGCCGAGCGCTGGTCGGCCTACGTCGCCGACGACGCGCACCTGCGCCCGGCCGACGTCGCCTGGACCTCGGCGGTCTCCCGCTCGCCCCTGGAGCACCGGGCGGTCGTGCTCGCCGACGACCGCGACGGCCTGCTCGCCGCGCTGCACGCCCTCGCCGACGACCGGCCCGCCCCCGGGCTGGTCACCGGCGCCGCCGCCGACCGCGGCGGGGTCGCGTTCCTCTTCTCCGGCCAGGGCGCCCAGCGCGCCGGCGCGGGCCGGGAACTGTACGAGGCGTACCCGGTCTTCGCGGAGGCGCTCGACGAGGTCTGCGGCCACCTCGACCACCGGCTGCCCCGGCCGCTGAAGCCGCTGCTGTTCGCCGAGCCCGGCACCGCCGAGGCCGACCTGCTCGACCAGACCGTCTTCACCCAGGCCGCGCTGTTCGCCGTCGAGGTGGCGCTGCACCGGCTGCTCGGCTCCTGGGGGCTGGCCCCCGACGTGGTCGCCGGGCACTCCGTCGGTGAGCTGACCGCCGCCCACGTGGCCGGCGTGCTCAGCCTCGACGACGCGTGCGCCCTCGTCGCCGCCCGGGGGCGGCTCATGCAGGACCTGCCCACCGGCGGCGCGATGCTCGCCGTGGCCGCCGACGAGGCCCGGGTCGCCGAGTCGATCGCCGCGCTGACCGGCCGGGTCGCCGTCGCCGCCGTCAACGGCCCCGACGCCGTCGTCGTCTCCGGCGACGCGGCGGCCATCGACGAGCTGGCGGAACTCTGGACCGGCCGGGGGGTGAAGGTGCGGCGGCTGCGGGTCAGCCACGCCTTCCACAGCCCGCTGATGGAGCCGATGCTCGCCGAGTTCGCCGCCGTCGCCGCCCGCCTCGACCTGCGTGCCCCCACCCTGCCGGTGGTGTCCAACGTGACCGGCGAGCTGGCCGACCCGGCACAGCTCACCGACCCCGGCTACTGGGTGCGCCACGTCCGGGAGGCGGTCCGCTTCGCCGACGGCGTACGCGCCCTGCGGGCCCACGGCGTCGGCACCTTCGTGGAGGTCGGGCCGGACGCCGTGCTCACCGCCAGCGTCCAGGAGACCCTCGCCGGGATCGAGACCGACGCCGTCGACGCCGCCTCCGCCGTGGTGGTGCCGGTGCTGCGCCGGGACCGCCCGGACCGCCGTGCCCTGCTCGCCGCCCTCGCCCGGTTGCACGTCGCCGGCACCCCGCCGCACTGGGCGGACGTCCTCGCCGGCCGGCTCGTCGACCTGCCCACCTACCCGTTCGAGGGGCAGCACTACTGGGTGCCGGCCGAGGCGCCCGCCGACGACACCACGACGGGCGGGGCCGGCGCGCTCGACCGCCGGTTCTGGGCGGCCGTCGAACGCGCCGACCTCGACGCGCTGCGCGACACCCTCGCCGTCACCGACACCGCCGCCGCCGAGTCGCTGCGTACCCTGCTGCCCGTCCTCGCCGACTGGCGGCGGCAGCGGCAGGAACACTCGGTCCTCGACGGCTGGCGGTACCGGGAGGAATGGCAGGTGGCCCCCGAGCCCGCCTCCGCCCGGCTGGCCGGCACCTGGCTTCTGGCGCTGCCCGCCGACGACGCCGACGACCCGGCGGCACGGGCCGTCCGGTCCGCGCTGACCGGCGCCGGCGCCGACGTGCTGCCACTGACCGTGGAGCCGGACGCCGACCGGGCCGGCCTCGCGGCGGCCCTCGCCGGCACCGAGCCCACCGGCGTCGTGTCCCTGCTCGCCGGGGAACCACGCACCGCCGACGGCACCGTCCTGCCCGGCCTGACCGCCACCCTCGCCCTCGTGCAGGCGCTCGGCGACGCCGCCGTGACGGCGCCGCTGTGGCTGGTCACCCGGGGCGCGGTCGCCGCCGCCTCGTACGACCGGCTCGCCGACCCGGCGCAGGCCGCGATCTGGGGCCTCGGCCGGGTCGTCGGCGTCGAGGCGCCGCACCGCTGGGGCGGCCTGGTCGACCTGCCGTCCGACCCCGACGACCGGGCCGCCTGCCGGCTCGCCGCGATCCTCACCGGCTCGACCGGTGAGGACCAGCTCGCCGTACGCGGCCCCGGCGTCTTCGCCCGCCGCCTCGTCCGCGCCGCCCTCGGCGACCGTCCGCCGGCGCGCCGGTTCACGCCCACCGGAACCGCCCTGATCACCGGTGGCACCGGCGGGCTCGGCGCGCGCGCCGCCCGCTGGCTCGCCGCCGCCGGAGCCGAGCACGTCGTGCTGGTCAGCCGGCGCGGACCCGACGCCCCCGGCGCCGCCGAGCTGGAGGCCGAGCTGGCCGGCCTCGGGGCCCGGGTCACCGTCGCCGCCTGCGACATCGCCGACCGGGCCGCCCTCGCCGACCTGCTCGACCGGGTCGAGTCCGACGGCCCGCCGGTGCGTACCGTCGTGCACACCGCCGGCGTCGCGCAGTCCACCCCGCTGGCGGAGGTCACCCCCGCCGAGCTGGCCGAGGTGACAGTCGGCAAGACCGCCGGGGCCACCCACCTCGCCGGCCTGCTCGCCGACCGGGAGCTGGACGCCTTCGTCGTCTACTCGTCCATCGCCGCCACCTGGGGCAGTGGCGGGCAGGCCGGGTACGCGGCCGGCAACGCCTACCTGGACGCGCTCGTGCGGCGGCGGCGCGCCGACGGCCGGGCCGGCACCGCCATCGCCTGGGGCCCCTGGTCCGACGGCGGCATGCACGCGGCGGACGCCGAGCGCAACCTGCGCCGCCGGGGCCTGCCCGCCATGGACCCGGCCGTCGCCGTGGCCGCGTTGCAGCAGGCCCTCGACCACGACGACGTCACAGTGACGGTGGCCGACGTGGACTGGACCCGGTTCGCCCCCGCGTACGCCTCCGCGCGCCGCCGGCCGCTGCTGGAGGGCGTACCGGAGGCGCGGGCCGCCCTCGACGGCGGCGCCGCGGCCGACGACGGCGACGACGGCCCGGCGGCCACGCTGCGCCGCCGCCTCGCCGCGCTGACCCCGGCCCGCCGCGAGGAGACTGTCGCCGACCTGGTCCGCGAACTCGCCGCCGACGTGCTCGGCCACGACGGCGGGGCTGCCGCCGTGGGCGCGACCACCGCGTTCCGCGACCTCGGCTTCGACTCGTTGACCGCCGTGGAGCTGCGCAACCGGCTCGTCGCCGCCACCGGGCAGGCGCTGCCCACCACCCTGGTCTTCGACCACCCCACCCCGGTGGTGCTGTCCCGCTTCCTGCTCGCCGGCCTCTTCGGCGCCGACGCCGGGGCGGCTCCCGCCGCCGTCCCGGCCGCCGTGGGCGACGACGAGCCGGTGGCCATCGTCGCTACGGCCTGCCGCTACCCCGGTGGCGTCGACGGCCCCGAACGGCTGTGGCGCCTCGTCGCCGACGGCGTCGACGCGATCGGCGACTTCCCGACCGACCGGGGCTGGGACCTCGACCGGCTCTACGACCCCGACCCGGCCAACCCCGGCACCACGTACGCCGACAAGGGCGGCTTCCTGCACGGGGCGGGCGAGTTCGATGCCGGTTTCTTCGGTATCTCGCCGCGCGAGGCGGCGGCGATGGATCCGCAGCAGCGGTTGTTGCTGGAGGTTTCGTGGGAGGTGGTCGAGCGGGCAGGGGTTGAGCCTGGGGTTCTGCGGGGTTCGCGAACAGGGGTGTTCGTGGGCACGAATGGTCAGGACTATGGGGCCCTGCTGATGGTGGCGGGGGACGAGGTGGAGGGCTTCGCGGGGACGGGCAACGCCGCGAGTGTGGTGTCGGGCCGGGTGGCGTACGCGTTGGGGTTGGAGGGGCCGGCGGTGTCGGTGGACACGGCGTGTTCGTCGTCGCTTGTGGCGTTGCACCTGGCGGTGCAGTCGCTGCGGCGTGGCGAGTGCGACCTGGCTCTCGCCGGCGGCGTGACCGTGATGGCGACGCCCGGGCTGTTCGTGGAGTTCTCCCGGCAACGGGGCCTCGCGGCTGACGGCCGGTGCAAGGCGTTCGCGGCGGGCGCGGATGGCACGGGCTGGGGTGAGGGTGTGGGTGTGCTGCTGGTGGAGCGGTTGTCGGA
>NZ_KB895878.1:0-21062 GCF_000374985.1 Micromonospora sp. CNB394 | reverse complement strand
GTCATGATCCGCGACTGGCTCACCGAGCGCACCGACGACATCGAGATGCACTTCCTGCCCGGCTACGCCCCTGAACTCAACCCCGTGGAACTGCTCAACCACGACGTCAAACACCATGTCGCACAAGCCCGCCCGGCCAGCCCTACAGATCTGGCCACCGCAGCCAGCCGGCACCTACGCCGCCGGCAGAACCAGCCAGCCACGGTGAAAGCCTTCTTCGGCAAGCCCGAAGTCCGCTACGCCGCAGAATAACCACGGCACATTTGCCCTACCCCTCAATAACAGGGGGCCCTTCCTCTACCGGAGGCGTTAACAGGGGGCCCCTCCTTACCCCTCAGCTCGCCCGCAACCGCGCCTTGGCGCGCAGCATCTCCCGGTCGGCCAGCTCGAACGCGGCGCCCAGCGCCTCCCGCACGCTCACAGTGGTGCTGCCGTCGACCTCGGCGAAGCCGATCGTCACCCCGACCGGAGTGCCCGGCACCAGGGACTCCCAGTCCTCGGTGCGGACGGCCGCCCCGATCCGGCGGGCCACCTCGACCGCCTCCGGCATGCCGGTGTCGGGCAGCACCACGACGAACTCGTCGCCGCCGTAGCGGGCCACGAAGTCGCCCCGCCGCATCACCCGGTTGATCACCCCGGCGACCCGTTGCAGCACGAGGTCGCCGGAGTGGTGGCCGTGACGGGTGTTCACCGCCTTGAACCCGTCGAGGTCGCAGACGCCGATCACCACCCGCTCACCCCGGGACACCACAGCGCCCAGGTAGCGCTCCAACCGGCGCCGGTTGGGCAGGCCGGTGAGCGGATCGGTGAGCGCCTCGCCCTCGTACCGGGCCGCCTCGCGGCGCATCTCCTCGTGGTCGATCCGGGCGGCGATGCCGTCGATGTAGACGTCCCGCAGCCGGTCGCTGCGCCGCGCCGCCAGCCGGAACGCGTGCCGGTCGGCCCGGTGCGCGCCCGCGTGGTCACCGGCGCGCGCCAACGCCACGCTGCGCAGCCGGGGCGCCTCGGCCGCGCCGAGCGTCTCGTCGGACACCCGCAGCGAGTCCAGCCGGGTGACCGCCTCGATCGGCCGACCGGCGGCCACCGCGAGGCAGACCTGACCGAGCTGGCGCAGGTCGCGGGCACGGGCGCTGTCGCCGCCGTGGCCGAGCAGCCGGTTCGGGTCGGCGTCCCCGGCGGACTCCACCCGGTCGCCGAGCGCGGCCCGCCGGGCGGCGGCGTAGCCGTACGCGGCCAGGCTGCTCGGGCGCAGGTTGCCGGCGCCCCCGCCCCGCAGGAACCGGGCCAGGTCACCGGCGACGTCGCGCAGCACCCGCAGGCAGCCGTCGCTGTCGCCGTGGTGGTCGAGCGCGACCGCGTTGCGCAGCCGGATCCCGGGGGCGGCGAACGTCTCCTCGGGGATGCCGACGCTGAGCCCGACCTCCCGGGCCCGCTCGATCGCGCCGAGCGCGTGGCCGTGGAAGCTCAGGTACGAGTACGCCATCGCCAGGTCGTGCCAGCCCCAGGCGGTGTCCCGGTCGGGGGTGTCGTCGGCACTGAGCGCGCGGGCGGCCCGGACCAGGTGCATCACGCACCTGTCCAGCGCCCCCTGGTGGTGGGCGGCGAGCGCGGCCAGCGCGTTGAGGTGCCCGTGCAGGTAGGGCTCGGTCAGGTCGCGCACGGCGGCGGAGGCGTCCTCGACGGCCCGGGTGAACTCGGCGGTCCGGCCGAGATTGATCAGCGCGGACAGGCGTTGCACGAGCGCGTCGGCGCGGGCGTACGGGTCGTCGGTGGTGCGGATGACACGGTCGAGCAGGGTGCACGCCTCCGCGGACCGGCTGGCCTCCTGGAGTGACCGGGCGCGTCGGAGAGCGTCAACCTGGTCCTCGACCTGGTCGAGCCAGCCCACTCGCGACCTCCCTGCGGTGTGCGTCCGGACGCACCCGCTCGTGAGGCGGGCCGCGACGCCTCATGATTATTGCGTGACCGCACTCCCGCAACACCCGTCCGAAGGGACAGAACGCGAACGTCCCTCGCTGGTGATCGCCCGGACGGCGCGCGCGCTCGCCGCGGCGGGCGTCGAGGCGCCGCGCGCCGAGGCCGAGCAGCTCGCCGCGTACGTCCTGGAAGTGCCGCGTGGCCGGCTGGCGCTCGCCGACGGCTTCACCCCGGCGCAGCGCGACCGTCTGGCCGCGCTCGTCGGGCGGCGGGTGACCCGCGAGCCGTTGCAGCACCTGCTCGGCTCGGCCGGTTTCCGGCATCTGGAGCTGGCCGTCGGGCCGGGTGTGTTCGTGCCCCGGCCGGAGACCGAACTGCTGGCCGGTTGGGGGATCGAGCGGGCCCGGGAGCACGCCGCGCCGCTCGTGGTCGACCTGTGCAGCGGTTCCGGCGCGATCGCCCTCGCGGTGGCGCAGGAGGTGCCCGCGGCCCGGGTGGTGGCGGTGGAGCGGTCCCCGGCCGCGCTGACCTGGCTGCGGCGCAACGCGGCCGGCCGGGCCGCCGCCGGGGACCGGCCGATCGAGGTGGTGGCCGCCGACGTGACCGATCCGGACCTGCTGGCCGACCTGGCCGGACGGGTCGACGTGCTGCTCTGCAACCCGCCGTACGTGCCGAGGTCCGTCACCGTGCCGCCGGAGGTGGCCGGGCACGACCCGGACGAGGCGGTGTTCGGCGGCGCGGACGGACTGGACGTGATCCGGCCGGTGGTCGGCCGGGCCGCCGCGTTGCTGTGTCCGGGCGGCGCGATCGGCATCGAGCACGACGACACGCACGCCGCGGCCGTTCCGGCGCTGCTGCGCGGCGACGGTCGCTACGACCGGGTGCAGGCGCACCGGGACCTCGCCGGGCGGCCCCGCTGGGCGAGCGCGTCCCGGCGGGCGGACGGCACCCACGCCGGGCCCGCCCGGGCGTGGCAGACTGACTCCTCGTGATGCTCTACGACTGTCGGTCGCCCGCCGACCGGGACCGCGGCATCGCCGCTGCCATCGAGGCGGTCAAGAACGGTGAACTCGTCGTCCTGCCGACCGACACGGTCTACGGCATCGGGGCGGACGCCTTCACCCCGTACGCGGTGAAGGCCCTGGCGGACACCAAGGGTGGCGCCCGGCAGGCGCCCCCGGTGCTCATCGGTTCCAGGCACACGCTCGACGGCCTGGTCTTCTCGCTGCCCGGCGCGGCCCGTGACCTGGTCGAGGCGTTCTGGCCCGGTGCGCTGACCATCGTGGTGGAGCACTCGCCGAGCCTGGCCTGGGATCTGGGCGACAACCGCGGCACGGTGGCGGTGCGGATGCCGCTGCACCCGGTCGCGCTGGAGGTGCTGCGGGAGACCGGGCCGATGGCCGTCGCCTCGGCCAACAAGATCGGCCAGCCCGCCGCGCTCACCGCCGAGGAGGCGCGCGACCAGCTCGGCTACGGAGTCCGGGCGTACCTGGAGGCCGGGCCGGCGGTCGACCCGGTGCCGAGCACCATCGTCGACCTGACCGGCGACGTGCCGCGGGTGCTGCGCGAGGGCGCGGTGACGCTGGCGAAGCTGCGCGAGGTCGTGCCGGACATGCTCGACGAGCGGGGGGTCTGAGTGCCGCCCTTCACCGTCCTGCACGTCTGCATGGGCAACATCTGCCGGTCGCCGATGGCCGAGCGGCTGCTGCTGCTCGCGGTCCGGGAGCGGCTGGCCCGCCTCGACGTCGACCCGGCCGGGTCGGACGCGCTCGTGCACAGCCACAGCGCCGGCACCGGCGGGTGGCACGCGGGGGAGGAGATGAACCCGCCGGCCGCCCGGCAGGTGATCTCGCGCGGCGGTGACACCGAGGGGTTCGCCGCCCGGCGGCTGCGTTCCGACCTGATCGATGCCGCCGACCTGGTGCTCACCGCCACCGCCGACCAGCAGGAGTACGTGGTGGCGTTGCGGCCCGACGCCGCCGCGCGCACGTTCGTCCTCGGTGAGTTCGGCCGCCTGCTCGGCGGGCTGGACCGGTCCGCACTGCCGGCGGCCGAGCCGACGCCGGACGCCGTGTACGCGCGCGGCGTCGCTCTCGTCGCGGCCGCCGACGCGGCCCGGCAGAACGCCTCCGCGCTGCCCACCGACGACCTGGACGACCCGTGGGGCCGGGGCGACCAGTGCTTCAGCCGGGTCGCCGACGAGATCGAGGAGACGGTGCAGCCGTTGGCTGCCGTCCTGATCCCCTGATCGTGGTTCATCCTTTCTCGCGAACTTCCTGCGCATTTCGCGGAAGGTGGCGGCGGAAGCGGCAGTTCCGGTCATTCTGAACGGGTCCGTACGGCCGGCTCCTGCGGGGAGAGCTGATGAACCGGGCCTATCTCGACAAGATGTTCACCGTTGTGCTCGCCGGCGTGCTCGCCGGACTGGCCCTGGCCGCAGCCGCGCTGCCGGCCGCGCTGGTCTTCGGGCTCGGCGTGAAGAACCTGATGCCCTACACGGTGCTGCCGGAGGCGCTCAAGACGCCGCAGCCGGCGCAGCGCTCCAACCTGTACGCGAACGACGGGCGGACGCTGATCACCTCGTTCTACGTCGAGGACCGGGTGGACGTGCCGGTCGGCGAGGTGGCGCCGGTGATGCGCGACGCCATCGTGGCCGCCGAGGACGTGCGCTTCTACGAGCACCACGGCGTCGACGTGCGCGGCGTGGCGCGGGCGTTCACGGCCAACCGCCGCGAGGGCACCCGCCAGGGCGCGTCCACGCTGACCATGCAGTACGTGCGCAACGCGCTGGCCGGTGATCCCCGGCTGACCGAGGAGCAGCGGGCCGCCGCCACCGAGATCACCGTCGGGCGCAAGATCCGCGAGATGCGGTACGCGCTGACGCTGGAACGGCAGGTCGGCAAGGACGAGATCCTCGGGCGCTACCTGAACATCGCGTACTTCGGCGCCGGGGCGTACGGCATCGCCGCCGCCAGCACGCGTTACTTCTCCACCACGCCGGACCGCCTCACGCTGGCCCAGGCGGCGCTGCTCGCCGGGCTGGTCCGGTCCCCGGCCGACGACCCGATCAACGGCGACGCCGACGCGGCCCGGCAACGGCGGGCGTACGTGCTGGACCGGATGGTGGAGACCGGACGGGCGAGCGCCGCCGACGCCGAGGCGGCGAAGGCCACGGAACTGGCCCTCAAGCCCAACACCACACCGAACGACTGCGCCGCGGTGCCCGCCGACCACAACGACTGGGGCTTCTTCTGCGACTGGTTCACCCAGTGGTGGAACGCCCAGCCGGCGTTCGGCGAGAACGTCGACGAGCGGCAGCGGACGTTGCGCCGCGGCGGTTGGAAGATCGTGTCCTCGCTCGACCCGGACGTGCAGGCCAAGGCGAGCGAGCAGGTACGGGAGATCTACCCGGAGACGATCGCGCGGGCGGCGCCGACCGCCGTGGTGCAACCGGGCACCGGCCGGGTGCTGGCCATGGCGGTGAACCGCACCTACGGCACGGCCGCCAACCCGGCCGGGCAGCAGAACTACCCGAACACGGTCAACCAGCTGGTGGCCGGCGGTGGCGGCATCACCGGCTACCAGGCGGGCTCCACGTTCAAGCTGTTCACGCTGCTGGCCGCGCTGGAGGCCGGGCTGCCGCTGGACACGGAGTTCGACGCCCCGCGCGTCTACGTGACGCAGTACCCGGTCGGCGCCGGCCCGGCGAGCTGCGGTGGCCGGTGGTGCCCGGAGAACGCCAACACCCACTGGATGGACGGCGACCGGGACATGTGGGACGCGTTCGGCCGGTCGGTGAACACGTACTTCGCGTGGTTGACCGAGCGCGTCGGCGCGGACCGGGTGGTCGAGATGGCCCAGCGGCTGGGCATCGTGTTCCGCGCCCCGGCGGACGCCCGGATGGCCCGCGAGGGTGCCGAGAGCTGGGGACCGTTCACGCTCGGCGTCTCCGCCACCACGCCGCTGGACCTGGCCGGCGCGTACGCCGCCGTGGCCGCCGAGGGCACCTGGTGCCGGCCCACGCCGGTCGTCTCGATCATCGACCCAGCCGGCCGGAAGGTGGCCGCCGGCGACACCGACTGCCGGCAGGTGCTCGACACCGAGGTTGCCCGCGCGGCGGCCGACGCCAGCCGCTGCCCGGTCGGCGACCAGTCGATGTACCGGCGTTGCGACGGCGGCACGGCCGAGGAGCTGGCCCCGGGCCTGCGCCGGCCGGTGGCGGGCAAGACCGGAAGCTCGGAGCGGAACGCCACCGAGACGGTCGTCGCGTTCACGCCGCAGCTGTCGGTGGCGACGATCGCCGCGAACCCGGACGACCCCCGGGACGCGGTCGGCGGGGGCGTGCAGAAACGGCAGATCGCCGCCGTGGGCCGCATCCTCGCGTGGTCGCTGCGCGACGAGCCGGTACGCGATTTCGTCCCGCCCGGCCAGGCCGTGGCCTTCCAGCGCACCAGCCCGCGTACCGGCAACTGAGCGTCAGCTCGGCGACCTGCCGTACCGCGCGACCACGGTTCGGACGGCCTCGTCGACGACCGCTGTCGTGCGGTCCGGGGTGACCGTCCAGTCCGGGAGGACCAGGCGCGGCCAGAGCAGGTAGTTGGAGATCATTCCGAGGAACTGCGTGGCGGCCAGCTCCGGGTCGGCGATGTCTGCGGCTCCCGCCTCGTGCTCGGCCACGAGGTAGGCCCGGACGGACTCGAAGTACGGCAGTTTGCCCTGCGCGAAGTGCGCTCGGGCGAGTTCGGGAAAGCGTGGCAGTTCGGCGATCACGATGCGGAACAGGTCGGTCATCTCCGGCCGGCTCACCAGCGTGGCGTAGTCCCGCCCGAGAACCGTCAGGCCGGCCGTCAGGTCACCGGTTGGCGGCACGTCGGCGACGTCGTTGCGGGCCCACGAGTCGACGACGATGGCGTCGAACAGGGCCGCCTTTGTGGGGAACTGCTTGAACAGCGTCGCCTTCGACACACCGGCGTCGGCGGCGACCCGCGCCAGTGAGGCCCGGTCGTAGCCCAACTCCAGGAAGAGCTCGGTGGCGGCCTGCACGATCAGCGCGCGCTTCTCCTCCGCCACGCGCTGGTGATAGGCCGACGGCGCTGGGGTCATGCGGCAATCATAGCGAGGTGAGTGGGTTGACTCACCACTTGCGGCGGCGTAGCTTCGGAATGGTGAGTCGATCGACTCACCATTCCGTCTCGCTTACCGGAGGACCCGATGTCCAGCTTCAGCCAGCAGACCGTTCTCGTCACCGGCGGCGCCGGTGGGCAGGGGGCCAGCCACATCCGCGCCCTGCACGCCGAAGGCGCCAACGTCGTCATCGGTGGCATCAATGCCGAGCGGGGCGCCGCCCTCGCCGCCGAGCTCGGACACCGGGCTCTCTCCGTCCGCCTGGACGTCTCCCGGGAGGAGTCGTGGGCCGCCGCCCTCGCGGCGACCGAGACGGCATTCGGTGCGCTCACGACCCTGGTCAACAACGCCGGGGTGCAGAACCCGCCGGCCCTCATCGAGTCCACCGACCGGGCCACGTGGGCGCGCATCCTCGACGTCAACCTCACCGGCACGTTCCTGGGTATCAAGGCAGCCGCTCCGGCGCTGCGGCGCGCGGGGGGAGGAACGATAGTCAACATCGGCTCCACCATGGGCATGGGCGGTACCGCCTTCTACGCGCCCTACGTCGCCGGCAAGTGGGCGGTTCGAGGGCTCACCCGCACCGCCGCCCTCGAACTGGGCCGCGACAACATCCGCGTCAACGCGATCCACCCCGGCGTGGTCGACACTGCGTTCATCACCGAGCCGGCGGCCGGCAGTGACGCCCCGATCGCCGACTTCTACTCGCCCGAGCCGTTCGCCGTCCCGCGACTCGGGCAGCCCGCCGACATCACCGCGCTGCTGATGTTCCTTGTGTCGCCGGAGGCGGCCTTCATCACCGGCGCCGAGTACGTCATCGACGGGGGACTGCTCCTCGGCCCGGCACTGCAGAGCGACTCGCCGTCCTAACCGGCCGGGTGTTCGGCGCCCTTGGCGATGTTGCGGGCCATGCCGCCGAAGACGACCGCGTGGAACGGGGCGACCGAGGCCCAGTAGAGGTGGCCGGGCAGCCCCCGCGGGAGGAACACGGCACGCTGCACGTACCTGCTGCCGCCGTTACCGTCGGGCTCGGCGCGCATCTCCAGCCAGGCCCGCCCGGGCAGCCGCATCTCGGCGCGCAGCCGCAGCAGCTCGCCCGGGACGATCTCCTCGACCCGCCAGAAGTCCAGCGCCTCACCGACCTGGAGGCGGTGCGGGTCACGCCGCCCCCGGCGCAGCCCGACGCCGCCGACCAGCCGGTCCATCCAGCCGCGCACCGACCAGGCCAGCGGGAGCGAGTACCAGCCGTGCTCGCCGCCGACGCCCTCGATGACCCGCCACAGCGCCGACGGCGGCGCGTCCACCGTCCGCTCCCGCAGATCGGTGTACGCGGTGCCGCCGGACCAGTGCGGGTCCGACGGCAGCGGCTCGGCGGGCGCGTCCGGCCCGCTCGCGTTCGACCAGCGCGTCTCCACCTGCGCGTCGCGCACCTTGTTCAGTGCCAGCGCGACCGCCTGGTCGAAGCCGATCAGACCGTCCGGGGGGTCCGGCACGTACGCGGCGATGTCGTGCTCGTGTGCCACCGCCTCGTGCACCAGGCTCTCCACCAGCGGCCGGGCGATCGCGTTCGGCACCGGCGTGATCAGGCCGACCCAGTGCGAGGAGAGCGACGGGGTGAGCGGACGTACCGGCAGGATGACCCGGCGGCGCAGCCCGGCGACCCGGGCGTAGCGCTGCATCATCTGCGCGAAGGTCAGTACGTCCGGACCGCCGATGTCGAAGGCCCGGTTGACGCCGGCCGGCAGGTGCGCGCAGCCGGCCAGGTAGCGCAGCACGTCCCGGACCGCGATCGGCTGGATCCGGTTGCGCACCCAGCGGGGGGTGACCATCGCGGGCAGCCGCTCGGTCAGGTAGCGCAGCATCTCGAACGAGGCCGAACCCGACCCGATGATCACGGCGGCGCGCAGCACCGCCGTCGGCACGCCGCTGTCCAGCAGGATCCGTGCCACCTCCGCCCGGGAGCGCAGGTGCGCCGAGGGCAGGCCGTCGCGTTCCGGCGGCTCCGGCCCGCCGAGATACACGATCCGGCGTACGCCCGCGGCGCGCGCCGCCTCGGCGAAGTTCGCCGCCGCCTCCCGGTCGGCCGCCTCGAAGCCGCGCTGGCCGAGCGAGTGGACCAGGTAGTACGCGACCTCCACGCCCTCGAACGCGGCCGGCAGCGTCTCCGGGCGGCGCAGGTCACCCTCGACGATCTCCGCGTCGGCCGCCCACGGCACGTCCCGCAGCCGCCCGGCGGTGCGGGCCAGGCAGCGTACGGTGTGCCCCTCGGTCAGCAGCCGGGGCGCGAGGCGCCCGCCGATGTAGCCGGTCGCACCGGTGACGAGGCATCTCACGGCATCCAGTGTGCGGCTCCGTAGACTCCTTCGCTGTGGAGAACGCGAGGGACACCTTCTGGGGGCCGGACTTCCAGCAGCTCAGTACCGCCGACCCGGAGATCGCCGAGGTGGTGCTGGGCGAGCTGGACCGGCTGCGCGGCGGCCTGCAACTGATCGCCAGCGAGAACCTCACCTCACCGGCGGTGCTGGCCGCGCTCGGCTCCACGCTCACCAACAAGTACGCCGAGGGCTACCCGGGGCGGCGCTACTACGGCGGCTGCACCGAGGTGGACCGGGCCGAGATGCTGGCCGTCTCCCGGGCGAAGGATCTGTTCGGCGCCGAGCATGCGAACGTCCAGCCGCACTCCGGGGCGAGCGCCAACCTGGCCGCGTACGCGGCCCTGGTGCAGCCGGGCGACACGGTGCTGGCCATGGACCTGCCGCACGGCGGGCACCTGACCCACGGCAGCCGGGTGAACTTCTCCGGCAAGTGGTTCCACCCGGTCGGCTACACGGTCCGGCCGGACACCGAGACGATCGACTACGACGAGGTGCGCGACCTGGCCCGGGCGCACCGGCCCAAGCTGGTCATCTGTGGCGCGACCGCGTACTCCAGGCTCATCGACTTCGCCCGGTTCCGGGAGATCGCCGACGAGGTCGGCGCGTACCTGATGGTGGACGCCGCCCACTTCGTCGGCCTGGTGGCCGGCGGTGCGATCCCGTCCCCGGTGCCGTACGCCGACGTGGTCACCGCGACCACCCACAAGGTGCTGCGCGGTCCGCGCGGCGGCATGATCCTCTGCCGGGAGCCGCTGGCGGCCCGGATCGACAAGGCGGTCTTCCCGTTCACCCAGGGCGGCCCGCTGATGCACGCCGTCGCGGCCAAGGCGGTCGCGCTGCGCGAGGCCGCGCAGCCGGAGTTCCGCACGTACGCCGCCCAGGTGGTCGCCAACGCCCGCGCGCTCGCCGACGGCCTGGCCGCCGACGGCCTGCGGCCGGTCTCCGGCGGCACCGACACCCATCTGGCGCTGCTGGACCTGCGGGAGGCGGGCGTGACCGGCGCCGAGGCCGAGGCCCGCTGCGAGGCCGCCGGCATCACCCTGAACAAGAACGCCATCCCGTACGACCCGCAGCCGCCACTGGTCGCCTCCGGCATCCGGGTGGGCACGCCGAGCGTGACCACCCAGGGCATGCGTGAGGGGGAGATGGGCCGGATCGCGGGGCTGATCGCGCGCGCGGTACGCACCGATCCGGGCGCCCCCGGTGGCGTCGACACGCTGGCCGCAGTTGCCCGTGAGGTCGCCGAGCTGGCCGCCGCCTTCCCGGCGTACCCCCGATGACCGCGCCACGGGCGGGCGAGCCCGGGGCGATCCGGGCCCGGCTGACCCACCTGCGGCTGCCGCTGCTGGCGTGCGCGGCGCTCGCGGTGGTGGGGGTGCCGGTGGCGGCGCTGCTGCGCGGGCCGACCGGTGCGGCCGGGTTCGCGGCCGGCGTGGCGCTGGTGATCGTCAGCTACCTGATCTCCAGCCTCTCGGTGGCCTGGGCGGACGCCGTCCACCCCCGGATGATCATGTCGGTCGGGCTGGTCACCTACGCCACCAAGATCGTGATTCTGGGCGTGGTGATGGCCGCCGTGGCGGCCACCGGCTGGCCCGGTCTGCCGGCCATGGGCGTGGCCATCATCGCGGCCGTCGTGGTGTGGACCGGCGCCCACCTGACCTGGGCGATGAGGTCTCCGCTGCCCACCTTCACGCGTCGCGACGACATCGAGTGACGTCGCCGAATCGTGTCCGGTCTGGCGGGTGCCCTGACGGGCGCGACAGGAGTAACGTGGCGCGAGGTTGACGCGCCCGCAGCACGGCCCGCACGCTGTCCGCAGTGTGGGGGGTGCCGCACATCCCCGCGCGCCCCTGCTGATATTGTTCGCCACGTCATGGCCGATGACCCCCACTCCCACAAGTCCGACGAGCACTCGTCGGACGGCGTGGCGGGCGCCGTCGTGGGTTACCTTCTCGCCGGCATTCTGGTGTGGGGTGGCCTCGGCTGGTTGGCGGAGCGGTTCCTCGGTCTGCCGGCCGGCATCGGGGTCGCCGTCGGCATGATGCTCGGCGCGGCCGGGGCGATCTACCTGATCATGAAGAGGCTCAGTGCCTGAGTTCCGGCACGCGCGGGTCTGTTGAGTGCGGAGGATGACACGGTGAGCGGACAGCTGGTCGTCGCCCAGGAGCTTCCCTGGCCCCCCAGCGTCGGGGATTTCTACCCGCCGAACGTGGCCGGCCCCTGGGTCACCAAGTTCAGCATCATGATCTGGATCGCCGTCGCGCTGCTGATCATCTTCTTCGTGGCCGCGTACCGGAGGCCGAAGCTGGTGCCGGGCAAGGGCCAGTGGGCGGCCGAGGCGGTCTACGGGCTGGTCCGGGACAACATCGCCCGGGAGCAGATGGGCAACGCGGGCATCCGCTTCGCGCCCTACCTCACTGTGCTGTTCAGCTTCATCCTGCTGACCAACATCTTCAGCATCGTGCCCGGCCTGCAGATCTCGCCGAACTCGCACATCGCGTTCCCGATCGTGCTCGCCGCCATCTCGTACGTCATGTACAACTACGTCGGCGTCCGCAAGCACGGCCTCGGCAAGTACCTCAAGCAGAGCCTCATCCTGCCCGGCGTGCCGTGGCCGATGCACTTCCTGCTGATTCCGATCGAGTTCCTGCAGAACTTCGTCGTCCGGCCGGTCACCCTGGCACTGCGGCTCTTCGCCAACATGTTCGCCGGCCACCTGCTCCTGCTGGTCTTCACCGTCGGCGGCTTCGTGATGCTCGGGTCGAGCAGCATCTTCGTCCAGGTCACCTCGGTCTTCTCCTTCGCGATGGCGATCGTGATGGCCTTCTTCGAGGCACTGGTGGCGGTGCTGCAGGCATACGTCTTCGTCACGCTGAGCGCCAACTACATCGGCACGTCGCTGGCCGACGAGCACTGAGATCCGGCTCGGCGGGCAACCGGCCCGGCCAAGCATCTGGTACCGACCGCGTACACGTGAGCCCTCACGTGTGAACTAGGAGGAATACCCGCAATGAACGTTCTTGCCGAGATCGGTGGCAACGTCAACACCATCGGCTACGGCCTCGCCGCCATCGGCCCCGGTATCGGTGTGGCTCTGGTCTTCGCGGCCTACATCCAGTCGAGCGCCCGCCAGCCCGAGTCGGCCGGCTACAACCGCACCTGGCTGGTGCTGGGCTTCGCCCTGGTCGAGGCGCTGGCGCTGTTCGGCCTGGTGCTCGCCTTCGCCGTTAGCTGACGCGAGCTCTCCCGATCCGGAGGTCTGACATGTATCTCGCCGCCGAAGGCGCGCACAATCCGATCCTGCCCATCTGGCAGGAGATGGTCGTCGGAACGATCTCCTTCGCCCTGCTCGTCTTCGTCCTGCTGAAGTTCGTCATGCCCCGCATGGAGGCGATGTACCAGGCGCGGGTCGACGCGATCGAGGGTGGCATCAAGCGCGCCGAGGCGGCCCAGGCCGAGGCGAACCAGCTGCTCGAGCAGTACCGGGCCCAGCTCGCGGAGGCGCGTACCGACGCCGCCAAGATCCGCGACGACGCGCGGGCCGACGCCGACGGCATCCGTCAGGACATCCTCGCCAAGGCGCGCGAGGAGTCCGACCGGATCATCGCCGCCGGCAAGGAGCAGCTCGCCGCCGAGCGGGCCACCATCGTGCGCGAGCTGCGCACCGAGGTGGGCACCATCGCGGTGGACCTGGCCAGCAAGATCGTCGGTGAGTCGCTCGCCGACGAGGCGCGTCGCAAGGGCACCGTCGACCGGTTCCTGAGCGATCTCGAGAGCACGGGGGCCCGCTGATGCAGGCCGCCAGCCGGGAGTCGTACCGGGCCGGGGCCGAGCGCCTCGACGCGTACGTCCGCGGCGCGGAGCCGTCGGCGGTGGCCTCCACCGCCGACGACATCCTCTCCGTCGCCGCCCTGCTGCGGCGCGAGCCGCGGCTGCGCCGGGCGCTCTCCGACCCGGCCCGGGCCGGTGCCGATCGTGCCGGCCTGCTCGGCGACATGCTGGGCGGGCGGATCGGCGCGGAAGCGCTCGACCTGCTCACGTCGATGGTGTCCGGCCGTTGGTCGGTTCCGTCCGAGCTGCTCGACGGCGTCGAGCGCCTCGGCGTGGAGGCGCTGCTCGCCAGCGCCGACCTGGCCGGTGACCTGGGCGAGGTCGAGGACGAGCTGTTCCGCTTCGGGCAGGTCGTCTCCGGCTCCGCCGAGCTGTCCAACACGCTCTCCGACCCGATGGCCCCGGTGCAGCGGCGGGCCGAACTGGCCCAGCATCTGCTCGCCGGCAAGGCCCAGCCGGTCACCGTCCGCCTCGTCGAGACCGCGCTCGCCGGTTTCGGGGGACGCTCCTTCACCGGTGCGCTCACCCGGCTGGTCGAGCTGGCCGCCGACCGGCGGGACCGTCAGGTCGCGTACGTGACCGTGGCGGCCCCGCTGACCGAGGAGGAGGAGCGACGCCTCGGTGTCCGCCTCTCCCAGATGTACGGTCGGGAGGTGTCCGTCAAGCAGACGGTCGACCCCGACGTGCTCGGCGGAGTGCGCGTACGAGTCGGATCCGACCTGTACGACGGGACCGTCCTGCGCCGCCTCAACGAGACCCGCAACGCGCTCGCCAAGCGCTGAGCCCTGATTCGTCGCCATCGGACCGGTCGGTACCAGGTATCCCGGGCCCTGAGATACTTAAGGAAGCAGAGGATGGCCGAGCTGACCATCTCGACGGAGGAGATCCGCGGCGCCCTGGAGCGCTACGTCTCCTCCTACACGGCCGACGTCTCCCGCGAGGAGGTCGGCACCGTCGCCGACGCCGGTGACGGCATCGCCCACGTCGAGGGTCTCCCCTCGACCATGACCAACGAGCTCCTGGAGTTCGAGGACGGCACGCTCGGCGTGGCGCTGAACCTCGACGTCCGGGAGATCGGTGTCGTCGTCCTCGGTGACTTCGGCGGGATCGAAGAGGGGCAGCGCGTCAAGCGCACCGGCCGGGTGCTCTCGGTGCCGGTCGGCGACGCGTTCCTCGGCCGCGTGGTCAACGCGCTCGGCGAGCCGATCGACGGCCTGGGAGACATCGCCAACGAGGGCTTCCGCGAGCTGGAGCTCCAGGCTCCGAACGTGATGTCCCGCAAGTCGGTCGACGAGCCGCTGCAGACCGGCATCAAGGCCGTCGACGCGATGACCCCGATCGGCCGCGGCCAGCGCCAGCTGATCATCGGTGACCGCAAGACCGGCAAGACCACCGTCGCTCTGGACACGATCCTCAACCAGCGCGAGAACTGGCGCTCCGGCGACCCGAAGAAGCAGGTCCGCTGCATCTACGTCGCCATCGGCCAGAAGGCCTCCACCATCGCCTCGATCAAGGGGACGCTGGAGGAGGCGGGCGCGATGGAGTACACCACCATCGTCGCCTCCCCGGCCTCCGACCCGGCCGGCTTCAAGTACCTGGCGCCCTACACCGGCTCGTCCATCGGGCAGCACTGGATGTACGGCGGCAAGCACGTCCTGATCGTCTTCGACGACCTGAGCAAGCAGGCCGAGGCGTACCGCGCCGTGTCGCTGCTGCTGCGCCGCCCGCCGGGCCGTGAGGCCTACCCGGGTGACGTCTTCTACCTGCACTCGCGTCTGCTGGAGCGCTGCGCGAAGCTCTCCGACGAGCTGGGTGGCGGCTCGATGACCGGTCTGCCGATCATCGAGACCAAGGCGAACGACATCTCGGCGTTCATCCCGACCAACGTCATCTCCATCACCGACGGCCAGATCTTCCTCGAGACCGACCTGTTCAACCAGGGCGTGCGGCCGGCCATCAACGTCGGCACCTCGGTCTCCCGGGTCGGTGGCGCCGCCCAGGTGAAGCCGATGAAGAAGGTCGCCGGCTCGCTGCGGCTCAACCTGGCCCAGTACCGCGAGCTGGAGGCGTTCGCCGCCTTCGCCTCCGACCTGGACCGGGCCTCCCGGGCCCAGCTGGACCGCGGTTCCCGCCTGGTCGAGCTGCTCAAGCAGCCGAACTACTCGCCGTACCCGGTGCAGGAGCAGGTCGTCTCCGTCTGGGCCGGCACCGAGGGCAAGCTGGACGACGTCCCGGTCGGCGAGGTCCGCCGTTTCGAGTCGGAGTTCCTCCAGTACCTCCGGCACAAGCACGAGGGCATCCTCGCCGCGATCGCGGACAACAAGTGGGGCGACGACATCATCGCCTCGCTCGACTCGGCGATCGGCGAGTTCAAGCACCTCTTCCTGGGCAAGGAGGACGAGGTCCGGATCAACGAGGCGCCGGCCAAGCCGCTGGAGGGTGAGCAGTCCCGCGAGACGGTGACCCGCCTGCGCGACGGCGCCGACCGCCCGGACGAGAGCTGATCCGATGGCCGCCCAGGTACGCGTTCTCCGGCAGCGGATCCGTTCCGCCAAGGGGATGAAGAAGATCACCAAGGCGATGGAGCTCGTCGCGACGAGCCGCATCGCCAAGGCCCAGGCCAAGGTGGCGGCCTCGCTGCCGTACGCCGAGGCGATCACCGGCGTGCTGACGGCGCTGGCCTCGAACGCGCGGATCGACCACCCGCTGCTCACCCCGCGCGAGCGGGTGCGGCGGGCGGGCGTCCTGCTGGTCACGGCCGACCGAGGGCTGGCCGGTGGGTACAGCTCGAACGCGATCCGGACCGCCGAGTCGCTGATCGCCCGGCTGCGCGCCGACGGCAAGGAGCCGGTGCTCTACGTCATCGGCCGCAAGGGCGTGGCGTACTACCGGTTCCGCAGCCGGCAGATCGCCGGTAGCTGGACGGGCTTCTCGGAGCAGCCGACGTTCGCCGACGCCCGCGAGGTCGGTGACACGCTGATCAAGGCGTTCACCGCCGGCGCGGACGACACCGACGGTGACGCCGGTGCCGACGGGATCCTCGGCGTGGACGAGCTGCACATCGTCTACACCGAGTTCAAGTCCCTGATGACGCAGAACCCGGTGACCCGGATCATCGGCCCGATGCAGGTCGAGGACCGGCCGCGGACCGAGGGCGCACTTCCGGCGTACGAGTTCGAGCCGGAGCCGGAGTCGCTGCTCGACGCCCTGCTGCCGAAGTACATCAACACGCGGATCTTCGCGGCGTTGCTGGAGTCGGCGGCGAGCGAGTCGGCCGCCCGCCGGCGGGCGATGAAGAGCGCCACCGACAACGCCGAAGAGATGATCGAGAAGTACACGCGCGAGATGAACTCGGCCCGTCAGGCCGGGATCACCCAGGAGATCAGTGAGATCGTCGGCGGCGCGAACGCGCTGGCCGCGTCGGGAAGTGAAGTGTGATGACTGTTACCGCAGTTGAGACCAAGACGGCCACGGGTCGCGTGGTCCGGGTCATCGGCCCGGTCGTCGACGCCGAGTTCCCGCGCGACGCCATGCCGGAGCTGTTCAACGCCCTGCACGTCGACGTGACTCTCTCCGGCGGTGAGAAGACGCTGACCCTGGAGGTCGCCCAGCACCTGGGTGACAACCTGGTCCGCGCCATCTCGATGCAGCCGACCGACGGCCTGGTGCGCGGCACCGAGGTGCGCGACACCGGTGCGCCGATCAGCGTGCCGGTGGGCGACGCGGTCAAGGGCCACGTGTTCAACGCGATCGGCGAGTGCCTCAACCTCACCGAGGGCGAGACCATCGACGCCGACGACCGGTGGGGCATCCACCGCAAGGCCCCGGCCTTCGCGGACCTGGAGCCGAAGACCGAGATGCTGGAGACCGGCATCAAGGTCATCGACCTGCTCGCCCCGTACGTCAAGGGCGGCAAGATCGGCCTGTTCGGCGGTGCCGGCGTGGGCAAGACGGTGCTCATCCAGGAGATGATCACCCGGGTGGCCCGGAACTTCGGTGGTACCTCGGTCTTCGCCGGCGTGGGTGAGCGCACCCGCGAGGGCAACGACCTCATCGCCGAGATGACCGAGTCGGGCGTCATCGACAAGACCGCGCTGGTCTACGGCCAGATGGACGAGCCGCCGGGCACCCGCCTGCGGGTCGCGCTGTCCGCGCTGACCATGGCGGAGTACTTCCGCGACGTGAAGAAGCAGGAGGTGCTGCTCTTCATCGACAACATCTTCCGCTTCACCCAGGCCGGTTCCGAGGTGTCCACGCTGCTCGGCCGCATGCCGAGCGCCGTGGGTTACCAGCCGACCCTGGCCGACGAGATGGGCGAGCTGCAGGAGCGGATCACCTCCGTCCGTGGCCAGGCCATCACCTCGATGCAGGCGATCTACGTGCCCGCCGACGACTACACCGACCCGGCGCCGGCCACCACGTTCGCCCACCTCGACGCGACCACCAACCTGGAGCGGTCGATCTCCGACAAGGGCATCTACCCGGCCGTGGACCCGCTGGCGTCCTCGTCCCGGATCCTCGCCCCGGAGTTCGTCGGCGAGGAGCACTTCGCCGTCGCCACCGAGGTGAAGCGGATCCTGCAGCGCTACAAGGACCTGCAGGACATCATCGCCATCCTCGGCATCGAGGAGCTCTCCGAGGAGGACAAGCTCACCGTCGGCCGTGCCCGCCGGATCGAGCGGTTCCTCTCGCAGAACACGTACGCGGCCGAGCAGTTCACCGGCGTCCCCGGCTCGACGGTCCCGATCGACGAGACCATCGACGCCTTCCGCCGGATCAGCGAGGGGGAGTTCGACCACTTCCCGGAGCAGGCGTTCTTCATGTGCGGCGGCTTGGAGGACCTCAAGGCCAAGGCCAAGGAGCTGATGGGCGAGGAGGGCTGAGAGCCCGCTCACACACACGGGGGGCCGTCCCGGCGAAAGCCGGGGCGGCCTTCGCCTGTCCGGGGCACTGCACTATCAGATGCCCTGTTCGCCGGCAAGCGGGTCGCCGGATCCCGCGGTACCGTTCGTGACACGACTTCACATCCCGGCCGTTGATCTCTGCAACCAGACGGACCCCGCGCCCGTATCCCTACCGTGGGCGCGACGATTGGAGATGCTCGTGGGCGGTAAGGGCGGCGCGGATCGCGGAAAGCGGTCCATCTGGCGCGGCGTGCCCCGGTGGGCCCGGGTCTGCACGATCCTGGGCATCGTCATGGTGGTGCTCAGCGGTTCCGTGCTGGTCGGCTCCCGCGTCCTGGTCGCCCGTTACGAGGGGTCGATCGGCAAGGCGGACCTCTTCGGTGACCAGGCCGCCGGCGCCAACGAGAAGAAGAGCGACATCAAGGGCCCGCTCAACATCCTGCTGGTCGGCGTGGACCCGCGTACGTCGACGGCCCGGCCACTGGCCGACTCGATCATGGTGCTGCACGTGCCCGCCAGCATGGACCGGGGCTATCTCTTCTCGCTCCCGCGCGACCTGCGGGTAGACATCCCGGCCTTCCCCAAGGCCGACTACCCGGGTGCCAACGACCGGCTCAACGCGGCCATGGCGCACGGCAGCAACGTCCCGGGGCAGAACCCCAGCACCGCACAGGGCTTCGAGCTGCTCGCCATGACCGTGCAGGAGGTCACCGGCATCGAGCGCTTCGACGCCGGCGCGATCATCAACTTCAGCGGCTTCAAGAAGATCGTCGACGCCATGGGCGGCGTCGACATGTACATCGAGCGCGAGGTGCGGTCCGAACACCTCCAGCCGGACGGCACGCCCCGCCAGCTCAGGCCCGGTGGCGGCGGTTATCTCGGGCCCCAGGCGGTGTACGAGAAGGGCAACGCCCACCTCGAGGGCTGGCAGGCACTCGACTACGTCCGGCAGCGCTACCCGAAGAACGGCGTGCCGGACGGCGACTACGGCCGGCAGCGGCACCAGCAGCAGTTCGTCAAGGCGATGGCGAGCCAGGCGTTCAGCGCCGACGTGGTGACCAACCCGGTCAAGCTGGATCGGGTCCTGCGCGCGGCCGGCAAGTCGCTGGTCTTCAACGGGCGCGGCAACAGCGTGGTGGACTTCGGGCTGGCGCTGAAGGACATCCGTCCCGACGCGATCGAGACGATCAAGCTACCGGGTGGGGGGATCGGCACCGGCAGCAACTACCGGGGCGAGCAACTGCTCGAACCGGCCGAGGACTTCTTCACCGCGCTGCATGCCGAACAGCTCGACGCCTTCCTGCTGGAGCACCCCGACTTCATCCAGCAGGCCAAGTAGCCTGAGCGGGTGCGGGGCCGTGGTGGCCCGGCTCTCACCACCCGCGTTGGGTGGGCCGCGGGGGCGCGACTAGACTTTCGGCAACCCCGCCGCCGCAGCAAGGAGACAGCGTGGCACAGCAGCTTCACGTCGAGCTCGTAGCCGTCGAGGAGAAGGTCTGGACCGGCGAGGCCGAGATGGTCGTCGCGCGGACGACCGAGGGTGAGCTCGGTGTGCTGCCGGGGCACGCACCGCTGCTCGGCCAGCTCGCGGAGCCCAGCCAGGTACGCATCAAGCAGGCCGGTGGCCAGCAGGTCGCATTCGACGTACCCGGCGGCTTCCTGTCGGTGACCGCCGAGGGTGTCACGGTGCTCGCCGAGAGCGCAACCCCCGCCACCCCGGCCCGCTGAGCCGACCCGCCGATGGAGATCGTCGAAGGGTTCGGAATCGGCGTCGCGGTAGTCGTCGTCGCCATTCTGATCCTCTTCATCCGGCGGGCCCTGTTCACGCGTAGCGGTGGCATCATCCGGCTGAGCGTCCGGGTCAACACGATCCTCGACGGTCGCGGCTGGTCACCCGGGTTCGGTCGCTTCGTCGGCGACGAGCTCCGCTGGTATCGCATGTTCAGCTTCGCGTTGCGTCCCAAGCGGATCCTCTCGCGTAAGGGGCTGGCGGTCGAGCGTCGCCGGCTGCCCGAGGGCCAGGAGCGCATGTCCATGCCGGCCGAGTGGGTCATCCTTCGCTGTACCAGCCACCACGCGCCGATCGAGATCGCCATGGCGCGATCCACGGTCACCGGATTCCTGTCCTGGCTCGAGGCCGCCCCTCCGGGGGCGGTCTCGCCGCGTCTGGCGCCCCAGGACTGGCCCGCCGCCTGAGTCGCGCCCCCGCACTCCCGCCCCACTCGTTGGTCGCGAGAGCCCCTGCTCGTGCCGATCTTGGAGTTGTGGCGCCCACGATGCCGGGTTCGCGGCGTCCGCGAGGCACCACAACTCCAAGATCGCGGACTTCCCGAGGTCCTCGTCAGCCCCGACCGGGAACCGTCAATGATCCCGCCGGTGACGCGCGATCTTGCAATCGGGTGCCCCGCAAACCACGCGAATGGGTTGTCCAAGGGGCACGAACTGCAAGATCGCGGGGTGTGGGTGATGTGGATTTTGGAAGCCGTCGATCATGAACTTGGCGGTGTTGGTGTCCGTATTTGTCGCCGTCAACCTCATGATCGGGGGTGGTGGGCGGCACCCCGGGGGGTGGAATCGCTGGCGGGTGGGTGGCGTTGTAACCGGGTGAACGACCGAGCACCCGCGGCGCCCCCCAAGCGGGCGGCATCCGGGAGGCCCCGGGAATCATCCCGGTCGGCTGGTCGTTGAACACGGTTCCGACGACGTGAACCGCGCCGCCCCTACCGTGGCGCGAGCCGGCCCGGGAATGATGCCGGGTGGTGGGTCGTTGGACATGCTTCCGGCGCCGCGATGTGGCACCCCCTGCCCCGCGTGCGGCCGGATCCCCTCGAAGACTTTCTTGAGCGCCTGACGGTGCTCGCACCCGCACCGGCCCCCACCGGTACGGGCGTCGACCCCCGAATGGAGCATT
>NZ_KB895877.1:0-21666 GCF_000374985.1 Micromonospora sp. CNB394 | reverse complement strand
TGGGTTTGGAGGTGCCGTTGCGGTGGGGTGGTTTGGTGGATTTGCCGGGTGTGTTGGGTGGTGGTGTGTGGGGTTGGTTGTGTGGGGTGTTGTCGTCGGGGGTTGAGGATCAGGTGGCGTTGCGGTCGTCGGGTGTGTTTGTGCGGCGGTTGGTGCGTGCGGGTTGTCCGGCGGGTGCGGGTGCGGGTGTGGGTGTGGGTGTGGGTGGTGGTTTTCGGTTGTCGGGGACGGTGTTGGTGACGGGTGGTACGGGGGCGTTGGGTGCGCGGGTGGCGTTGTGGGCGGTGGGTGTGGGTGCGGAGCATGTGGTGTTGGTGAGTCGGCGTGGTGGTGGTGCGCCGGGTGTGGGGGAGTTGGTGGGGCGGTTGGAGGGTTTGGGTGTGCGGGTGTCGGTGGTGGGTTGTGATGTGGCGGATCGTGGTGCGGTGGCGGGGTTGTTGGGGGATTTGGTGGGGCGGGGTGAGCGGTTGCGGGCGGTGGTGCATGCGGCTGGTGTGGCGCAGTTGACGCCGTTGGGTGAGGTGGGTGTGGGTGAGGTGGAGGAGGTGTTGCGGGCGAAGGTTGGTGGTGCGGTGGTGTTGGATGAGTTGACTGCTGGTTTGGATTTGGATGCGTTTGTGGTGTTTTCGTCGATTGCGGGGGTGTGGGGTTCTGCGGGTCAGGTGGGGTATGCGGCGGGGAATGCGTTTGTGGATGGGTTGGTGGTGTCGCGGCGTGGGCGTGGGTTGGTGGGGACGTCGGTGGCGTGGGGGCCGTGGGCTGAGGCGGGTATGGCGGTGGGGGTGGCGGGGGAGCAGTTGAGTCGGCGTGGTTTGCCGGGGATGGATCCGGAGTTGGCGGTGGTGGCGTTGCAGCGGGCGTTGGATGGTGGTGAGGGGCAGGTGGTGGTGGCGGATGTGCGGTGGGATCGGTTTGTGCCGTCGTTCACGGCGTTGCGTCCGTCGTGTCTGTTCACCGACATCCCCGAAGCACAGCCCGCACAGGCCGAGGAGGCGCCCAAGGGCGAGGACCGCGGCGCCGCGTCGGCGCTGCGCGAGCGGCTCGCCGCCGCCTCCGGGTCGGAGCGCGACCGCATCCTGCTCGACCTGGTCCGCGGCACCGCCGCGGCGGTGCTGGGACACGCCACGCCGAGCGGGATCAGGCCCGCCCGCGGCTTCCTCGAACTGGGCTTCGACTCGCTCACCGCAGTCGAGCTGCGCAACCGGCTGACCGCCGCAACGGGCATCGGGCTGCCCGCCACCCTCGTCTTCGACCATCCCACCCCGAACGCGCTCGCCGGTCACCTGCGGGCCCAGTTGGCGCCCGAGCAGCCGGCGTTGCCGATCGTGGCCGAGATCGAACGCCTCGACAAGCTTCTCGGCGGGCTGCCGGGCGACCAGGTCGACGACGCGGTCGTCGGTCGGCTGGAGGACCTGCTGACCCGGTGGCGGGACCGACCCGCCGCCACCGCACCGGCGCCGGCCGCCGCAGAGGAGTTGGAGTCGGCCAGCCGGGACGAGCTTTTCGACATCATCCAGCGGGAGTTCGGCAAGTCCTGAGCGGACCTGCCCGACCCGGGGCGGGACGGGCCGGGAAAAGGAACACCCGACGGTGCCGGACGCCTGACCGGCGCCGTCGGGCAGGCGTGCCCGCCTTAGGGGTCCACGAAGCCTGTCTAGGGGTGTGCCGGTGCGGATCCGGCTCCGTAGGGTCGGAGCACGCCAGGCCGTATCGCCCTGCCCACCGGTGGCGATCGGTACGGATGTGGGTGCGTGCGGTACCCCGGATGGACGGGAGGTCCGCATGGCCGGATCCGGCTTGCCCCAACTGCTCGCCATCAGCGACCTGCACGTGGTGCACGCGGAGAACAAGGCCATCGTCGAGCGGCTGCGGCCGGAGCGCGACGGCGACTGGCTCGTCGTCGCCGGCGACGTCGGGGAGTTCGTCGGCGACATCGAGTGGGCGCTGGGACTCCTCAGCCGCCGTTTCGCCAAGGTCATCTGGGCTCCCGGCAACCACGAGCTGTGGACTCCCCGCGAGGACCCGATCCAGCTGCGGGGAGACGCGCGCTACCAGCACCTGGTGCAACTGTGCCGGGGGCTCGGGGTCATCACCCCGGAGGACCCGTACCCCGTCTGGGATCCGCGGGGCGACGACCCGGTCCTGATCGCGCCGCTGTTCCTGCTCTACGACTACAGCTTCCGGCCACCGGGGACGTACACGAAGGAGCAGGCCCTGGCGCGGGCCCACGAGGTCGGCGTGGTCTGCACCGACGAGATCCTGCTTCATCCGGACCCGTACCCGACGCGGGACGCCTGGTGCCGGGCGCGGCTGGCCCTGACGGAGCGCCGGCTCACCGCCGAGCGCGGCGGGCTGCCCACAGTCCTGGTCAACCACTTCCCGCTCGTGCGCGAGCCCACCCGGATCCTGCGGTACCCGGAGTTCGCCCAGTGGTGCGGCACCGAGGCCACGGCCGACTGGCACGTCCGCTTCGACGCCCGCGTCGCCGTCTACGGCCACCTGCACATCCCGCGCACCACCTGGTACGACGGGGTCCGGTTCGAAGAGGTCTCGGTCGGCTACCCACGGGAGTGGCGCCGCCGCTCGACGCCTCCCGGCCGACTGCGCCGCATCCTGCCGTCGGCCGCCGGACAGCCCGCCTGAGCGGCCCTCGCGGCGCTGGTCACCACCGCCCGCCGGGCCTGCCGCGACGCCGCTCGCGGACCGGTCGATCAGGGGTTCTCTAGGGGTTGGGCGGGCGTTTGGCGCTCAGTACCGTCCAGTCACGGTGGCGGGCATGTGTCGGCGGACCGGTCCGGCGTGGTGGGCGCCTGAGCAGGCACGACAACCGGAATCAGGAACAGGTGTGGGGTCCGTGAGCCCGAACGGCCGCGTCTCCGCCCACCTGTGCACGAGACCGGCCGTCGGCGGTGGTGTGGTCAACGAATCGGCAGATTCCGATCGATAGCAAGCTCTGGGCGGGTGGGTCATGGCGGACGAAGACAAGCTCCTCGAACACCTGAAGTGGGTGACGTCCGAGCTCCGCCTGGCGCGTCGCCGCCTGACCGAGCTGGAGGACGAGGACGCCGAGCCGATCGCGATCGTCGGCATGGCCTGCCGCTTCCCCGGCGGCGTCGCCTCACCGGAGGACCTCTGGGACCTCGTCGCCGGCGGGGTGGACGCCACCGGCACGTTCCCCGACGACCGGGGCTGGGACCTCGACCGGCTCTACGACCCCGACCCCGACCACCCCGGCACCACGTACAGCAACCGGGGCGGCTTCCTGCGCGACGCCGGCCTGTTCGACCCGACCCTGTTCGGGATCTCGCCGCGCGAGGCGCTGGCCATGGACCCGCAGCAGCGACTCCTGCTCGAGGTGACCTGGGAGGTCTTCGAGCGGGCCGGCATCGACGCCGCGTCGGTGCGGGGCAGCCGTACCGGGGTGTTCGTCGGCACCGCGGGGCAGGACTACACGTCCGTGCTGCGGCAACTGCCCGAGGGCACGGAGGGCTACGTCCTCACCGGCACCGCCGCGAGCGTCATGTCCGGCCGGCTGGCGTACTCGTTCGGGCTGGAGGGGCCGGCCGTCACCATCGACACCGCATGCTCCTCGTCGCTGGTCGCCCTGCACCTCGCCGGCCAGGCCCTGCGCGACGGCGAGTGCTCCCTCGCCGTCGCCGGCGGCGTCACAGTGCTGGCCACGCCGGGTGCCTTCGTCGAGTTCTCCCGCCAGCGGGGGCTCGCCTCCGACGGGCGGTGCAAGGCGTTCTCCGCGGACGCCGACGGGACCGGCTGGTCCGAGGGCGTCGCCATGCTGCTCGTCGAGAAGCTCTCCGACGCCCGGCGCAACGGGCACCCCGTCCTGGCGGTGATCCGGGGCAGCGCCGTCAACCAGGACGGCGCCAGCAGCGGGCTGACCGCCCCCAACGGCCCCGCGCAGCAGCGGGTGATCCGGCAGGCGCTGGAGAACGCCCGGCTCAGCCCGTCCGACGTGGACGCCGTCGAGGCGCACGGCACGGGCACCCGGCTCGGCGACCCGATCGAGGCGCAGGCGCTGCTGGCCACGTACGGGCAGGGCCGCGCCGCCGACCGCCCGCTGTGGCTGGGCTCGCTGAAGTCGAACATCGGCCACCCACAGGCCGCGGCCGGCGCCGGCGGCGTCATCAAGATGGTGATGGCGATGCGGCACGGCGTGCTGCCGCCCACCCTGCACGTGGACCGGCCCTCACCGCACGTCGACTGGTCGACCGGCGCGGTGGCCCTGCTCGACGAGGCGCGCCCGTGGGCCGGCGGTGAGCACGTCCGCAGGGCCGGCGTGTCGTCCTTCGGCATGAGCGGCACGAACGCCCACCTGATCCTGGAGCAGGCGCCGGCCCCCGACCCGGCCGGCGACCACGCCACCTGGTCCCGCCGTCCCGCCGTCGTGCCCATGCTGCTCTCCGCCGCGCAGCCGGCCGCGCTAGCCGCGCAGGCGGACCGGCTGGCCCGTTGGCTCAGCGACGACGAGGAGCCGCGCCCGCTCGATGTGGCCTGGTCGTCGGTGGTGTCCCGGTCGACGCTCGACCGGCGCGCGGTGGTGCTCGCCGGGGACCGCACGGCTCTGCTGGCGGGCCTGCGATCCCTGGCGGCGGGCGAGCCGTCGGGCACCGTGGTCGCCGGCCAGGCCGGGGACCGGGGTCCGCTGGCGGTGCTCTTCCCCGGCCAGGGCGCGCAACGCACCGGCATGGGCCGCGAGCTGTACGCCGAGTTCCCCGTCTTCGCCGCCGCCCTCGACGAGGCGTGCGGGCATCTCGACCGGGTGCTGCCGCGCCCGCTCAAGGAGGTGCTGTTCGCGCCGGAGGGCTCCGCCGAGGCGGAGCTGCTGGACCAGACCGCGTTCACCCAGGCCGGGCTCTTCGCCGTCGAGGTGGCGCTGTTCCGCCTCGTGGAGTCGTTCGGCGTGGTGCCGGACTTCGTGGGCGGGCACTCGATCGGTGAGATCGCCGCCGCGCACGTGGCCGGGGTGCTGTCGCTCCAGGACGCCTGCCTGCTGGTGGCGGCGCGGGGCCGGCTCATGCAGTCGCTGCCCGACGGCGGCGGCATGCTCGCCGTGGCCGCCGACGAGGCGGGCGTGACGGAGTCGATCGCCGGGCTGACCGACCGGGTCGGCATCGCGGCCGTCAACGGCCCGACCTCCGTCGTGGTCTCCGGCGCCGTCGACGCCCTCGACGAGGTGGAGCGGGTCTGGCGCGACCGGGGTGTGCGTACCCGCCGGTTGGCGGTCAGTCACGCGTTCCACAGCCCGCTGATGGAGCCGGTGCTGGAGCGTTTCCGCGGCATCGTCGAGCGGCTGGACCTCGCCGCCCCCGCGCTGCCGATCGTGTCGAACCTGACCGGTGCGCTCGCCGACGCCGACGAGATCCGCACCGCCGACTACTGGGTACGGCACGTCCGCGAGGCGGTTCGCTACGCCGACGGGCTCGCCGCGCTGCGCGACGCCGGGGTCGACACCTTCCTGGAGATCGGCCCGCAGAGCGTACTGACCGCGATGACGACAGACGTGCTGCTCGACGACGACGTGCTCGCCGTCGCGGCCCAGCGCCGGGACCGGCCCGAGGCGCAGGCGCTGCTGCACGCCCTCGCCGAGCTGCACGTGCACGGGTTGCCGGTGTCCTGGCAGGAGTGGTTCGCCGACACCGGCGCCGCCCGGGTCGGCCTGCCCACGTACGCCTTCCAGCGGGAGCGGTTCTGGCCCGAGGCGCTGCCGTGGCGGGTCGGCGATGTGTCGGGCGCCGGCCTCGGTGTCGCTGGGCACCCGCTGCTCGGCGCGGCGGTCCGGCTCGCCGGCGACGACGAGGTGGTGCTGACCGGCCGGCTGTCGACGTCGACGCACCCGTGGCTGGCCGACCACGTGGTCGGCGGCAACGTGGTGGTGCCGGGCACCGCCCTGGTGGAGCTGGCGATCCGTGCCGGCGACGAGGTGGGCGCGTCGCGGGTACGGGAGCTGACCGTGGCGGCGCCGCTGGTGCTGCCCGAGCCCGGAGCGGTACGCGTGCAGGTGCGCGTCGGCGCGGCTGACGACGGCGCCGTGCGGACGGTGTCCGTGTACTCCCAGGCCGAGGATGACGACGACACCGACTGGGTGCGGCACGCCGACGGCCTGCTCGAACCGGTGTCGGCCGGCGAGCCGGGACTCGGCGAGTGGCCGCCGGCGAGCGCGACCGAGGTGGACCTGACCGGCTGGTATCCGGCGCTGGCCGAGCACGGCCTGTCGTACGGGCCGGTGTTCCAGGGCGTACGGCGGGCCTGGACGGCCGACGGTGAGGCGTACGCCGAGGTGGCGCTGCCAGACGGGGCGGCCGGCGAGGCGGGTGCGTTCGGGGTGCACCCGGCGCTGCTGGACGCCGCGCTGCACCCGGTGGCGCTGCTGCTCGAGGCCGAGGCCACGGGCGGGCCGCGCGTGCCGTTCGCGTTCGAGGGCGTGCAGGTGCACGCCTGCGGCGCCCGGACGCTGCGGGTGCGGCTGACCCGGGACGGCTCCGGGGTGCGGCTGGTCGCCTGTGACGGCTCGGGCGCGCCGGTGGTGTCGGTGGACTCGCTGGTGCTGCGGGAGACGACCGCGACGGCGACCCGGGGCGCCGCCGCCCGGTCGCTGTACGAGGTGACCTGGCAGGCCGAGCAGGTCGACAGCGTCGACGACCTTCCGGGGTGGGCGGTGCTGGGCCGGCCGGCGCCGGACGCGCTGCCGGAGGTGCCGGTCTTCGCGGACGTGGCGACCCTGGCGGCGGCCGGGGTCACGGCCCGGCAGGTGCTGCTGACGGTGCCCGCCGGTGTTACCGGCGTCGCCGTGCCGGAGGCCGTGCGGGCGGTCACCAGCGGTGTGCTGGACGTGTTGCGGTCCTGGCTCGCCGCCGAGCCGCTGGCCGACACGAAGCTCGTGGTGGTGACCCGGGGCGCGGTGGCCGCCGGGGACGACGACCGGGTCACCGACCTGGCTGCCGCCGCCGTCTGGGGCCTGCTGCGCTCGGCGCAGTCCGAGCACCCGGGACGGATCGTCCTCGCCGACGTCGAGGGCGAACTGACCCCCGCGACCCTCGCCGTGCTGGCCGGGGCCGCCGTCGAGCCGTCGGTCTCCGGCGGCCAGCTCGCGGTGCGCGGCGAGCGCACCCTCGCGCCGAGGCTGGTGCGGCCGGTGGGCGACGAGCTGGCCCCGCCGCCCGGGCCGTGGCACCTCGCCCCCGTCACCGGCGGCACCCTGGACGGGATCGCGCCGGTGCCGGCCACGCCCGCGGAGCTGGGCGAGGACCAGGTGCGCATCGCGGTGCGCGCGGCCGGCGTGAACTTCCGGGACGTGCTGATCGGCCTGGGCATGTACCCGGATCCGGCCGCCGTGATGGGCAGCGAGGGTGCGGGTGTCGTGGTCGAGGTCGGCCCGGGCGTGACCGACCTGGCCCCCGGCGACCGGGTGATGGGCATGTTCGAGCTCGGGTTCGGCCCGCAGGCCGTCGCTCATCGCCGGCGCATCGCCGAGATGCCCGCCGGCTGGTCCTTCACCCAGGCGGCGTCCGTCCCCCTGGTCTTTCTGACGGCGTACTACGCGCTGCGGGACCTCGCCGGGCTGCGGCCCGGCGAGTCGGTGCTGATCCACAACGGGGCGGGTGGCGTCGGTATGGCCGCCATCCAGCTCGCCCGGCACTGGGGCGCGACGGTCTATGCGACGGCGAGCCCCGGCAAGTGGGGCGTGCTGCGGGAACTCGGGGTGGCCGGGGAGCGGATCGCGTCGTCGCGGACCACCGAGTTCGAGCAGACGTTCGGCGCGGCCACCGGCGGTGGCGGCGTGGACGTGGTGCTCGACGCGTTGGCCGGTGAGTTCGTGGACGCGTCGCTGCGGCTGTTGCCGCGCGGTGGCCGGTTCGTGGAGATGGGCAAGGCCGACGTACGCGACCCGGAGGCGGTTGCCGCCGACCACCCGGGCGTGGCGTACCGCGCGTTCGACCTGAACGAGGCGGGCAGCACCCGCATCGGCGAGATGTTGACCGAGATCCTCGACCTCTTCGCGCGGGGCGCGCTGCGTCCACTGCCCGTACGGGCGTGGGACGTGCGTCAGGCCCGGCAGGCGCTGCGGCACGTCAGCCAGGCCCGCCACGTCGGCAAGGTGGTGCTGCGTATCCCCGCGCCCGCCGACCCCGACGGCACCGTGCTGCTCACCGGCGCGGCCGGGACCCTGGCCGGCGTGCTCGCGCGGCACCTCGTCGCCACCGGCCAGGCCCGCCGTCTGCTGCTGGCCTCCCGCCGCGCACCCGGCCGGGACGACGCGTACGCCACCCTGGTCCGGGAACTGACCGACGCGGGCGCCGACGTCACCGCCGTGGCCGTCGACGTCAGCGACCCCGCGCAGGTCACCGAGCTGGTCGCCGGGATCGACCCGGCGTACCCGCTGACGGCGGTGGTGCACACCGCCGGGGTGATCGCCGACGCGACCATCGGTTCGCTTGACGATTCCGCCCTGCGTGCGGTGCTGGCGCCGAAGGTGGACGCCGGTTGGGCGTTGCACGAGGCCACGCGGCACCTGGACCTGTCGGCGTTCGTGCTGTTCTCGTCGGTGGCGGCCACCCTCGGCTCGCCGGGGCAGGGCAACTACGCGGCCGCGAACGCGTTCCTCGACGCCCTCGCCCGGCACCGGCGTGAGCAGGGGCTGCCCGCCACCAGCATCGCCTGGGGCATGTGGGCCACCGACAGCACGATGACCGCCCACCTCGACGGCGACGACCAGCAGCGGCTGCGGCGCGTCGGGATGAGCCGGCTCTCCCCGGCCGAGGGCGCCGAACTCTTCGACGCCGCCGTGCCGGCGGCCCGACCGGTCCTCGTCGCGGCCCGCCTCCACGTCACCGGCGAGGCGAGCGGCGTGCCGCCGCTGATGCGGCACCTGCTGCGCGGCGGCGGCCGGCGCCGCACCGCCACCGACCGGCCGACCGGCGGCGCGTCGTGGCGCGAGCGGCTCGACGGCCTGTCCGAGGCCGACGCCCGGCAGGCACTCGTCGACCTGGTCTGCGGCCAGGCCGCCACGGTGCTGGGGCACGCCTCGGCGCAGGAGGTTCCCGCCGCCCGCGCCTTCAAGGACCTGGGCTTCGACTCGCTGACGTCGGTGGAACTGCGCAACCGCCTCGGTGCGGCCACCGGGCTGCGGCTGGCCGCCACGCTGGCCTTCGACCATCCCACCCCGGCCCGGCTGGCCGAGCACCTGTTCGCGCAGCTCGGCCCGGCCACGGGCGCCGGCGCCACCGTCCGTACGGTCGTCACCGCCGACGCCGACGAGCCGATCGCCATCATCGGCATGGCCTGCCGCTACCCCGGCGGCGTCGCCACCCCGGAGCAGCTGTGGCAGCTCGTCACCTCCGGGGCCGACGCCATCGGCGAGTTCCCGGCGGACCGCGGCTGGGACCTCGACCGGCTGTACGGCACGGACGGCGACCAGGCCGGCGGCACCGTCACCCACCAGGGCGGCTTCCTCTACGACGCGGCCGACTTCGACGCCGGCTTCTTCAACATCAGCCCCCGTGAGGCTCTCGCTATGGACCCGCAGCAGCGGCTGCTGCTGGAGACCGCCTGGGAGAGCTTCGAGTACGCCCGCATCGACCCCGCCGCCCTCAGCGGCACCGCCACCGGTGTCTTCGTCGGCGCCGCCTCGTCCGGCTACGCCACCAGCGGACGCGACGACCTGGACGGCCTCGAGGGGCACCTGCTGACCGGCACGGCGGGCAGCGTCGCCTCCGGGCGGGTCGCCTACATGTTCGGCCTCGAAGGCCCGGCGGTCACCGTCGACACCGCCTGCTCCTCGTCGCTGGTGGCGCTGCACCTCGCCGCCCAGGCGCTGCGCGGCGGCGAGTGCGACATGGCCCTGGCCGGCGGGGTGGCGTTGATGGCGCAGCCCGGCATGTTCTCCGAGTTCTCCCGGCAGGGCGGCCTCGCCCCGGACGGGCGGTGCAAGGCGTTCGCCGCCGGCGCGGACGGCACCGGCTGGTCCGAGGGCGTCGGCATGCTGCTCGTGGAGCGCCTCTCCGACGCCCGACGCAACGGACACCGGGTGCTCGCCGTGCTGCGCGGCTCCGCCGTCAACCAGGACGGCGCGTCCAACGGGCTGACCGCGCCGAACGGCCCGTCGCAGCAGCGGGTCATCCGCCAGGCCCTGGAGAACGCGCGGCTCGCCCCGGCCGACGTGGACGCGGTCGAGGCGCACGGCACCGGCACCGTCCTCGGCGACCCGATCGAGGCGCAGGCGGTGCTGGCCACCTACGGCCAGGACCGTGCCGCCGGCGAGCCGCTCCGGCTCGGCTCGATCAAGTCGAACATCGGCCACTCCCAGGCGGCCGCCGGTGTGGCCGGCGTGATCAAGATGGTGTTGGCGATGCGGCACGGCGTGCTGCCGCCGACCCTGCACGTGGACGAGCCCTCGCCCCACGTCGACTGGAGTGCCGGAGCCGTCGCCCTGCTCACCGAGGCCCGGCCGTGGCCCGCCGTCGACCGGCCCCGCCGGGCCGCCGTGTCGTCGTTCGGCATCAGCGGCACCAACGCGCACACCATCATCGAGCAGGCGCCCGGCGAGCCGGCCCCGACGCCGGTGCCGGCGGGGCACGTTCCCGGCCTTGTCGGCCCCGCCGCCGTACCCCTGCCGGTCTCCGGCCGGAGCCCCCGCGCGCTCCGGGCGCAGGCCGCCCGCCTCGGTGAACGGCTCGCCGGCGACGCCGACCTCGACCCGCGGGACCTCGGCTTCTCCCTGGCCACCCAGCGGGCGCACCACCCGTACCGCGCGGTCGTCGTGGCCGCCGGCCGGGACGACGCGCTCGCCCGGCTGGCCGCCCTCGCCGACGGCGACACCTCCCCGGCGGGCGTGGACGCCGCGTCGAAGGTCGTCTTCGTCTTCCCCGGCCAGGGCTCCCAGTGGACGTCGATGGCGCTGGACCTGTTGGAGACCTCGCCGGTCTTCCGGCAGCGGATGGACGAATGCGCCGAGGAGCTGTCCCGGCTGGTCGACTGGAACCTGGGGGACGTGCTGCGGCAGGCGCCCGGCGCGCCGCCCCTGGACCGGGTGGACGTGGTCCAGCCCGCGCTCTTCTCCGTCATGGTGTCCCTCGCGCAGCTCTGGCGCGCGTGCGGCGTCGAACCGGCCGCCGTCATCGGGCATTCGCAGGGGGAACTCGCCGCGGCCTGCGTCGCCGGCGCGTTGACCCTCGCCGAAGCCGCGCGGCTCGTCGTGGCGCGCAGCCACGGCCTGCTGTCGATCGCGGGTCGCGGCGGCATGGTCTCCGTGCCGCTTCCGGCCGTCGACACCGAGCGGCTCATCGCGCCGTGGCGGGGCAGCCTCTCCGTCGCCGCCCTCAACGGCGCCGCCGTGACAGTGGTCGCCGGCGACTCGGCGTCGGTCGCCGAACTGCTCGCGCACTGTGCCGAGCGCGACATCCGCGCCCGGCAGATCGCCGTCGACTTCGCCGCGCACAGCGGCCACGTCGATCCGATCCGCGACGAGGTGACCGCCCGGTTCGGCACTGTGGCCCCCCGCTCCAGCACCGTGCCCTTCCACTCCACAGTCACCGGCGAGCCGATCGACACCGCCGGGCTCGACGCCGACTACTGGTACCGCAACCTGCGGGAGCCGGTCCGGCTCGCGCCGGTCGTGGACCAGCTGATCGAGCAGGGCTTCCGCACGTTCGTCGAGGTCAGCCCGCACCCCGTACTCAAGATCGCGGTGCAGGACGCGCTCGACCGGAAGGCCGACGGCGGCGTGGTGGTGGGCTCGCTGCGCCGCGACGGGCACGGGCCGCGTCAGCTACTGGCCAACCTGGGCGAGCTGCACGTCGCCGGCGTGCCCGTCGACTGGTCGCGCATCTTCGCCGGCTCCGGCGCCACCCCTGTCGACCTGCCCACGTACGCCTTCCAGCGGGACCGGTTCTGGCCGGCGGTCGACCGTTCCGCCACCGGCGACGTGTCGGGCGCGGGGCTGGGCGCGGCAGGGCACGGGCTGCTCGGCGCGGCGGTGCGCCTCGCCGGCGACGACGAGGTCGTGCTGACCGGCCGGCTGTCGGCGTCCACGCACCCGTGGCTCGCCGACCACGTGGTCGGCGGCGCCGTGGTGCTGCCGGGCACGGCCCTCGTCGAGCTCGCGGTGCGCGCCGGTGACGAGGTCGGCGCCTCCCGGGTGCGGGAACTGACCGTCGCCGCGCCGCTGGTGCTGCCGAACCCGGGCGCGATCCGCGTGCAGGTCCGCGTCGGTGCGGCCGACGGCTCCGGAACCCGGAGCGTGGCGGTGCACTCGCAGCCCGACGGCGACCCCGAGGACCCCTGGACGCGGCACGCCGACGGTCTGCTGGAGCAGGCCACCGACGAGCCGGTGTTGGGCTCCTGGCCGCCGGCCGGAGGCACCGAGGTGGACCTCGCCGGCTGGTATCCGGCGCTCGCGGAGCGCGGCCTGGCCTACGGACCGGCGTTCCGGGGCCTGCGGCGGCTGTGGACCGCCGGCGACGAGGTGTACGCCGAGGTGACCCTGCCGGACGAGGCAGCCGGCGACGCCGACGGCTTCGCCGTGCACCCGGCGCTGCTGGACGCCGCCCTGCACCCCGTCGGGCTGCTGCTGGCCGAGCGTGCCGGCAAACCGCGCGTTCCGTTCACGTTCGAGGGCGTGCAGGTGCACGCCTCCGGCGCCCGGACGCTGCGGGTGCGGCTGACCCGGACGGGCTCGCGCGTCCGGCTGGTGGCCGGGGACGAGTCCGGCGTGCCCGTGGTGTCAGTCGAGTCGCTCGCCCTGCGGGAGATGACCGACGCCACCGGCGCGGAGGCCGCGGAGCGGTCGATGTTCGAGGTGACGTGGCAGGCCGAGACGGTCACCCCGGCGCGGGACGTCTCCGGCTGGGTGCTGCTCGGCGACGGCCCCGCCCCGGCGGACCTCGTCACGCCGGTGTTCCCGACCGTCGGCGAGCTGACCGCGGCGGTCTCGGCCGGTACGGTCGAGGCGCCCCGCGCGCTCGTGGTCCCGGTGCCCGCCGGCACCCCGGAGGGCGACCTGCCCGACCTCGTCCGTACGGCCACCGCCCGCGTCCTGGCCGTGCTGCACTCCTGGCTGGACAGCGAGGCGCTGGCCGACACCACGCTCGTCGTGCTGACCCGGGCGGCGGTGGCCGCCACCCCGGCGGACGCGGTGCGGGACCTGCCCGGCGCGGCGGTCTGGGGCCTGCTGCGCTCGGCCCAGTCCGAGCACCCGGGGCGGATCGTCCTCGCCGACGTCGACGGGGAACTCACTCCGGCCACCCTCGCCGTGCTGGCCACCGTGGCCCAGGACCCGTCGCCGACCGGCGGCCAGGTGGCCGTACGCGGCAACGAGGTGCGCACGCCCCGCCTGGGCCGGCCCGCCGGCCAGGCCGCCGACGAACTCGTCCCGCCGGACGGACTGTGGCGGGTCGGGGCGGTCAGCCCCGGCACCCTCGACGGCGTCGGCATGGTGCCCGCCACCTCCGCCGCCCTGGACGCGGGCCAGGTGCGCATCGCGGTGCGCGCGGCCGGCGTGAACTTCCGGGACGTGCTGATCGGCCTGGGCATGTACCCGGATCCGGCGGCCGTGATGGGCAGCGAGGGCGCGGGTGTCGTGGTCGAGGTCGGCCCCGGCGTGACCGACCTGGCCCCCGGCGACCGCGTGCTCGGCATGTTCGAGCCGGCCTTCGCCCCCGAGGTGATCGCCACCCGCGACCTCGTGGCGAAGATCCCCGCCGGCTGGTCGTTCGCGCAGGCCGCCTCCGTGCCGGTGGTGTTCCTGACGGCGTACTACGCGTTGCGGGACCTCGCCGGGCTGCGGTCCGGCGAGTCGGTGCTGATCCACAACGGGGCGGGTGGCGTCGGTATGGCCGCCATCCAGCTCGCCCGGCACTGGGGCGCGACGGTCTATGCGACGGCGAGCCCCGGCAAGTGGGGCGTGTTGTGGGAATTCGGGGTGGCTGGGGGGGGGATCGCGTCGTCGCGGACCACCGAGTTCGAGCAGACGTTCGGCGCGGCCACCGGCGGTGGCGGCGTGGACGTGGTGCTCGACGCGTTGGCCGGTGAGTTCGTGGACGCGTCGCTGCGGCTGCTGCCGCGCGGTGGCCGGTTCGTGGAGATGGGCAAGGCCGACGTACGCGACGCCGAAACCGTCGCCGCCGACCATTCGGGCGTCACCTACCGCGCGTTCGACCTCAACGAGGCCGGACACCGGCGCATCGGGGAGATGCTCACCGAGCTGCTCGACCTGTTCGCACGCGGCACGCTGCGCCCGCTGCCGCTACGGGCGTGGGACGTGCGTCAGGCCCGGCAGGCGCTGCGCCACATCAGCCAGGCCCGGCACATCGGCAAGGTCGTCCTGCGGGTGCCCGCTCCCGCCGACCCGGACGGCACCGTGCTCGTCACCGGTGCCGGCGGCGCCCTGGCCGGCGTGCTCGCCCGGCACCTCGTCGCCACCGGCCAGGCCCGGCACCTGCTGCTGGCCTCCCGCCGTGGCCCCGAGCACTACCGGGAGTTGGTCGACGAGCTGACCCGCGCGGGCGCCCGGGTCACCGCCGGCACCGCCGACGTGACCGACCCCGCGCAGGTGACCCGGCTGCTGGAACTGGTGGACCCGGCGTACCCGCTGACGGCGGTGGTGCACACCGCCGGGGTGATCGCCGACGCGACCATCGGTTCGCTTGACGATTCCGCCCTGCGTGCGGTGCTGGCGCCGAAGGTGGACGCCGGTTGGGCGTTGCACGAGGCCACGCGGCACCTGGACCTGTCGGCGTTCGTGCTGTTCTCGTCGGTGGCGGCCACCCTCGGCTCGCCGGGGCAGGGCAACTACGCGGCCGCGAACGCGTTCCTCGACGCCCTCGCCCGGCACCGGCGTGAGCAGGGGCTGCCCGCCACCAGCCTCGCCTGGGGGCTGTGGGCGACCGGCAGCGCCATGACCGCCCACCTGGGCGGCAACGAGCACCGTAAGGCGATCCGCGCCACCAGCGCCCCGTTGACCGACCGGCAGGGCGTGGCGCTGTACGAGCTGGCGCGACAACGCGACGCGGCGCACCTCGTCCTCATGAACCTGCCGCCGGCGTCGCGGGCGACCGGCCAGAACGTGCCCAGCCTGCTGCGGGACGTGGTCCGCGCGGGAGGCCCGGCCCGGCGCACGGCGGGTCGCGGCCTCGCGGACACCGCCTCCGTACGCGACCGGCTGTCGACGCTCGGCCCGGCGGAGCGGCGTTCCCACCTGCTCGACCTGGTGACCGCCAGCGTGGCGGCGGTGCTCGGACACCGCTCGGCGGAGACCGTCGACGCCCAGCGCGCCTTCAAGGAGCTGGGCTTCGACTCGCTCACCTCGGTGGAGCTGCGCAACCGGCTCTCCGCCGCGACCGGCCTGCGGCTGCCCGCCACCGTGGCGTTCGACTACCCGGCCCCGATGGTGCTCGCCGAGTTCCTGGACCGGGAGTTCGGCGGCGCGGCGGTCGTGGACCGGCCCGCCGCGGTCGGCACCGCCGCCGCCCTCGACGAACCGATCGCCATCATCGGCATGGCCTGCCGGTTCCCCGGCGACGTACAGACCCCCGAGCAGCTCTGGGGTGTGGTCACCGCCGGCGCCGACGTCATCTCGCCCTTCCCCACGGACCGGGGCTGGAACCTCGACGACCTGCGCGCCGACGGCGAGGACCCGGGCGCCGTACCACGGCAGGGCGGCTTCCTCCACGACGCCGCCCAGTTCGACGCCGCCTTCTTCGGGATCTCGCCCCGCGAGGCCCTGGCGATGGACCCACAGCAGCGGCTGCTGCTGGAAACCTCCTGGGAGGCCTTCGAGCGGGCCGGGATCGACCCCCACTCGGCGCGGGGCAGCAGCACCGGCGTCTACGTCGGCCTGATCTACCACGACTACGCCTCCCAGGCCGCCGGCGGCACCGACGAACTGGACGGCCACGTCGGCAACGGCAGCGCCGGCAGCGTCGCCTCCGGCCGCATCTCGTACCTGTTCGGCCTGGAGGGCCCCGCCGTCACCGTCGACACCGCCTGCTCGTCGTCGCTGGTGGCGCTGCACCTGGCCACCCAGGCGCTCCGGCAGGACGAGTGCCGCCTCGCCCTCGCCGGCGGGGTGAGCGTCATGTCCACCCCCGGCATGCTCACCGAGTTCTCCCGGCAGCGCGGCCTGTCGCCCGACGGGCGGTGCAAGGCGTTCGGCGCCGGCGCTGACGGCACCGGTTTCGCCGAGGGTGTCGGCATGCTCCTGCTGGAGCGCCTCTCCGACGCGCAGCGCAACGGCCACCGCGTGCTCGCCGTCGTGCGCGGCAGCGCCGTCAACCAGGACGGCGCCAGCAGCGGTCTGACCGCGCCGAACGGCCCGGCACAGCAGCGGGTGATCCGGCAGGCGCTCGCCAACGCCCGGCTCGCCACCACCGACGTGGACGCCGTCGAGGCGCACGGCACCGGCACCGCCCTCGGCGACCCGATCGAGGCGCAGGCGCTGCTGGCCACGTACGGGCAGGGCCGACCGCAGGACCGTCCGCTGTGGCTGGGGTCGGTCAAGTCGAACATCGGCCACGCCCAGGCGGCGGCCGGCGTCGCCGGTGTGATCAAGATGGTGCTGGCGATGCGGCACGGCGTGCTGCCGCCGACCCTGCACGCCGAGAAGCCGTCCCCGCACATCGACTGGACGGCCGGGTCGGTCGCGCTGCTCACCGAGGCCCGGCCGTGGCCCGCCGTCGACCGGCCCCGCCGCGCGGCGGTGTCGTCGTTCGGCATCAGCGGCACCAACGCGCACACCATCGTCGAACAGGCCCCCGAGCCCGCCCCGGCGCAGGCCGCCCCCGCCACGGGCGTCCCGGGTGACCTCGTCGCCTGCGTCCTGTCGGCCCGCGACGAGGCCGCCCTGCACGAGCAGGCGCGCCGGCTGCGGACCCTCGTCGACGGCGAGCCGGACCTGACCATCGCCGACGTGGGCCGGGCCCTCGTCACCGCCCGCAGCGCCTTCGAGCACCGCGCCGTGCTGCTGCCCGCCGACCGCGCCGGGCTGCTCGCCGCCCTCGGTGCGCTGGCCGACGACGAGCCCTCGGCCGCCGTCGTGCGGGGGATCGCCCGCAGCGGCCGCACCGCCGTCCTCTTCTCCGGCCAGGGCGCGCAGCGCGCCGGCATGGGTCGCGAGTTGTACGGGGCGTTCCCGGTGTTCGCCGCCGCTCTCGACGAGGTGTGCGGTCACCTGGATCCGTTGTTGCCGCGTTCGTTGCGGGAGGTGCTGTTCGCTGCGGCGGGCACGCCCGGGGCGGGGTTGCTGGATCAGACGGTGTTCACGCAGGCGGGGCTGTTCGCGGTCGAGGTGGCCCTGTTCCGGTTGGTGGAGTCGTTCGGTGTGGTGCCGGACCTGGTGGCCGGGCACTCCATCGGTGAGATCGCGGCGGCGCACGTGGCCGGCCTGTTCAGCCTGGCCGACGCGTGCGCGCTGGTCGCGGCGCGGGGTCGGCTCATGCAGGCGTTGCCGGCCGGCGGCGGCATGCTCGCCGTGGCCGCCGACGAGGCCGCGGTGGCCGAGTCGATCGCCGAACTCGCCGACCGGGTCGGCGTCGCCGCCGTCAACGGCCCCACCGCCGTGGTGGTCTCCGGCGCCGCCGAGGCTCTCGACGAGGTGGAGCAGGTCTGGAGGGACCGGGGCGTGCGTACGCGCCGGCTCACCGTCAGCCACGCGTTCCACAGCCCGCTCATGGAGCCGATGCTGGCCGAGTTCCGGCAGACGCTCGACGGGCTGACGTTCCACTGGCCCGTCCTGCCGATCGTGTCGAACCTGACCGGGCAGGTCGCCGACCCCGACGAGATCGGCACCCCCGACTACTGGGTCCGCCACGTACGCGAGACCGTCCGCTTCGCCGACGGGGTCGCGAGCCTGCGCGAGCGCAACGTCCGCACCTTTCTCGAACTGGGCCCCGACGCGGTGCTCGCCGGAATGGTGGGCGCCTGCCTGCCGGACGACGACGCAGCGGCGGTCGTGGCGACCCTGCGCCCCGGCCGACCCGAGCCGGCGTCGCTGGTCCACGCGCTTGCGGAGCTGTACGCGCACGGCACGCCGGTCACCTGGACCGCCCTCCTGCCGGCCGGAACCCGCCCGGTCGACCTGCCGACGTACCCGTTCCAGCGGCAGCGCTTCTGGCCGGCCGTGGGCCGGCTGCGCGCCGGCGACGTCAGCGGCGCCGGCCTCGGCGTGGCCGAGCACGGTCTGCTCGGCGCGGCCGTGGACCTGGCCGGCGACGACGAGATCGTGCTGACCGGCCGGATCTCCCCGACCACCCACCCCTGGCTGGCCGACCACGTCGTCTCCGGCGTGCCACTGGTCCCGGGCACGGCCCTCGTGGAGCTTGCCGTCCGCGCCGGCGACGAGGCGGACCTGCCGCGGCTGCGGGACCTGACGGTGCTCGTGCCGCTGGTGCTGCCCGAGTCCGGCGCCGTACGGATCCAGGTGCGGGTGTCCGCGTCGGAGTCCCCGCAGCGTCCCGTCGCCGTCTACTCCCGCCCCGACGACGACCCCGAGGCGGGCTGGACCCGGCACGCGGAGGGAGTGCTGGAACCGGCCACGGCCGACGAACCGCAGCCGGCCGCCTGGCCGCCCGCCGGTGCCACCGAGGTGGACCTGACCGGCTGGTACCCGGCGCTGCTCGAACACGGCCTGTCGTACGGGCCGGCGTTCCAGGGGCTGCGCCGGGTGTGGACCGGCGAGGACGACGTCTTCGCCGAGGTGGTCCTGCCGGACGACGCGGCGGCGGAGGCGGCTCGCTTCGGCGTGCACCCGGCGCTGCTGGACGCCGCCCTGCACCCGATCGGGCTGCTGCCCGGCACCGAGGAGACGGGCGGACCGCGCGTGCCCTTCGCCTTCGAGGGCGTACAGGTGCACGCCTCGGGCGCGAGGCTGCTGCGGGTGCGGTTGACCCGCAACGGGTCCGCGGTGCGGGTGACCGCCCGCGACGAGGCGGGCGCGCCGGTGGTGTCGGTGGACTCCCTCGTCCTGCGGGAGCTGACCGGGGTGGCCGCCCCGAACGCGGCGTCGCGCTCCCTGTTCGAGGTGGCCTGGCAGGCCGAGGAGGCCGACCCGGTCGACGACGCGTCGGGCTGGGCGGTGCTGGGCGGACCGGCCCTGCCGGGCGTCCCCGGTGGCCCCTCCGCCGAGACGATCCGGCAGCTGCGCGCCGCCATCGACGCCGGCATCGCCCCGCCGCGCCTGCTGCTCTTCACGCCGGCCGCGTCGCACGCCGACGACGGCGACCCGGCGGAGGCCGTCCGCACGGTCACCACCGACGTGCTGGGCCTGGTGCAGGAGTGGCTGGCCGTCGACGCGCTGGCCGACTCGACGCTCGTGGTGGTGACCCGGGGCGCGCTGGCTGTCCGCGACGGGGACCGGGTGAGCGACCTGGCCGCCGCGGCCGTGTGGGGCCTGCTGCGCTCCGCGCAGTCCGAGCACCCTGGTCGCATCGTCCTGGCCGACGTCGACGACGCGATCAACCCCGGAATGCTCGGCGTCCTGGCCCGTTTCGCCGGGGATCCGGCCGGCGGCCAACTGGCCGTGCGTGCGGGTGGGGTGTTCGTGCCGCGTCTGGTGCGTGCGGTGGTGCCGGTGTCGGTGGAGGCGCCGAGCCTGGGTGATGGTGCGGTGTTGGTGACCGGTGGTACGGGTGCGTTGGGTGCGTTGGTGGCGGAGCATCTGGTGTCGGTGTATGGGGTGCGGTCGTTGGTGCTGGTGTCGCGGCGTGGCCCGGAGGCTGCGGGTGCGGGTGGGTTGTCGGAGCGGTTGTCGGCGTTGGGTGCGTCGGTGCGGGTGGTGGCGTGTGATGTGACGGATCGGGATCAGGTGTTCGGGCTGGTCGGCGAGGTCACGGCCGGGGGCCGCCTGGCGGGTGTGGTGCATACGGCCGGTGTGCTGGATGACGGGGTGATCGAGCGGGTCACCGAGGAGCGTTTGGTGGGGGTGTTGGCGCCGAAGGTGTCGGCGGGTTGGTTGTTGCATGAGGCGACGGCGTCGCTGGATCTGGATTTGTTTGTGGTGTTCTCGTCGGTGGCGGGTGTGTTGGGTTCGCCGGGTCAGTCGGCGTACGCGGCGGGTAACGCGTTCCTGGACGGGTTGGCGGTCCACCGGCGGCAGCTCGGGTTGCCTGCGGTGAGTCTGGCGTGGGGCATGTGGGACACCGCCGGCATGGCCGCGTCGATCGGCGGCAACGACCGGGCCCGTACGGCACGCGCCGGACTCCGACCGATGAACGCCCGCACCGGCCTGGAACTCTTCGACGCCGCCGTGGGGGCACAGCGGGCGGCGCTGGTGCCGGCCGCGATCGACGTACCCGCGCTGCGGGCGGCAGCAGCCGGCGCGGTCGTACCGCCGATGCTGCGCAACCTGGTCGACGTGGCGACGACCCGCCGCCGCGCCGGCCAGGGCGCCCCCGGCGGCTGGGCCGACCGCCTCACCGGCCTCAGCGCAGAGGACGGCCTCGCGCAGGTCGACCAGCTGATCCGGGGCCTGGTCGCGCAGGTCCTCGGGCACGGCGGCGCCGAGGCCGTGCCGGCCGACCGGGCATTCAAGGACCTGGGCTTCGACTCGCTGACCGCCGTCGAGCTGCGCAACCGGGTGAACGGCGCGACCGGCCTGCGCCTCACCTCGACCCTGGTGTTCGACCACCCGTCCCCGCAGGTCCTGGCGGCCCACGTGTACGCGGAACTCGCCGGCACCCGGCCCGGCGCCGTGACGACCGACGAGGCGGCGACCGGCGACGCCGACGAGGCGATCGCGATCGTCGGCATGGCCTGCCGCTACCCGGGCGGGGTGGAGTCTCCCGACGAGTTGTGGAAGCTGGTCAGCACCGGTGGGGAGGGCATCGGGGAGTTCCCGGCCGACCGGGGCTGGGACCTGGAGTCGCTGTACGACCCGGACCCCGACCACGCCGGCACCTCGTACACCCGCCACGGCGGTTTCCTGTACGGCGCGGCAGAGTTCGACCCCGGTTTCTTCGGTGTCTCGCCTCGCGAGGCCCTCGCCATGGATCCGCAGCACCGGCTGCTGCTGGAGGCGTCGTGGGAGACGTTCGAGTCGGCGGGCCTGGACCCGTCGGGTCTGCGGGGCAGCCGGACCGGCGTCTTCGCGGGCGTCATATACCACGACTACTCGACGCGGCTCATGGAGACGCCCGAAGTCGAGGGCTACATCGGCACCGGCAACTCGGGCAGCGTGCTGTCCGGCCGGATCGCGTACACGTTCGGCCTCGAAGGCCCGGCGGTCACTGTCGACACGGCGTGCTCGTCGTCGCTGGTGGCGCTGCACCTCGCGGTGCAGGCGTTGCGCTCCGGCGAGTGTGATCTGGCGTTGGCCGGTGGTGTGACGGTGATGGCGACGCCCGGCACGTTCGTGGAGTTCTCGCGGCAGCGTGGCTTGTCGGCCGACGGCCGGTGTAGGTCGTTCGCGGCGTCGGCCGACGGGACCGGCTGGTCGGAGGGCGTCGGCGTGCTGCTCGTGGAGCGGCTGTCGGACGCCCAGCGCAACGGGCACCGTGTGCTGGCGGTGGTGCGGGGCAGCGCGGTGAATCAGGATGGTGCGTCGAACGGGCTGACGGCGCCGAATGGTCCGTCGCAGCAGCGGGTGATCCGGCAGGCGCTGGCGAACGCGCGTCTGGTCCCGGCGGACGTGGACGTGGTGGAGGCGCACGGTACGGGTACGAC
>NZ_KB895876.1:0-22085 GCF_000374985.1 Micromonospora sp. CNB394 | reverse complement strand
TCCGCCACCAGCGCGCCCAGCGCGCCCGTACCACCCGTCACCAGCACCGCGCCGTCACCCACCACGGCACCGTCCGCCGACGAGGGCGCCACCGCACGCACCAGACGCGGCACGAACACCCCACCCGCACGCACCGCGACCTGACCGCCGTGCGTCGACGGCTCGTCGGCCACCGATGCCAGGACGGCCAACGTCCCGGCATCCACGTCACGATCGACGTCCGCCAGGACGATGCGGCCCGGGTGCTCCGACTGCGCCGAACGCAGCAAACCCCACACCGCCGCACCGCCCAGGTCCGTCATCCGGTCATCGGCACCCACCGCAACCGCGCCCTGGGTCACCACCACCAACCGCGACTCCGCCAGCGCGTCCGCCGCCAACCAGGACCGCACCGTCGCCAGCACGGCCGTGGTCGCCGCACGCACCGACTCGGGGCCATCGTCGACGGCGGCGGCGGGCGTCTCACCGGGGACCGAAGCAGGTTCCGTGTCGACGTGAAGGGCCCGGTGCAGGCCACCAGCCGGCACCAGCAACAGGCGCGGCGCCACACCCGACGCCACGGCGACCGCCTCGACGTCGGCGTACACCGGCAGCTCAGCGACGGCCGGCAGGTCGGCGGCGGCGGCGGGCGAGCCGACCAGGGCCCACCCGGAGGAGTCCCCGGCCGGGGCGACCTCCTGGGCCTGCCAGGCGACCTCGAACAGCGACCGGGCCAACGCGTCCGAGGACGACGACACCCCGGTCAGTTCGCGAAGGGCGAGGGTGTCCACCGACACCACGGCCGCGCCCGACTCGTCGCACGCGACCAGACGCACCGCCGAACCCGTACGCGTCAACCGCACCCGCAGCACCCGCGCACCCGAGGCATACACCTGCACACCCTCGAACGCGAACGGCACCCGCGCCCCACCCGAACCCTCGCCACCGGGCAGCAGCCCGATCGGATGCAGGGCCGCGTCCAGCAACGCCGGGTGCACCCCGAAGCGCGCCGCCTCCGTCGCCGCCTCGTCCGGCAACACCACCTCGGCGTACACGTCGTCGCCGGTGCTCCACACCCGGCGCAGCCCCTGGAACACCGGCCCGTACGTCAGGCCGTGCTCCGCAAGCGTCGGATACCAGCCCGTCACGTCCAGCTCGGACCCGCCGGCCGGGGGCCACTCCCCCACGCCCGGCTCGTCGGCCGTCGCCCGCTCCAGCACACCCTCCGCGTGCCGGACCCAGTCGGCCTCCGGGTCGCCCTCGGCCTGCGAGTGCACCGCCACAACCCGGGTACCGGCCCCGTCGGCCGCGCCGACACGCACCTGCACCCGCACCCCACCCACCCGCGGCAACACCAACGGCGCGGCCACCGTCAACTCCCGCACCCGCGACGCACCCACCTCGTCACCCGCCCGCACCGCCAACTCCACCAAAGCAGCGCCCGGCACGATCACCGTGCCCGAGACGACATGGTCGGCGAGCCACGCGTGGGTGGCGAGGGAGAGACGACCGGTCAGCACCACCATGTCCTCGCCCGCCACGCGGACCGCCGCGCCGAGCAGCGGGTGCCCGGCCGCGCCGAGGCCGGCCCCGGAGACGTCCGCCCAGCGGCCCGCCGGCTCCAGCCAGTAGCGCTGGTGCTGGAAGGCGTACGTGGGCAGGTCGACGTACCGGCCGCCGGCCCGGTCGAGCAGGCCCGCCCAGCCGACGGCGCGGCCGTGCACGTGCAGCGACGCGAGGGCCTCCAGGAGGGCCTGCGGCTCAGGCCGGTCGTGGCGCGACACCGGCACCAGCAGGGGCACCGGATCGTCCTCCGCGCGCTCGGCGAGGCAGTTCTGCGTCATGGCGGTGAGGACGCCGTTCGGTCCCACCTCCAGGTAGGTGTCGACCTCCTCGTCGCGCAGGCAGTCGACGGCGTCGGCGAAGCGAACGGTGCCGCGTACGTGGCGCACCCAGTAGCCCGGGTCGCAGAGCTGGTCGGCGTCGGCGACGCGGCCGGTCAGGTTCGACACCACGGGGACCGTCGGCGGCCGGAACGTCAGTCCCTCGGCGACGGCCGCGAACTCGGCCAGCATCGGGTCCATCCGGGCGCTGTGGAAGGCGTGGCTCACCCGCAGGCGGCGGGTCTGCACACCCCGCTCGGACCACACCCGCTGCACCTCGTCGAGCGCCTCGACGTCGCCCGCGACCACCACGGCGGCGGGGCCGTTGACAGCGGCCAGGTCGAGCTGACCGGACAGCCCCGCCAGGGACGCGGCGACGGCGGCCTCGTCGGCGGCCACGGCGAGCATGCCGCCGCCGGCCGGCAACGCCTGCATGAGCCGACCCCGCGCCGCGACCAGCGCACACCCGTCAGCCAGGGACAGCACACCCGCCACGTGCGCCGCCGCGATCTCGCCGATGGAGTGCCCGGCCACCAGGTCCGGCACCACACCGAACGACTCCACCAACCGGAACAGCGCCACCTCGACCGCGAACAACCCCGCCTGCGTGAACACCGTCTGATCCAGCAACCCCGCCCCGGGCGTGCCCGCCGCAGCGAACAGCACCTCCCGCAACGGACGCGGCAACAACGGATCCAGGTGACCGCACACCTCGTCGAGAGCGGCGGCGAACACCGGGAACGCCCCGTACAACTCGCGACCCATGCCGGCGCGCTGCGCGCCCTGGCCGGAGAAGAGGAAGGCCACCCGGCCACGCGGGGCCGACACGCCGGTGGTGACGGCGCCGGTCGGCTCGCCCGCGGCGAGGGCCCGCAGCCCGGCGAGCAGGTCGTCCGCGTCGCCGGCCAGGACGACCGCGCGGTGTTCGAGCCCCGCGCGGCTGACCGAGGAGACCGCGACGTCCACCGGACGTGGGGCGTCGACGCGGGCGAGGTGGTCGGCCCAGCGGCCGGCCTGCCCGGCGAGCGCCTCGGGCGTACGGGCGGAGAGGAACACCGGGGCGACCGGAAGCGCGACCGGCGCGTCGACGGCGGAGGGTGCCTCGTCGGTGGACGGGGCGTCGTCGACGGGCGCCTCCTCCAGGATGACGTGCGCGTTCGTACCACTGATGCCGAAGGACGACACGGCGGCCCGGCGCGGCCGGTCGGTCGCCGACCACGCGCGCGCCTCGGTCAGCAGCGACACCTGCCCGGCGGACCAGTCGATGTGCGGGGACGGCTCGTCGACGTGCAGGGTGGCGGGCATGGTGCGGTGGCGGATCGCCTCGATCATCTTGATCAGGCCGGCGGCGCCCGCGGCGGCCTGGGTGTGACCCAGGTTCGACTTGACCGAGCCCAGCCAGAGCGGCCCGCCGTCGCCCCGGTCCTGCCCGTACGTGGCGAGCAGCGCCTGCGCCTCGATGGGGTCGCCGAGGGTGGTGCCGGTACCGTGCGCCTCGACCACGTCGACGTCGGCCGGCGAGAGCCGGCCGTTGGCGAGGGCCTGCCGGATCACCCGCTCCTGCGACGGGCCGTTGGGGGCGGTGAGTCCGCTGCTGGCACCGTCCTGGTTGACCGCGCTGCCCCGGACGACGGCGAGGATGCGCCGGCCGTCGCGGCGGGCGTCGGAGAGCCGTTGCAGGAGCAGCACGCCGACGCCCTCGGACCAGCCGGTGCCGTCGGCGGCGGCGGCGAACGACTTGCACCGGCCGTCGGAGGCCAGGCCCCGCTGGCGGGAGAAGTCGGCGAAGGTGCCCGGGGTGGACATGACCGTCACACCGCCGGCGAGCGCGAAGTCGCAGTCCCGCTGGCGCAGCGCCTGCGTCGCGAGGTGCACGGCGACCAGCGACGACGAGCATGCCGTGTCCACAGTGACGGCCGGGCCCTCCAGCCCGAAGGTGTACGCCACCCGGCCGGACACCACGCTGCCGGAGTTACCGGTGCCGATGTAGCCCTCGACGCCGTCGGGCAGGTCCAGCACCCGCGACGCGTAGTCGTGGTACATGACCCCGGCGAAGACGCCGGTCCGGCTGCCACGCAGCGCCTGCGGGTCGATGCCGGCGTGCTCGAACGCCTCCCAGGAGGTCTCCAGCAGCAGCCGCTGGTGCGGGTCCATCGCCAGGGCCTCGCGAGGGCTGATACCGAAGAAGCCCGGGTCGAACTGCGGCGCGTCGTAGAGGAAGCCGCCCTGGTTGCTGGTCGACGTGCCCGGGTTGTCCGGGTCGACGTTGAAGAGCCGCTCCAGGTCCCAGCCCCGGTCGGTCGGGAAGTCGCCCACCCCGTCGCCGCCCCGGTCGACGAGGTCCCACAGCTCGGCCGGGCTGGACACCCCGCCCGGGAACCGGCACGCCATGCCGATGACGGCCATCGGCTCGCGGTCCTTGGCCTCCACCTCGCGTACCCGCCGGCGCGCGTCGCGCAGGTCGGCAGTGGCACGCCGGAGGTAGTCGAGGAACTCTGCCTCAGTGGGCATCGGGCCACTCCGTATCGGGGTTCGAGGTGTGCGACATGCCGGATCAGGCCGAGCCGAACTCTTCGTCCAGCAGGCTGAAGATCTCCTCGGCGGAGGCCGACTCGAGGCTGGTGCCCTCGTCGGCGGCGGAGTCCGCACCGGACTCGGTGTAGGTCCACAGGGAGAGCAGTTCGCGCAGCCGGGCGCCGACGGCGGCCCGGTCGGTGTCGCCGGTGGACACCGCGCGCATGGCGTGCTCCAGCTTGTTCAGCTCGCCGAGCACCGTCAGCGCGGACGTGCTGCGCTCCGCCAGCAGCGCGCCGCGCAGGTACTCGACGAGCGCGGCCGTGGTCGGCCGGTCGTAGATCAGCGTGGAGGGCAGCCGCAGGCCGGTGGCCGCGTTGAGCCGGTTGCGGAACTCGACCGCGGTCAGCGAGTCGAAGCCCAGCTCGACGAAGCCGCGCTCGGCGTCGATCGAGCGGATCGACGCGTAGCCGAGGACGGCGGCGGCGTGGGTCCGCACCAGGTCGGAGAGCACCTGGTCGCGGTCGGCCTCCGCCGTGGCGGCGAGAGTCTCCCGCAGCGCCTCGGCCGGGTTCCGGTCGGCGGCCCGGGCCGCGCCGGTCGCCACCGGCCGCACCAGCGACCGCAGCACCGGCGGCACCGCCGCCGGCCCGTGCCGGCCGATCAACGCAAGGTCCAGGTTGACCGGTACGACCACCGGCTCGGCGAAGCGCAGGGCCTCGCTGAACAGGTCCATGCCCTCCTCGGCGCCGAGCGGCACGAAGCCGCTCCGGTTCATCCGGGCCTCGTCGACGTGCCCGGTCTGCCCGTCGCCGGTGTCGTTCACCCACGGCCCCCAGGCCAGCGAGAGCGCCGGGAGTCCCCGGTCGCGCCGGTGCTGGGCGAGGGCGTCGAGGAAGCAGTTCGCCGCCGCGTGGTTGGCCTGCCCGGGGCCGCCGAAGAGGCCTGCCGCCGAGGAGAAGAGCACGAACGCGGCCAGGTCCAGCTTCTCGGTCAGCTCGTGCAGGTGCCAGGCCGCGTCGACCTTGGGTCGCAGCACGGTGTCGAAGCGCTCCGGGGTGAGCGCCGGCAGGACACCGTCGTCGAGCACCCCGGCGGCGTGCACCACGCCGGTCAGTGGCAGGTCGGCGGGAAGCTGGTCGACCAGCAGGGCGAGCGCGACGCGGTCGGTGACGTCGCAGGCGACCACCCGGGCGGTGGCGCCCAGTCCGGCCAGCTCGTCGACCAGCGCGGCGACGTCCGGGGCGTCCGCCCCGCTGCGGCTGACCAGCAGCAGGTGCCGTACGCCGTGCCGGCTGACGAGCCGGCGTGCCACGAGCCGCCCGAGCAGGCCGGTCGCCCCGGTCACCAGGACGGTGCCGGCGGCCAGGTCGGGGCCGGACGCCTCGGCCGGGGGCGGCCCGAGACGGGTCAGCCGGGGCACCCGGAGCTGGCCTGCGCGTACAGCGAGCTGGGGTTCGCCCGTGGCGAGGGCGGCCGGCAGCAGCGCGGCGGCCGGGGCGTCGACGTCGACGTCGAGGAGCACGATCCGGTCGGGGTTCTCCGACTGGGCGGAGCGCAGCAGGCCCCAGGCGGTGGCGGCCGGCACGTCGGCGATCCGTTCGTCCGGGTCGACCCGGACGGCGCCCCGGGTGACCACCACCAGCCGGGCGGCGGTCAGGGTCTCCTCGGCGAGCCACTGCTGGGCCAGTGCGAGCATCCGGTGGGCGACCCGGTGCGCCTGGGCGGCCGGGTGCGGCTCGTCGGCGGCGGCTCCGGCACAGGTCACCACCACCGCGTCGGGCGCGGCGGCACCGGCGCGCACGTCGGCGACCAGCGTCGACAGGTCCGGGTGCCGGTCGGCACCGGGCCAGTCGGCGCCGAGAACGACCAGCCGGGAGGCGGTGTCCGCGCGGCCGGTGGTGGGGGCGACCCAGTCGAGGCGGTGCAGGGACCGGCTGGCGGAGCGGCGGGCGGCGCTGAGCTGCTCGCCGGAGATGGGCCGCAGGACCAGTCCGTCGACGGAGGCGACCGGGGTCGCGCCCGTGTCGGTGACGGTCAGGGCCACGGAACCGGCGTCGGTGGCGCGCAGCCGGATCCGCAGCTCGCGGGCCCGGGTGGGCCGGATGGTGACGCCCGACCAGGTGAACGGCAGGCCCGGGCGGATGTCGGGGCCGCCCTCGGTGCCCGACGCGCCGTCGGCGGGGTCGCCGGCCGTGGCGCTGGCGCCGATGGCGTGCAGCGCCGCGTCCATCAGGGCCGGGTGCACCGAGAACGCCGTGGTGTCGGTGGATGTTTCGGCGTCCAGGGCGACCTCGGCGAGAATGTCCCGGCCCGAGCGCCAGGCGGCACGCAGCGCCCGGAAGGTGGGGCCGTAGTGGTAGCCCTGGGTGGCGAGCCGGGCGTAGAGCCCGTCGAGGGCGATCGGCTCGGCGTCGGCCGGCGGCCACACGGCGGCCGGCGCGGGGTCCGGGTCGACGGTGTCGGCGAGTTGCCCGGACGCGTGCCGATGCCAGGGCCGGGAACCGTCGGCCGCGGTGTCGTCGTCGCGCCGGGTGTGGATGGCGACGGGCCGGTGCCCGGTCTCGTCCGGCGGGCCGACGCGTACCCGCAGGTCGATTCCTCCCTCGGTGGGGATCGCCAGGGGCGCCTCCAGGTTCAGCTCGGCGACGGTCGCCGCGCCGGCCTGCCGGCCGGTCCAGGACGCGAGCTCCACCAGTGCCGTCCCGGGCAGCAGCACCGTGCCCAGCACGGCGTGGTCGGCGAGCCAGGGGTGGGTGGTGAGGGTGATCCGGCCGGTGCACAGCAGGCCCTCGTCGCCGGGCAGGTCGGCCACCGCGCTGAGCAGCGGGTGGTCCACCACGTCGAGGCCCACGGCGGGCAGGACGGAGCGGTGCGCGCCGGTGCGCTCCAGCCAGTAGCGGTGCCGGTCGAAGGCGTACGTGGGCAGGTCGACCGGTTCGGACTCGGGCAGCAGCCGGCGGTGCTCCACCGGCAGGCCGAGGGCGTGCGCGGTGGCGAGACCGGTCAGCAGCCGGGTGGCGGCGTCGGCCGAGCCGCCGAGGGTGTCCAGGACGTGTCCGGAAGTGCCGGCGGCGTCGAGCGCGGCGGCGATCCCGGCAGCCAGTGCCGGCTCCGGCGAGACCGCCACGAAGGTCAGGTGTCCGGCCGCGACGGCGGCACGCAGGGCGGCGTCGAGCCGCTCCGGCCCCCCGGCCCCGCCGCCGGGGGTGGCCGGGTCGGTCCAGTGGTCGGCGCCGAGGCCCGCCGCGTCGGCCCAGTCCCCGGTGACGGTGGAGGCCAGCCGGGCGGTCCCGGGCTGCGGCGCGAGCCCCGCCAGGGCGGCGCGGAGGCCGTCGTGGTCCAGGCCGCCGGCGGCGGCACGGGCCCGCATCGCCACCGTACGGGCGGCATCGGGCAGGGACAGCAGGCCCGCCACGTACGCGGCCACGACCTCGCCGTCGCCGGTGCCGACGACAGCGGCGGGGGTGACACCGGCGTGCCGCCAGACGGCCGCGAGCGCCACGCCGACGGCGAACCGGACGGGCCGGGCCAGCTCCGGCCGGTCGGCCCAGGCAGCGTCCGCGCCGGTGAGCAGTGCGGCCGGATCGACGTCGACCCAGGGCGCGAGGGCCTGCCGGCACTCGGCGAGGGTGTCGTCGAAGACCGGGCAGCGGCCCACCAGTGCGGCCACCGCGCCCGCCGGGGCGGCGCCCGGAAAGACGAACACCGGTCCGGCGCCGTGGTTGGCGACGGTCCCGGTCACGACGTTGCCGGCCGGGGTGCCGGCGGCGAGCGCGTCCAGGCCGGCCAGCAGCTCACCGGAGGTCGCGCCGAGCACGGCGGCACGCCGGTCGAACGCCGAGCGGGTCGCGGCGAGCGACCAGCCGACCGCCGCCGGGGCGAGGCCGGGGTGCGCGCGCACGTGCCGGGCCAGCCGGGACGCCTGCGCGGCCAGGGCCGAGGTGGAGCGGGCCGAGACGGGCCAGGCCACCACGTCGGCGGTGAGCAGCCCGGCGGCACGCTCCCCCGCCGCAGCGGCTGCCGGCGGCATCGGCGCGTCGGCCGCCTCGGCGTCGGCGGGCGCGTCGGCGGGCAGCTCGACGACCACGTGGGCGTTCGTGCCGGAGATGCCGAACGAGGAGACCGCCGCGCGGCGGGGCCGGTCGGCGGCCGGCCACGGCCGGGACCGGGTCACCAGCTCCACGTCGCCGGCCGACCAGTCGATGTGTGGCGACGGCTCGTCCACGTGCAGCGTCGCCGGTACGGTGCCCTCCCGCATCGCCAGCACCATCTTGATCACGCCGGCCACACCGGCGGCGGCCTGCGCGTGGCCCATGTTCGACTTGACCGAGCCCAGCAGCAGCGGGCCGGCGTCGCCCCGGTCCTGACCGTACGTCGCCAGCAGCGCCTGCGCCTCGATCGGGTCACCGAGGACGGTGCCGGTGCCGTGCGCCTCGACGACGTCCACATCGGTGACCGCCAGCCCGGCGCCGGCCAGCGCCTGCCGGATCACCCGCTGCTGGGAAGGTCCGTTGGGGGCGGTCAGCCCGTTCGACGCGCCGTCGGAGTTGACGGCGGAGCCGCGAACCACGGCGAGGACACGGCGGCCCTGCCGCCGGGCGTCGGAGAGCCGCTGCACGAGCAGCATGCCGACGCCCTCGGACCAGCCGGTGCCGTCCGCCGTCGCGGCGAAGGACTTGCACCGCCCGTCGGAGGCGAGTCCGCCCTGGCGGGAGAACTCCTGGAACGCCGTCGGGGTGGCCATCACGGCCACGCCGCCGGCCAGCGCCAGGTCGCACTCGCCGCGCCGCAGCGCCGCGCCGGCGAGGTGCAGCGCCACCAGGGACGAGGAGCAGGCCGTGTCGACGGTGACGGCGGGGCCCTCCAGCCCGAGGGCGTACGCGACCCGGCCGGAGATGACGCTGTGCGCGGCACCCGTCATCAGATAGCCCTCGACGCCCTCGGGGACCTCGGTCAGCCCCGTGCCGTAGCCGGAGGTGGAGGCACCCACGAAGACGCCCGTACGGGTGCCCCGCAGCGACGCCGGATCCACCCCGGCCCGCTCCAGCGCCTCCCAGGACGTCTCCAGGGTGAGCCGCTGCTGTGGGTCCATGGCGAGGGCCTCGCGGGGCGAGATCTCGAAGAACGCGGGGTCGAAGTCCGCCACGTCGTGGAGGAAGCCGCCCGCCGGCGGGTGCGTCCCCTCGGCCGGCTCGGGGATCTCCCAGCCCCGGTCGGTGGGGAACGGCGAGATGGCGTCCACGCCGTCGGCGACCAGCCGCCAGAACGCCTCCGGCCCGTCGACGCCCCCGGGGTAGCGGCAGGCCATGCCGACGATCGCGACGGGCTCGTCGGCGTCGACGACGACGGCCTGCGGGGCGTCGGCCGGGGCGGCGCCGGAGACCAGCTCGCGCAGGTGCGCGGCCAGCTCGGCGGGGGTCGGGTAGTCGAAGACCAGCGTGGTGGGCAGCCGCAGGCCGGTGGCCGCGTTCAGCCGCCCCCGGAAGTCCACGGCGGTCAGCGAGTCGAAGCCGAGGTCCTTGAACGGGCGCCCGCGCAGCTCGTCGGGGGTGGCATGGCCCAGCACCGCCGCGGTCTGCTCGTTGACCAGCCGCAGCAGCTCCCGCTCCTGCTCCGCCGCCGGGAGAGCCGCGAGGTGGCGCAGCGGCGCCGCGACCCCGTCCGTCGGCGCGGCGGCCTCCTCCTGCGCGACGAGCGCCCGCACCTGCGGCAGGTCGCCGAGGAACGGGCTGGGCCGGGCCACCGTGAACGCGGGGTGGAACCGGCTCCAGTCGACGTCGGCGACGGTCACGCAGGGCGTGGGCCGCCGCAGCGCCCGGTCGAGGGCGACGAGCGCCTTCTCCGGGTCGACGGGCGGCAGGCCCATCCGGTTGAGCTGCTCGGTGGCGACGTTCTCGGCGGCCATGCCGTGCGCGCCGCCCCAGGCCGTCCAGGACACGGCGGTGGCCGGCCGGCCCCGGTCGCGCCGGTTGACCGCCAGGGCGTCCAGCAGGGAGTTGCCGGCGCCGTACGCGCACTGCCCGGCGCTGCCCCACACGCCGGAGATGGAGGAGAACATGACGAACGCGGCGAGGTCACGCTCGGCGAGGCAGGCGTCGAGGTGCAGGGCGCCGAGCACCTTGCCCGCGACGACGTGGGAGAACTCGTCGAGGGTGGTGTCGGTGATCGGGGTGAGCTGGTCGGTGCCGGCGGCGTGCACGACCGCCGTCAGGTCGGGCAGCGAGCCGACCAGGTCCGCCACGGACCGCCGGTCGGTGACGTCGCAGGTGGCGGCGGTGACCCGCCCGTCGGCGCCGTACCGGTCGAGCAGGTCCGCCACGGCGGGGGCGGCGGCGCCCCGGCGGCTGGCCAGGACCACCCGTCCGGCGCCCCGGTCGAGCAGCCAGCGGGTGACGTGGCCGCCGAGGGCGCCGGTGCCGCCGGTGACCAGGACGGCGCCGGACCACCAGTCACCGGCCGGGTTCTCGTCGGTCGGCGGCGGGGCCGGGGTGAGCCTCCGGGCCCAGGTGCCGCCGGGGCGCACGGCCACCTGGTCCTCGCCGCCGTGGCCGGCCAGCACGGCGGCGAGCCGCCGGGTGGTGGTGGCGTCGACGGTGGCCGGCAGGTCGACCAGGCCGCCCCAGCGGTGCGGTTGCTCGACAGCCGCCGCGCGGCCGAGGCCCCAGACCTCGGTCTGCAGCGGGTGCGTGACCCGGTCGCCCGGGGCCGCCGCCACCGCGCCGCTGGTGACGCACCACAGCGGCGCCACCAGGTCCAAATCGGTCATCGCCTGGACGAGGGCGAGGGTGCCGGCGGCGGCGAGGGTCACACCGGGGTGCTCGGGCAGCAGCCGGTCCTGGCCGGCGACGACGGCGAGCACGCCGTCGACACCGCGGCCGCCGGTCAGCACCCGGATCCGGGCGGCGAGCGCCGCGCGGTCCAGGTCCGCGGCGCCGACGCGCAGCACAAGCGGCTCGGCGTCGCCGAAGAGCCCGGCCAGGCCGTCGGCCCACGCCGGCGCGTCCTGCGCGGGCAGCACGACCAGCCAGCGGCCCGCCGGGGCGTCGCCGTCCCCGACCGGCACGGGCTGCCAGCTCACCTGGTACGACCAGCCGTCCACGAGGGAGCGTTCCCGCCGGGACCGGCGCCAGGAGGACAGCACGGGCAGGGCAGGCAGCAGCGCCCGCACCTGCTCGTCGTCGTCGCCCAGCTCGCCGCGCAGCGTGTCGACGTCGGCCTGCTCCAGGGCGGCCCAGAGCTCGTCGTCGCCGTCGGCGGAGGCGGTGTCGGGGCCGGCGGGCGGCGGCTCGGGCCAGAAGCGCTGGCGGCGGAAAGCGTACCCGGGCAGCGGCACCCGCGCGGTCTCGGCGCCCGCGTACAGCCGCGTCCAGGCGACCTCCACCCCGCCGACGTGCAGCTCGGCGAGGGCGGTCAGCGCCGACGTGGGCTCGGGGCGGTCGCGGCGCAGCAGCGCCACGGCGGCGGTCTCGTCGTCGGCCAGGACGTCGCGGGCCAGCGCGGTGAGCACCCCGCTGGGGCCGACCTCCAGGAACGTACGCACACCCAGGGCCCGCAGCTGCTCGACGCCGTCGGCGAAGCGGACCGCCTCCCGCACGTGCCGCACCCAGTACTCGGCGGTGCGGATCTCGTCGGCGTCGGCGACGGCGCCGGTCCGGTTCGACACGATCGGCAGCGCCGGCGGGTGCAGCTCCAGCCGGCGCACCACGGCGGCGAACTCGGCGAGCATCGGTTCCATCAGCGGGCTGTGGAAGGCGTGGCTGACCCGCAGCGGCCTGGTACGTACCCCCTGGTCGGCCCAGCGGCGTTCGAGTTCCTCGACGACGACTGCGGCGCCGGAGACGACGACGGCGGTGGGCCCGTTGACGGCGGCGACGGCGACGGCGTCCTCGACGCCGGCCAGGGCGGCCCGGACGGCGTCGGCGGGGAGCTGGACGGCCAGCATCGCACCGCCGGCCGGCAGGGCCTGCATCAGCCGGCCCCTGGCGGCCACCAGTGTGGCGGCGTCGGGAAGCGACAGCACACCGGCCGCGTGCGCGGCGGAGAGCTCGCCGATCGAGTGGCCGAGCAGCACGTCCGGGACGATCCCCCAGCTCTCCAGGAGCCGGAACAGCGCGACCTCGACGGCGAACAGGCCGGCCTGGGTGTAGAGGGTCTGGTTGAGCAGCGCGCCGGCCTCGTCGCCCTCGGGCGCGAAGAGCACCGGGGCGAGCGGGCGGGGCAGGTGCCGCTCCAACTCGGCGCAGACCTCGGCCAGCGCCCGGTCGAAGACGGGGAACGCGGCGGCCAGCTCGCGGCCCATGCCGCTGCGCTGCGCGCCCTGGCCGGAGAAGAGGAACGCGAGCTTGCCGCCGCGCGGGCCCGCACCGGTGACCAGGCCCGGGGCGTCGCCGCCCGCGGCCAGCGCGCGCAGGGCGACGGTCAGGTCGGCGCGGTCGCCGGCGAGCAGCACGGCACGGTGTTCGAGGCCGGCCCGGGTGCTCGCCGACGACCAGCCGACATCGGTCAGCCGCAGCTCGGAACGCTCGTCGAGCCAGTCGGCCCAGCGGGTGGCCTGAGCGGTCAGGGACGCGGCGTCGCGGGCGGAGACCAGCACCGGCACGAGGCCGGCACCGTCGACCGGGGCGGTGCCGGGCACGGTGACCGGGTCGGTCGCGGCGGCGGGGCCGTCCGGGGCGTCCGCCGGGGCCGGGTCGGCGGCGGGCGCCTCCTCGATGATCACGTGGGCGTTGGTGCCGCTCATGCCGAAGGAGGAGATGCCCGCGCGGCGGGGCTGTTCCCCGGCGGGCCACGGCTGCGGCTCGGTCGCCAGCGACACCGCGCCGGCCGTCCAGTCCACGTTGGGCGTCGGCTCGTCGACGTGCAGGGTGGCGGGCACGGTGTCGTGCCGCAACGCCATCACCATCTTGATCACGCCGGCCACGCCGGCGGCGGCCTGGGTGTGGCCGATGTTCGACTTCACCGAGCCGAGCCAGAGCGGCCGGCCGGCCGGACGGCCCTGCCCGTACGTCGACAGCAGCGCCTGCGCCTCGATCGGGTCACCGAGGGTGGTGCCGGTGCCGTGCGCCTCCACCACGTCGACCTGCTCGGGCGCGAGCCGGGCGCTGGCCAGCGCCTGGAGCACGACCCGCTGCTGGGACGGGCCGTTGGGGGCGGTCAGCCCGTTGCTCGCGCCGTCCTGGTTGACCGCGCTGCCGCGTACGACCGCGAGGACGGGGTGGCCGTTGCGGCGGGCGTCGGAGAGCCGCTCGACGAGCAGCAGTCCGGCTCCCTCGCCCCAGGCGGTGCCGTCGGCGGCGGCGGCGAACGACTTGACCCGGCCGTCCATGGCCAGGCCGCGCTGGCGGCTGAAGCCGATGAAGGCGGACGGGGTGGACATGACGGTGGCCCCGCCGGCCAGTGCCAGGGTGCACTCGCCCTGCCGCAGCGCCTGGCAGGCCAGGTGCAGCGCGACAAGCGACGACGAGCAGGCGGTGTCGACGGTGACGGCGGGGCCCTCGATGCCGAGCGCGTACGAGATCCGGCCGGACACGACGCTGGCCGCGGTGCCGGTGAGGAGGTAGCCCTCGGTGCCGGGCGGCGGCTGCTGGAGCAGCCCCACATAGTCCTGGCCGGTGGTGCTGGCGAACACCCCGACCTGGTGGCCGCGCAGCGTCGAGGGGTCGATGCCGGCGTGCTCGAACGCCTCCCACGACGTCTCCAGCAGCAGCCGCTGCTGGGGGTCCATGGCCAGCGCCTCGCGCGGCGAGATGCCGAAGAACGCGGCGTCGAACTCGGTGGCGGAGTCGACGAAGCCGCCCTCGGCCACGTACGACGTGCCGGGGTGGTCGGGGTCCGGGTGGAACAGCCGCGCCAGGTCCCAGCCGCGGTCGGTGGGGAACGCGGAGCAGGCGTCGCGGCGGGAGTCGACGAGTTCCCACAGTTCCTCGGGCGAGGCCACCCCGCCGGGGAAGCGGCAGGCCATGCCGACGATGGCGATCGGCTCGCGGTTGGCCGCCTCAAGCTCGCCGAGCTTCCTCCGGGTCTGGTGAAGGTCCGCCGTCACCCATTTCAGGTACTCGCGGAGCGTATCTTCAGTCGCCATTGACGCCACCTCTTCGGGTCGGAGAGAAACAGCGACCCAATACCGTCCACGGACGCCACAAGCCGCGAAGATCCAAACCCATTCAGCCGACCACGAATTGCCAGACAAATTGGCGTTTCAGCCCCCACCAGGTCTTACGCGCCGGACGAAAGGTAATTGTCGCCGGACGGCGGTCACAACCCCTAGCGTGCCCCTACGGGTGCCCCTAGGTGGCGGGGGCGCAGGCTGGGCCGACCCGCCCCGCGAGCGGTGCGGCGCACCGCCCTCGCGGGATGCGGCCGGGCGGGTGCGCGGACCCGCCCGGCCCAGCGTGTCACGACCGTCGACAACTGTCGTACGACACCATTTCTAGATCCTCGGCAAATTGCCGCCGGGGCCACCCAGCTCGCGGTGGATGAAATCGAAGATCTCGGCATCGGTGGCGTCGTCGAGGGTGTGCGTGGCCGATTTCTCCTCGACGGGACCACGGTCGTCGCCCCACCGGGCGACGAACGCCTGCAGCTGCACCAGCAGCTTCTGCCGGGTCAGCCGGTCCGGCGCGTCGGCCGCGAAGACACCGTCGAGCCGTTCCAGCTCGGCGAGCAGCGGGGCCGCCGCGGCGGCGCCGTCCTCCGCGAGCCGGTCGCGCAGGTGCCGGGCGAGGGCCGCCGGCGTGGGGTAGTCGAACACCACGGCGGCGGGCAGCTGGACGCCGGTGGCGGCGCGGAGCCGGTTGCGCAGCTCCACGGCCGTCATCGAGTCGAACCCGACCTCGCGGAACGCCCGGTCGGGCTCCAGCCCCGCGTCCCGGCCGTGGCCGAGCACGGTCGCCGCCAGGCCGCCCACGAGATCGACGAGGACGTCTTCGCGTTCGGCGGGGCTCAGCGGCCGCAGCCGCTCCCGCAGCGCGGTCGCCGCCTCGTCGTCCGCCGGCTGGCGCTCGTCGTCGGCGGGCATCGCCGCGTCCGCCTCCGGAACCCCCGTCAGCAGCGGGCACGGCCGCATCGACGCGAACGTCGGCACGAACCGGTCCCAGCGCACGTCGGCGACGATCAGCCCCGCCTCCGCCCGCAGCGCCTGCCCGAACGCCTCGAGGGCCAGCTCCGGGGGCAACCCCGGCAGGCCCCGCCGGCGCAGATGCGCCTGCTCGGGCGACTCGGGGTCGTCGCTCCACGGGCCCCACGCCACGGCGGTGGCCGCCAGTCCCCCGTGCCGCCGGTTCGCGGCGAGCGCGTGCAGCAGCGCATCGCCGGCGGACTGGCCGGCCCGTCCGCCCGCTCCCCACACCCCCGTGGTCGAGGTGCACAGCACGAACGCGTCAAGCGGGCGGTGCGCCAGCTCGTCGGCGTACCTGGGGACGTCGCCGACGGTGGCGGCCAGGTCGGCGGCCAGGCCGGCGAGGGTCAGCTCGGCGAGCGGCACCGAGCCGGTCTCGGCCGGGACGTGCACGAGCGCGGTCACCGACCGTTCCTCGGCGGCGAGCTGCTCCAGCAGGTCGCCGAGCTTGCCGGTGGCCGGCTCGGCCAGCGGGAGCACCTCGGCGCCGTGGCGGCCCAGCCAGTCGATGGTGTGCCGGGCGAGGGCGCCGGTCCCGCCGGTGAGCAGGACGGTGCCGTTCGGCCGGTAGCCGTCGCCCGCCGCCGGCAGCCCGGTGTCGCGGACCAGCCGCCGGGTGTGCACGCCCGCCTCCCGGACGGCGAGCTGGTCCTCGCCGTCGACGTTGGTTAGCGCCCCGACCAGGACCGCGTACGCCGCCTCGGCCGGGCCCGCCGGCAGGTCGACGACTCCGCCGACGTGCCGGGGGTGCTCCAGCGCGGCGACGAGGCCGAGGCCCCACGTGGTGGCCTGCGTCGGGTGCGCGACCGCTTCCCCGTCGACCGCGACGGCGCCGGTGGTGGCCAGCCACAGCGGCACGGCCGGGCCGGAGCGGCCGGCGTGCGCCTGCACCAGCAGCAGGTTCGCCGCCAGGCCGGTCGGCAGTGCGGTCTGCTCCGGGTGCGGCGCCTCGTCCAACGCCAGCAGGGACAGCAGTGCCGTCGGCTGGTGCGCGGCGGCGAGCCGGTCGAGGTCGGCGGCCAGACCGTCGCGGGTGACGGTGGCCGGGTCGACGGTCAGCAGGTGCACCGCCGCGGCGCCGGCCGTGAGGGCGGCGAGCACCCGGTCGGTGACCCGGTGCGGCGGAGCCACCACCAGCCACGTGCCCGGGTCGGCGCCGGTCAGCGCCCGGCGTTCCCAGGTGACCCGGTACCGCCAACCGGCCAGGGTGCCGTCGAGCTGCTGGCGACGCCGCCACGACTCCAGTTCCGGCAGCAGCTCGCGCATCGGCTGGTCCGGGTCGAGGCCGAGGCGGCCCAGGTCGCCGTCGGTGACGGCCCGCCAGAACGCGTCGTCGACCGGGTCGGCGGCCGGTGTCGGCAACGTGTCGAGGGTCGGCCAGTAGCGCTGCGGACGGAACGCGTACGTCGGCAGCTCGGGCAGCAGGCGGGGATCCGGGCGTGGGCCGGCCAGCGCGGCGAGCACCGCCGCCCAGTCGACGTCCCGCCCGGTGCCGTCCACGACGGCCAGCGCGGCGAGCAGGGCGGCCGGCTCGCCGGCGCCGACGCGCAGCGCCGCCACGGCAGTGCCGTCCTCGTCGCCGGGCAGCAGGCCGGCGACCATCGCCGTCAGCACCGCCTGCGGTCCGAGCTCCAGGAAGGTGTCCACGCCCGCGTCGCGCAGCGCGGCGATCCCGTCGGCGTACCGGACGGCCTCGCGGACGTGGCGCACCCAGTAGTCGGGCGTACGGATCTCGTCGGGCTCGGCGAGCCGCCCGGTCAGGTTCGACACGATCGGCAGCAGCGGCGCGGCGAACGCCAGGCCGTCGAGGACGGTCCGGAACTCGGCCAGGACCGGCTCCATCAGCGGGCTGTGGAACGCGTGGCCGACCCGCAGCCGGCGGGTGCGAACCCCGCGTTCCCGCCAGAGCCGCTCCAGCCCGTCGAGGGCGTCGACGGCCCCGGCGAGCACCACGGCGGTGGGGCCGTTGACGGCGGCGACGCCGACCCGGTCACCCAGCCCGGCCAGGGACTCGACGACGGCCGCCTCGTCGGCGGCGACGGCGAGCATCCCGCCCCCGGCGGGCAGGGCCTGCATGAGCCTTCCCCGGGCGGCCACCAGCGTGGCGGCGTCGGCGAGGGACAGCACGCCGGCGACGTGCGCGGCGGTGATCTCGCCGATGGAGTGCCCGGCGACGTGCCCGGGCACCACCCCGAACGACTCGACCAGCCGGAACAGGGCCACCTCCAGCGCGAACAGACCCGCCTGGGTGAAGACCGTCTCGTCGAGCAGCGCCGCCTCGGTGCTGCCCTCGGCCGCGAACAGCACCGGCTTCAGCGGCTGCGGCAGCTGGTGGTCCAGGGCCGCGCAGACCTCGTCGAGGGCCGCCGCGAAGACGGGGAACGTGTCGTACAACTGGCGGCCGGCGCCGGGGCGCTGGGCGCCCTGACCGGAGAACTGGACGGCGAGGCCGCCGGCGCGTCGCCGGGCGGTGACCACCGCGGGGTGCTCCTCCCCGGCGGCCAGGGCGCGCAGCGCGGCCAGCCGGGTCTCCCGGTCGGCGGCGATCACGGTGGCCCGCCGGCCGAGGTGGGCGCGGCCGTCGGCGAGCGCCCAGGCGACCAGGCCGGGCGGGTCGTCGCCGATCGCGACGCGGTCAGCCAGCCTCCCGGCCTGCTCGCGCAGCGCGGACGGATCGGCGGCGGAGACCGGCCACGGCAGGGCCACGGCGCGGTGGTCGAGTCGCGCTTCGCCATGCCCCACGGTCGCTTCGAACGCTGCGGTGTCGGCGGCGCCGACCGGCTCCGGGGCCTCCTCGATGATCACGTGGGCGTTGGTGCCGCTGATGCCGAACGAGGAGACGCCGGCCCGGCGGGGCCCGTCCGTCGCGGCCCACGGTCGTGCCTCGGTGAGCAGCGCCAGCGTGCCGGAGGACCAGTCGACGTGCGGGGTCGGCGCGTCGACGTGCAGGGTCTTCGGCAGCACCCCGTGTTGCAGGGCCAGCACCATCTTCATCAGGCTCGCCGCGCCCGCCGCGGCCTGGGTGTGACCGATGTTCGACTTCACCGACCCGAGCCACAGCGGCCGCTCGGCGGTCCGGTCCCTGCCGTACGTGGCCAGCAGTGCCTGCGCCTCGATCGGGTCGCCGAGGGTGGTGCCGGTGCCGTGCGCCTCGACGACGTCCACGTCGGCAGGAGTGAGGCCGGCGTTGTCCAGCGCGTGCCGGATGACCCGCTGCTGGGCGGGCCCGTTCGGGGCGGTGAGGCCGTTGCTCGCGCCGTCCTGATTGACGGCGCTTCCCCGTACGACGGCGAGGATCCGGTTGCCGTCGCGCTGGGCGTCGGAGAGCCGCTGGAGCAGCAGGACGCCGACGCCCTCGCCCCAGCCCGTGCCGTCGGCGGCCTCGGCGAACGCCTTGACCCGCCCGTCGGCCGCGAGACCGCGCTGCCGGGAGAACTCCAGGAACGCGCCCGGGGTCGACATCACCGTCACGCCGCCGGCGAGGGCGAGGTCGCACTCGCCGCTACGCAGCGCCTGCGCGGCCAGGTGCAGCGCCACCAGCGACGACGAGCAGGCCGTGTCGACGGTGACCGCCGGGCCGTGCAGCCCGAACGAGTACGCCAGGCGGCCCGAGACCACCGACGCGCCGTTGCCGGTCGCCTGGTAGCCCTCCACCTGCGAGCGGGCGCCCAGCAGCAGCGTGGCGTAGTCCTGCCCGTTGGTGCCCATGAAGACGCCGGTGGCGGAGCCGCGTACCCGGTACGGGTCGATGCCGGCGCGTTCGAAGACCTCCCAGGTGGTGTGCAGCAGCAGCCGCTGCTGCGGGTCCATGGCGAGGGCCTCGCGCGGGTTGATCCCGAAGAACGCCGCGTCGAAGCCGACGACGTCGTGCAGGAAGCCGCCGCTGCGGGTGTAGCTGGTGCCGATCCGCTCCGGGTCGCTGTCGAACAGGCCGTCGAGGTCCCAGCCCCGGTCGGTCGGCATCGGCGTGACCGCGTCCACCCCCTCGGCCAGCAGGCGCCACAGCTCCTGCGGCGACGACACCCCGCCCGGGAAGCGGCAGGCCATGGAGACGATCGCGATCGGCTCGTCGGCCGCCGGCCGGGCAGAGGCCACGCCGCCGGTGACCGGGCCGCCGTCCGCGCCGATGACGATTTCGGTACGCAGGAAGCGGGCCAGTTCCGCCGCCGACGGGTGGTCGAAGACCACTGTCGACGGCAGGGCCAGGCCGGTGACCCGGCCCAGCCGGTCCCGCAGTTGCACGGCGGCGAGGGAGTCGAAGCCCAGTTCCCGGAACGCCCGGCCGGCCGGCACCTGGTCGGTGGTGGGGTGGCCGAGCACGGCCGCCGCCTCCGCGCGGACGAGGTCGACCAGCAGCGCCTCCTGGCCGGTCGCCGGCAGCGTGGCGAGCCGGTTGCGCAGCCCGTCGGTGGCGGCGGCGCTCTCCGGCCGCTGCGGCTCCTCGGCGACGGCGGGGGCGACCCGGTCGAAGAGGTGGCTCGGCCGTGCGGCGGTGAACGCCGTGACGAACCGGGACCAGTCGACGTCCACGATCACCGGGGCCGCCTCGGGGGCGTTCACCCAGCGGCCGAGTGCCGCGACGGCGGCGTCGGGCGCGAGCGGGTTGAACCCGCGGCGGCGCAGGCCGTCGGCGGTCTCCCCGGCGGCCATGCCGTCCTCCGCCCACGGGCCGTACGCCAGCGCGGTGGCGGGCAGGCCCTTCGCCCGGCGGGCGGCGACGAGGGTGTCGAGCAGGGCGTTGCCGGCCGCATAGCCGGCCTGCCCGCCGCCGCCCCAGACACCGGCGACCGAGGAGAAGACCACGAACGCGTCGAGGTCGCGACCCCGGCAGGCGGCGTCGAGGTGCAGGGCGCCGAGCACCTTGCCGGCCAGGGTGTCCGACAGCTCGCCGTCGGTCACCTCGTACGCCGGGGTGGTGCCGCCGGACGTCCCGGCGGTGTGCACGACGGCGGTCAGCTCCGGCAGCCCGGAGACCAGAGCCTCGACCGCCACCCGGTCGGTGACGTCACACGCCACCACCCGCACCGCACCCAACTCGGCCACCAACCCCGCCGCACCCGGCGCCCCCGGACCCCGCCGCGAAGCCAGCACCACCTCACCGGCCCCGTTCGCCAGCAACCAGCGCGCCACATGCCGACCCAACGCACCCGTACCACCGGTCACCAGCACCGTCCCGGCAGGCCGCCAACCCGCACCCACGGGCGGCACGGCCGGCACCAGCCGCCGGCCGAAGATGCCGCTGCGCCGGACGGCCACCTGGTCCAGGGTGCCGTCGGCGAGGACCGCGACGAGCCCGGCGCGGGCGCCGCGGTCGGCGCGGGCGGGCAGGTCGACCAGTCCGCCCCAGCGGTCCGGCTGTTCGAGGGCGACGACCCGGCCCAGGCCCCAGGCCAGGGCCGCCCAGACGTCGTCGACCCGTTCGCCGGCCGTGACGGGCATCGCGGTCCGAGTGAGCGCCCACACCCGTCCGGCCAGGCCGGTGTCGGTGAGCGCCCGGACGAGGGTGAGCAGGGCGGCCGTGCCAGCGGGCAACACCGGCGTGTGCGCCGGGGGCCGGTCCTGGCGGGGCAGGACGCAGAGCACCCCGGCCCAGCCGTCCCCGCTGATCCGGCGCAGCCGCTCGCCCAGGTCGGCGCGGTCGAGGGTGGACGACAACGTGAGCGTGCCCACCCGGGCACCGGCCTGGGTGAGGGTCTTCGCCACGCCCGCGTCGGCGCCGCTGTCGACGGTGACGATCAGCCACCGCCCGGACAGCCTGGTCTTCGGGTTCGGCCGGACCGGCTCCCACCCGATCCGGTACGACCACCCGTCCAGCGTGGTGGCCCCGGACCGGTGCCGACGCCAGCGCGAGAGGACCGGCAGGGCCGGGCCGAGCGTGTCCAGGGCGGCGGGGTCGTCGCCGAGTTCGGCGGCGAGGGCGGCCAGGTCGCCACGCTCGACGGCGGTCCAGAACTCGACGTCGCCGCCGTCCGGGGCGGCCCGCTTCTCGGCCGTGTCCTCGGGCCAGTAGCGCTGGTGCTGGAACGCGTACGTGGGCAGGTCCACCCGCCGCGCGCCGGTTTCGACGAACCACTGCGCCCAGGTCACCGGCACGCCGTGCACGTGCAGCTCCGCCAAGGCGTGCAGCAACGCCTGCGCCTCCGGCCGGTCCCGACGCTGCACCGCCACGGCCAGCACACCGTCGTCGCCGGGCAGCACGTCGGCGGCCATCGCAGTCAGCACGCTCTGCGGGCCGACCTCCAGGAACGTGTCCACACCCACCCCGCGCAGCGCCGTCACCCCATCGGCGAAACGCACCGCCTCCCGCACATGCCGCACCCAGTACTCCGGGGTACGGATCTCGTCACCAGCCAGGGCCCCCGTCACGTTCGACACGACCGGCAGCAGCGGCGCGGAGAACACCAACCCGTCCAGGACCGTACGGAACTCGGCCAGCATCGGCTCCATCAACGGACTGTGGAACGCGTGGCTCACCGCCAGCCGGCGCGTACGCACCCCCCGCTCACGCCAGACCCGCTCCACCTCGGCCAGGGCCTCGACGACACCCGACACCACCACAGCGGCCGGGCCGTTGACCGCCGCGATACCCA
>NZ_KB895875.1:0-23036 GCF_000374985.1 Micromonospora sp. CNB394 | reverse complement strand
GGCCAGCCCAGCCGACCTGGCCACCGCGATCCGCGGGCACTGGGCAGTGGAAAACTCCTCACACCACATCAGGGATGTCACCTTCGCCGAGGACGCCTCCACCGTCCACGCCGGAACCGCACCCCGGGCCATGGCAACGCTGCGTAACCTCGCCATCGGCGTGCTGAAAACCCTCGGAGCCGACAACATCGCCAAGACCACCCGAGCGATCCGCGACGAACCCCAACGAGCACTGCCCATCCTGGGCATCACCAACGATTCCGACGTCTACGGAACTTGATCAGGCCCTGCTGCCTCCGCCTCGCGCAGAGCGTCGCTGTCGGCGGGGCCCGGTGTCAGAGCGGCCGTGCCCTTGATGTCGGTCACGCCGCCTCCTCGACGGCCTCGGGCTTCGACGCGCTGCGTCCGCCCAGCTCGACCTCTCGATGCCCGTCGCGGTCGCGTTCCACGATCCGCACGACGTCATGGTCGGCCTCCGCGAGCCGAATCAGCCATGTCACCCGGGCTGTGGTGCGTGTCGTCGCCTCGCGTTCCTCGTTTATCCGGGCCCGGTATGCCACACAGGCTCGCACCAGGCCGGCGACCACTCCGGCGACTGCTGCAGCCACGGCCACCACCTGGTATCCGGTGAGCGGTTCCGCCAGCGCTTCGTTCATCGTTCCCCCTCGACCCCTTGGTTCGCCAAATAACTATCCGTGGCGGAGGGTCGATGTAGATACGTGAGCGCGCGCAATATTTTTGAAGATCAATGATCAAGGCATTCATCTGCGATTAGCGCGCAAAGTCACGCCATTAGAACTCTGTGCAAGCGGATTGGTGAGCGCCTTTTCGAGCAACTTGCATTGATCATTGATTACCGTGGGTGACAAAAGCATCACCTCTGCCGGGCTCACTCCTCGGCGGGTAGCTCCGTGACCGGGACGGTGAGGCGTACCGCGCCGTCGCCCACCGCGGCGATCCGATCGGCCAGCACGTAGACCGCGCCGGTGCGGACCAGCTCGGTGGAGACCTTGAGGTAGCCGTCGCGCAGCAGCCGGGCGGCCAGGTCGGCCGGTACGTCCGGCTCCTCGGCCGCCGCGGACTCGATCAGCTCGTCCAGGCTGCTGCCCGGGTCGACCGGGGCGGGCGCCTGCACCGTCACCGCGGCCGGGTCGCCGCGCTGCACAAGATCGACTGTGCCCACCTCGACGCCTGCGGAGTCGACCACCCGCATGCCGGTGGTGACCCGGGAGACGGTGTCCTGCTGCTGGCTCATGCAGAAGCGGTTCCCGGGGCGCGCGGGCGCTAAACGGAGGGAGCCCAGCCGCCCGGCGGGCGGGGGGACAGCTCGCGCCAGGTGTCGGTGCCGTCCAGCAGCGCCCGGACCGTCTCCTCGGCCTCCTCCACGCTGGCGTGCTCGTAGAACCGGGAGACCCCCTCGGCGCCGCCGGCCCGCTGCTCCACGTGCCAGCGGTCGCCGTCCACCCGGAGGAAGACGTCACGCCGGGCGAGGCGTCCCCATTTCCCGTTCCACCAGTGCCTACGCTGCTCCATGCCCGGGACTCTATCGAACATGTGTTCGATACACGTCGGCCCCCGCGAGATCGTCGCGGGGGCCGATCGGCTATGGCGTTCAGCGCGGCGCGGGCGGCTCCTGCCGGCGGCCGAGCACGTCGTCCAGGGCGCTGCGCTGGCCGGGCGTGCCGTGGTTGCCGGCGAGCAGCGCGTCCCGGATCTCGGTGAGCAGCTTGACCTCCTCGCTCGGTGCCGAGGGCGGCGGCTCCTCGCCGCGCTTGCGCCGCTCGGCGAGCTTGTTCATCGGGTAGACGACGAGGAAGTAGAGCGCCGCCGCGGTGAGCACGAACGTGATCAGCGCGTTGACGAACGCCACCCAGTCGAAGTCGACACCGCGGAAGGACGGCGTCGAGCCGCCGATCCCGTCCTCGTTGCCGGTGATCAACACGATGAACACCCGTACCAGCGGTTCCAGGAACGACTTGGTGAGCTGGGTGACCACGCCGGTGAACGCGGCGCCGATGACGACACCGACCGCCAGGTCGACGACGTTGCCGCGCATGATGAAGTCTTTGAAGCCCTTGAGCATCCGTACTCCCGTGCCCTGATGAGTCTGCGTCCGGGACAACCTATTCCCCGGCGGGCCCTTCGAGAAAAGCACCTGCTTCGATCGCCGCCCGCTGCGGGTCGCCGGCCCGGATCGCCTCGACCAGCCGGCCGTGGTCCACGTACCGCTCGGGGGTCAGCGCCTCGCCCATCGCCTGGGCCACGGTGCTGCGCAGCGCGGCGCCGACCGAGGCGTACAGCTCGGCGAGCATGGCGTTGTGCGCGGCCGCCACCACTGCCGTGTGCAGCGCGGCGTCCGCCTCGACGAACTGGTCCACCCGGCCGCCGTGCCACGCGGCCTCGCGGGCCGCGAGCGCGCCGTCCAGCGCCGCCAGGTCCTCGGGGGTACGCCTCAACGCGGCGAGCCGGGCGGCCTCCACCTCGAACGCGCGCCGGACCTCGACCACCTCGGTCATCCGGTCGTCGGTGAGCCGGCGGGCCACCACCGGCGCCAGCTCGTCTGTCGACACCACGTAGGTGCCGGAGCCCTGCCGGCACTCCAGCACCCCGGCGTGCACGAGCGCGCGGACCGCCTCGCGGACCGTGTTCCGCCCGACACCGAGCGCGGCGACCAGTTGCGGCTCGGTGGGGATGCGCCCGCCCACCGGCCACTCGCCGCCGAGGATCCGCTCCCGGAGCTGCTCGATCGTCTGGCGGACCCGGTGACCGCGCGGAGGCACGGCGACGGAATCCACGGCGGGTGTCACCGGTTACACCTCGTGCCGAAATTCATCCCATGATTGTAGGTTCGAGGTCATGACTCCGCCACCTGCGCCCGCCGCGACAGTGCCCGCCCCGGCCGTCACGCCCGCGGCGGGCCCCGCCCCGGCGGCCGGCCCGGTCCGGGGCGGTCTGCTCGTCCTGGCCGGGATGCTGCTCGTCGCGTTGAACCTGCGGGCCGCGGTGACCAGCCTCGGCGCCCTGCTCGACGAGATCCGGGTCGGCCTGGGCCTCTCCGGGGCGATGGCCGGCCTGGTCACCACGCTGCCCACCATCGCGTTCGCCGGGCTGGGCGCGCTCACCCCGTGGCTGGTGCGCCGCTGGGCCGCGCCCCGGGTGCTGGTGCTGGCCATGCTGGCGCTCACCGCCGGGCAGGTGCTGCGCGCGGTCACCGGCTCGGCGGCCGTCTTCGTGCTCACCAGCGCGCTCGCGCTGGCCGGCATCGCGGTGGCGAACATCCTGCTGCCGATGCTCGTCAAGCAGCACTTCCCGCACCGAACCGGACTGGTCACCGGGGCGTACACGATGGCCCTGACGGTGGGCACGACGGTGGCCGCCGCCTCCGCGGTGCCGGTGGCCCACGCGTTCGGCTCCTGGCGGGCCGGACTCGGCATCTGGGCCGGGCTGGCCGCGCTGGCCGTACTCCCGTGGGTGCCGCTGGCGCTGCGGGCCCGCGCCGCGCGACGGGCCGCGCCCCCGGCGGTGGCGGTCGCCGCCCCGGCCCGGGTGCAACCCGGGCGGACCCGGCTCGGCTGGGCCATGGCGGTCTACTTCGGGGCGCAGTCGCTCAGCGGGTACGCGATCATGGGCTGGCTGGCCCAGCTCTTCCGGGACGCCGGGTACCGGCCGGAGGCGGCCGGGCTGCTGCTCGCCGGCGTCACCGCGCTGGGCGTGCCGGTGGCACTGACGATGCCGGCGCTCGCCGGCCGGCTGGCCACGCTCCGGCCACTGGTGCTGTCGCTGACCGTGTTCTCCGCCGTCGCGTACGCCGGTCTGGCGCTGGCCCCGCGTGGCCTGGCGCCGCTGTGGGTGCTGCTGCTGGCGCTCGGTCAGGGCGCGTTCCCGCTCATCCTGACCACGATCGGGCTGCGCGCCCGGACCGCCGAGGGAACAGTGGCGCTGTCCGCGTTCGCGCAGAGCACCGGGTACGTGATCGCGGCGCTCGGACCGCTGCTGGTGGGCATCCTCTACGAGGCGACCGGCGGCTGGACCGCCCCGATCGGCTTCCTGCTGGTGGCGCTGGCCGTGCAGACGTCCGCGGGCATGGTGATCGCTCGTCCCCGCTACATCGAGGACGAGCGCTGAAAGATTTCGGTCAGGAGGAGGCCGGGGTGGGATCGCCCGCGACGGCCTGCTCCACCGTCGGGTACGTGTGCAGCACCTCGACCAGGCCGCTGACCTCAAGGATGCGCAGCACGCCGCGCTGCGGGGCGGCCAGCCGGACCACGCCGCCCGCCTCGTCGCAGTTGTTCTTCGCCCGGACGAAGACCGACAGCCCGGTGGAGTCGCAGAACGACACCTCGGCCAGGTCGAAGACGAGGCGGCTGCGCCCCTTGTCCAGCAGATCCGTGATCTGGTCCTGCAGCTGCGGTGCCGTGGCCATGTCCAGCTCGCCCGCGACCGACACGACGACCACGTCGCCGCGCTGTTCCGTGTGCACCGTCAAGGACATACGTCGACCTCCTGTGTTCGGGAGAAACGGTATCCCACGACGGGCGCGCCGCGCAGAACGGGAGCGGTAACGGGGTGCGCTCGATCATTCTTTGCTCCGCGACAAGTAGCGCCGCAGCCTCCGGTGATAGAGTCCGCCCGTCCAAATCAGGGAGGTCAGCATGGCATTGAGCGCCGAACAGGGTGGTCGGCTCGCCCACCTGCTCAGTCAGCACGCGGATCGGTTGACCAACCGCTGGACGGAGATCGTCGCCAGTTCGCTGCGCGGTCGCCTGAGCCGCGCCGAGCTGGCCCGCCAGGTCCAGGAGCTGCACCGCGCGCTGGTCGACGCCGGCCGCCAGGGCGTCGCCGACCTGGCCGACGAGCACGGCGGTGAGCTGCGGGCGGTGCTGTCCGAGCTGTCCACCAACCGGGCCCGGCAGGGGTTCTCCGCCACCGAGACCGCGATCAGCGTGTTCGCGCTCAAGGACGCCCTGCTGGAGCTGATGGAGGAGGAGAAGGGCGACGAGACCCTGCGCGACTTCGTCTCCTTCTCCGCGCTCGTCGACCAGATGGGCCTGTTCACCTTCGAGACGTTCGTCCGCGCCCGGGAGAGCCTGATCGCCGACCAGGCGGAGCAGCTGCTGGAGCTGTCCACGCCGGTGGTGAAGCTCTGGGAGGGCGTGGTCGCCGTCCCGCTGGTCGGGACGCTGGACTCGGCCCGCGCCCAGGTGGTGATGGAGCGGCTGCTCCAGACCCTGGTCGACACCGGCTCGCCGTACGCGATCATCGACATCACCGGCGTGCCGGCGGTGGACACGCAGGTCGCCCAGCACATCCTCAAGACCGTGGTGGCCGCCCGGCTGATGGGCGCCGACTGCATCATCTCCGGCATCCGCCCGCAGATCGCGCAGACGATCGTGGCCCTCGGCATCGAGTTCGGCGACATCGCGACCAAGGCGAGCCTCGCCGACGCGCTGCGCCACGTGCTGCGCCTGACCGGGGTCGAGACCACCGCCCGCCGCCCGCGCCGGGAGTCCTGATGGAACGGGTCCCGATCCTCAAGATCGGCGACATCCTGCTGGTCTCCATCCAGGTCGACATGTCCGACCAGACGGCGATCCAGTTGCAGGAGGACCTGGCCGAACGGATCGTCGCCACCGGCTGCCACGGCGTGATCATCGACATCACGGCGCTGGACATCGTCGACTCGTTCGTCGGCCGGATGCTGTCCACCATCGCGTCCATCTCGAAGGTGCTGGACGCCGAGACGGTGGTGGTCGGCATGCGCCCGGCCGTTGCCATCACGCTCGTCGAGCTGGGGCTGTCGCTCAACGGCATCCGTACCGCGCTGAACGTCGAGCGCGGCATGGAGCTGGTCGCGGCCAGCCGCGCCGACGAGTGGGACGAGGCGGCCGACGACGAGGGCACCGAGACGACGGCGACGGCATGACCACGGGCGTCGACCTGGGTGTGCCGGCGACCCAGGCGATCCGCAGCGACGAGGACGTGGTGCGGGTCCGGCAGTTGGTGCGTGCCACAGCCGTTTCCGTCCGCCTCTCCCTGGTCGACCAGACGAAGCTCGTCACCGCCGCCAGCGAGCTGGCCCGCAACACGCTGATCTACGGCGGCGGGGGCAGCGCCGAGGTGAGCACGGTCTCCGACGGCCGCCGCCGCGGCGTGCGGATCGTCTTCGCCGACGAGGGACCGGGCATCCCGGACCTCGACCTGGCGCTCACCGACGGCTACACCACCGGCGGCGGGCTGGGCCTGGGGCTCAGCGGCGCCCGCCGGCTCGTCGACGACTTCGACATCCGGACCGTTGTCGGCGAGGGGACGCGGATCACCGTCACCAAGTGGTCACGATGATCGCCGACGTGGTGCCCGACCACGGCATCTGGTTCCGGGTCGACACCGGCGCGACCGCCGGCAGCGTGCGCCGGGCCGCCGAGCGTCTCGGCCGGCAGCTCCAACTGAGCGCGCCGCGCGTCGCGGACCTGGCCATCGTCACCGCCGAGATCACCAGCAACCTGGTCAAGCACGCCCGCGAGGGCACGCTCCTGATGCGCCCGGCGCGCCGGGGCGGGCATGCCGGGGTGGAGCTGGTGGCGATCGACTCCGGCCCCGGCATGGCCGACCTCACGCTCTCCTCCGTCGACGGCCACTCCACCGCCGGCACGCTCGGTATCGGGCTCGGCGCGATCGTCAGGCAGTCGAGCCGCTTCGACGGCTACTCGTCACCGGGGAAGGGCACGGTCCTGGTCGTCCAGGTCTGGGACGCCGTACCGCCGGAGCCGGACTGGGCGGCCGGGCTGGCCCGGCCGATCACCGGCGAGCAGACCAGCGGCGACGGGTACGCGGTCCGGCAGGTCGACGGCCGGCGGCAGGTGCTGGTCTCCGACGGGCTGGGCCACGGTCCGCTCGCCGCCGCCGCCACAGGTGCCGCCGTGTCCGCGTTCCGCTCGGCGCCGGCCGGGCCGCCGGACGTCGTGGTGCGGCACCTGCACGCCGCCATCTCGCACACCCGGGGCGCCGCCCTCGCGGTGGCCGAACCGGACCCGGCCGCCGGAGTGCTCCGCTACGCCGGGCTGGGCAACATCGCCGCGATGATCGTCGCGTCCGGCGAGCGACGGCGCGGACTGGTCTCGCTGCCGGGCATCGCCGGGCACCAGCGTCCGGTGATCCGCGGATACGACTACCCCTTCTCGCGCCACGCCACTCTGGTCATGCACAGTGACGGGGTGGTGGATCGCTGGGATCTGGACGACTATCCGGGGCTCGCCGGCCGCAACCCGCTGCTGGCCGCCGCGACCTTGCTGCGCGACGCCGGTGTCCGCCGCGACGACGCCTGCGTCCTGGTCGCCCAGGGGGCGGCATGATCGAACCCCTCCTGCACCTCGCGCTCCGGGTGGAGCAGGACATCTTCCTGGTCCGGCAGCGTGGCCGGGAGGTGGCCGCGGCGGTCGGGCTGGAACACCAGGACCAGGTACGGATCGCCACCGCGCTCAGCGAGGTGGCCCGCGAGCTGTTGCACGGGGTCGACGGCGCGGACGTGACGTTCGCCCTGGACCGGGACGCCACCGGCCGCCGGGTCCTCCAGGTGGACCTGTCGCCGCTGCGTCCGCTCCCCGGTGGACGGTACGAGCCGCAGTCCGGTGCCGTCGCGCGTCTGGTGGACACGTTGCGGGTGTTGGCCGTCGAGGGCGATACCGTCGTGAGGATGTCCCGACGAGTGCCCGACCACGCCGAGGAGCTGACGGCCGTGCGCGCCGCCGAGCTCCGCGTCGAGCTGGCCGAGCGCGCGCCGGGGTCCGCGCTGGACGAGTTGGCCGCCCAGAACGCGCAGCTCATCGCCGCCCTCGACGAGGTGCGTAGCCAGCGCGACGAGCTGGCGGTGCTCAACTCCGAACTCCAGGAGACCAACCAGGGCGTGATGGCGCTCTACAACCAGCTCACCGAGGAGCTGGAGGAGACCAACCGCGGCGTGGTGGCGCTCTACGCCGAGCTGGACGAGAAGTCCGCCCAGCTGCGGGCCGCGAGCGAGTCCAAGAGCCGGTTCCTGGCGAACGTCAGCCACGAGCTGCGTGCCCCGGTCACCGCGATCATCGGCCTGGCCCGGCTGCTCGCCGACTCCGCCTCCGACCCGCTCACCGGCGAACAGGCCCGCCAGGTCGGGCTGATCCGGTCCTCGGCGGGCGACCTGCTGGGGCTGGTCAACGAGCTGCTCGACCTGGCCAAGGCGGAGTCGGGCCGGATCGAGCCGGACTGGTCCGACGTCGACCTGCGTGCGGTGTTCGGGCAGCTGCGCGGCACGCTGCGGGCGCTCGCCCCGCGCCCCGAGGTGGAGCTGGTGGTCGAGGAACCGCCGGCACCGGCCGCTGTGCGTTCCGACGAGGTGCTGCTCGCCCAGGTGCTGCGCAACCTGCTGCACAACGGACTGAAGTTCACCGAGCGCGGCGAGGTGCGCCTGAGCGCCGAGCGCCGCGGCGACCAGTGGACGCTGTCGGTCACCGACACCGGCGTGGGCATCCCTCCGGAGCTGCACGAACGGGTCTTCGAGGAGTTCTACCAGGTGCCCGGCACGACCCGGGTCGGTGGCACCGGGCTCGGCCTGCCGTACGCGCGCCGGCTGATCACGCTGCTCGGCGGGACGCTGGAGCTGACCAGTGAATCCGGCCGGGGCAGCAGGTTCACAGTGGTCCTCCCCGCGGGCGGAGCGTGACGGTGGACAGCGGGCCGGTGACCGTGCTCGTGGTCGACGACAGCGGCCCCAAGCGATACCTGCTGGTCAACTGGCTGACCCGGGCCGGTTTCGTCACCGTCGAGGCCGACAACGGCACGGCGGCGCTGGAGCGGGTGGCCCGGGAACACATCGACCTCGTGGTGCTCGACGTGCGGCTGCCCGACATGAGCGGCTTCGAGGTGTGCGAGCGGATCAAGGAGGCGTACCCGTCGATCCCGGTCGTCCACGTCTCCGCGCACGCGGTCGACGTGGTCGACCGGGCGCAGGGCCTCACCCGGGGCGCGGACGCCTACCTGGCCGAGCCGATCGAGCCGGAGGAACTGGTCGCCACCGCCCACGCGGTGCTGCGGTACTACCAGGCCCGGCGGCGGGCCGAGCAGCTTGCCGAACGGCTCGCCGCGCTCGCCGACGCCACTGTGGAGATGCACGCGTCGCCGAACTTCGTCCGGCTGCTGGAGGCCGCCGCGAGCGGCGCGGCACGGATCTTCAAGGCTCCGGCGGCGGTGGTCGCGGAGACGTTCGACGGGGACTGCCTGGCCGGGGTGGCGTCCGACCCGTACACGCCGGCCACCATCGTGCCGTGGGTGGTGGACGACACCGGTGTGCCGATCGGCACCCGGGTGCGCGTCGACGAGCCGGCCAACTGGGCGCTGACCGGCTGGCCGGAGGGCGACACCGTGACGGTGGCCGCGTCCCGGCTGCGCGAGGACCGGGCCCCGCTCTACGTGGTGGTGCCGACCGCCACCCAGACCGTACGCACGCCGGTGCTGGTGCAGCTCGCCCAGGCGGTCGCCTCGGCCGTGGAGGCGCAGCGGTCCTTCGACGAGGAGCACCGGATCGCGGTGACGTTGCAGCGCAGCCTGCTTCCGCAGCGGCTGCCCGACGTCGTCGGCCTGGACCTGGCCGTCCGGTACGAGCCGGCGAGCGCGCAGACCGAGGTGGGCGGCGACTTCTACGAACTGGTGATGCTCGACGGGCATCTGCTGGTGGCGATCGGTGACGTGGCCGGGCACTCGCTGCACGCCGCCACGGTGATGGCCGAGCTGCGGCACGCGGTGCGGGCGTACGCGGTCGAGGGGCACCAGCCGGGCGTGATCCTGGACCGGGTCAACGAGCTGATGCTCAACCTGCTGCCGGCCGAGCTGGCCACCATCTGCGTCATGCTGCTGCACCCGCCGACCGGGCTGGTCCGGATGGCCAGCGCCGGGCACCTGCCGGCGCTGCTGAGCCGGGACGGGCGGGTCGAGTTCGTGACGCAGTCCGCGCCGCTGCTCGGCGTACGCGCGCCGCGCCCGCCGGACCTGGAGTTCGTGCTGCCGGCCGGGTCCACGCTCGTGCTCTACACCGACGGGCTGATCGAGCGGCGGGACGCCACGATCGACGACGGCATGGCGGCGCTCGGCGTGGTGGCCACCCGGGTGGACGACGACCTGGACGGGTTCTGCCGGCGGCTGCTCGTCGAGCTGGCACCGCCGGAGATCCACGACGACGTGGCGGTGGTGGCGGTCCGCCGCCGTTGAGTCGCACCGCGGTGCCCCGTCACGTCGAGTTGTTTCCACGGTCTGCCGATGAAGGGACCGCTGTCCCCTCTGCTCTGCAGCCGTCGGCGCATCGGCAGGCTGACGCGCCGCAGTCGTCACTTTCGGTGTGCGGTCCGGATGCCTCCCGCCGTCGGGCGGCGGCCACGAGATCCTCGGCACCGGATGGCCTCCACGGCGGCGCTCTCCCGCACCTGTTCCGGTCGGCGCTTCGTCTCGTCGACCACTGCGGTCGCCTCATACGCTGGCCCCCATGACTACGAGGACCAGTGAACTGCTCGCCGTCGCGGCACCGCGTACGGCTGCGGTGGTGCGCGGCATCTCCGACGACCAACTCGTCCTGCCCACCCCCTGCCCGGACTACACAGTGCGCGACCTGCTCGGCCACCTGTTCGACGTGGTGGTCAACTTCCAGGCGCTGGCCCGCCGGGAGGAGGTCGACTGGTCCGGCAAGACCGACCACCTGACCGACGGCTGGCGGGACCGGTTCGCGACCGAGGCGGCCCGGCTGACCGAGGCGTGGTCGAACCCGTCCACCCAGGAGGGCGTCTCCCCGGGCATGGGACTGCCGCAGGAGACGGTCGGCATGATGGCCCTGATCGACCTCACCGTCCACGGCTGGGATCTGGCGCGGGCCACCGGCCAGGAGCTGACCGTGGACCCGGCGGTGGTGGCCGCGGGGCACGAGTTCATGGACCGGATGGGCGACACGGGACAGAAAATGGGCGCGTTCGGCCCGCCGGTGCCCACCGACGCGGCACCGGACAGCATGGACGCCCTGCTCGGCCGGGCCGGGCGCGACCCGGCCTGGACCCGCTGAACTCCGACGGCCCGCGTGGTGCGCCGCGCGGGCCGCTCTTGACACCGCTATTCGCTCAGCGAATAGTAGGGCCGTGTCCACGTCGCACGTCCTGCTCGGTCTTCTCGCCGCCGGCCCGCGCCACGGCTACGAGCTGAAGCGCGCGCACGACGAGCGGCTGCCCTGCGCGCGTCCGCTCGCCTTCGGGCAGGTCTATGCGACACTGGCCCGCCTGTGCCGCGATGGCCTCGTGGCCACGGCCGGGCAGACCCGCGAGGGCGGCCCGGACCGCACCTCGTACGCGCTCACCGACGACGGACGGGCGACGCTGGACCACTGGCTCGGCACCGTCGAACCGCCGATGCCGTACGTGGCCAGCACGCTCTTCGCCAAGGTGGCGGTCGCGCTCCTGGTGGCCGACGTCAATCAGGCCCGCGCCTACCTGATCGCGCAACGGCGGGCGCACACGCAACGCCTGCGTGAACTGACCGCGCTGAAGACCGCCCCCGCCGCCCGCATCGACGAGGTGGTCGCCGCCGACTTCGCCATCGCCCATCTCGACGCCGATCTCCGGTGGCTGCACACCACCCTGGACCGGGTCACCGACTGGCACCGGGAGGTGCGCTCGTGACGTTCCTGCAAGCGCGCGGAGTGGTCCGCGCCTACGGTCACACCCCCGCACTGCGCGGTGTGACGCTCGACGTGTCCGAAGGCGAGATCGTCGCGGTCACCGGCCCGAGCGGCTGCGGCAAGTCCACGCTGCTGCACTGCCTCGCCGGCATCCTGCGCCCCGACGCCGGTCAGGTCACCTGGCGCGGAGAACGGATCGACACGTGGTCGGAGGCGGCCCGCTCCCGGCTTCGCCGTACCGAATTCGGGGTGCTGCTCCAGTTCGGTCAGCTCGTCGCCGAGCTGACCGCCGCGGAGAACGTCGCGCTTCCGCTGTTGCTCGCCGGCACGGGGCGGCGAGCGGCGCGGACCGCGGCGCTGGCCTGGCTCGACCGGCTCGGCGTGGCCGACGTCGCCGACGCCCGGCCCGGTGAGATGTCCGGCGGGCAGCAGCAACGCTGCGCGCTGTCCCGGGCGCTCGTCACCGAACCACGGGTGATCTTCGCCGACGAGCCGACCGGGGCGCTCGACACGCTGGCCGGCGAGCAGGTGCTCACCCAACTGGTCCGGCTGGCCCGCGAGCAGAACACCACAGTCGTGCTGGTGACGCACGAGCCGCGCATCGCCGCGTACGCGGACCGGGAGGTCAGCCTGCGCGACGGCATGATCGACCACACCGGGCTCGGGCTCGACCCGGCGTTGCCGGGCGGGTCACGGTGAGGCCGGCGACGCTGCTGCGACTCGCGGTGGCCGGCACCCGCACCGACGTCGCGCGGGTGCTGCTCACGGCGCTGAGCGCTGCGCTGGCAACGCTGGCCGGCCTGGCCGCGCTCACAGTGCTGTCGGTGGTGAAGCCGCCCGGCGATGCCTGGACGCAGTCCGAGCAGTACACGAACGCCTTGCTCCGGGAACCCGGCCTGCGCCCCGGTGTGGCGTTCGCGTTGCTGCTGCTCTGCGTACCGGTCCTGGGGCTGGCCGGGCAGTGCGCCCGACTCGGCGCGCCGGGCCGGGACCGGCGGCTCGCCGCGCTCCGGCTGGCCGGTGCCACCCCCGGGCAGGTCACCCGGGTCGCGGTCGCCGAGACCGGCGTGGCTAGCCTGCTCGGCACCCTCGCCGGCCTGGCCGTCTTCCTGGCCGGGCGCCGGCTGCTGCACCGGCCCGACGCGGCCGGGCGGCTGCCACTACCCACCGACGTGCACCCGGCGCCGGTGGCGGTGGCCGCCGTCGTGCTCGGCCTGCCGCTAGCCGCCGCACTGATCAGCGCGTTGCTGCTGCGGCCGGTCGCCACCACCCCGTTCGGCGTCGTACGTAAGGTCCGCACCCAGGCGCCCTGGCCGTGGCCGGGCGCGCTCATCCTCGCCGCGCTGGCGATGTTCGCCGCGATCCGCCCGCTGCTGCTCTGGTACGAACGGCGTGGCGCCGTGGACCCCGACTGGCTGGTGCCGACGTTGCTCGTCCTCGGCGGGCTGACCGCCATGATCGGCGTCGTGTCCGGGACCGGCTGGATCTCGTACCACACCGGGCGGCTGCTGCACCGGCACGGACGCGGCCCGGCCGCCCTGCTCGCCGCCCGCCGGCTGGCCGCCGACCCGTGGGCCGGCAGCCGCACCTTCGCCGCGTTGCTGGCCGCGCTGATCTTCGGCGCCGGTGCCGCGGGGATGCGAGCCGACTTCCAGGCCCAGGCCGAGCTGACCCGCCGCACCGGTTCCGGACTGGCCGACCCGGACTTCTTCCTCGGCGCGATGGATCTCGTCGACCTCGCGGTCGTGGTGGCGATGGCGATCGCCGGCGGCGGGCTTCTCGTGGCGGTGGTCGAGGGGATCACCAGCCGGCGACGGGCGTACGCGGCGCAGGTGGCGACCGGCGTGCCACGCGCCACCATCGCCCGGTCACTGCTCTGGGCCGCGCTCGCCCCCGCCGTACCCGCGATCGGGCTCGCGTTGACGGTCGGCTACCTGCTGGTCCGAGGCGTCATGCCGGCACCGAGCACCGGCGGCTTCGCGCAGACGATCTGCGGCGCCGGTACGGAACTGTGCGGCGATCCGGCCACGGCGGCGCGGTACACCCGTACCGAATGGGTGCCGGAGACCACCATCCCGCCGGACGTACCGTGGGATCAGCTGGCCTGGCTCGCGGCGGGCGGGCTGGCGGCGGTGCTGGGCACGGTCGTGGCCGGCCTGCTGTTCCTACGCGCCGCGACGTCGGTGGAGGAACTGCGCAGCACCTGACGATCAGCGGCCGAGCAGCCCGGCGGAGCCGGCGACGGCCAGGCCGATCACCGTCGAGCAGCAGCAGACGACAAGCGCGGCGGCGACCACCACGAGGACCAGCCACGCCGGTCCCCGCCGCCCCACCGAGGACTCCTCCTCGCTCATTCCGGCAGTCTAGGTTGGTGCGATGGAGCTGATCTCGATCGCCGATGTTCGCGCCGCCGCAGAGGACGTCGCCGGCACCGTGCTGCGGACTCCGCTGATGCCGGCGCCCTGGGACGACGGGCTGTGGCTCAAGCCGGAGAACCTGCAACCGGTCGGGTCGTTCAAGCTGCGCGGGGCCACCCACGCGGTGGCCCGGCTCGACCCGGCCACCCGGGGCCGAGGGGTGGTCACCCACTCGTCGGGAAACCACGGGCAGGCCCTGGCGTACGCGGCCCGCGCCCTCGGCGCGCCCTGCACTGTGGTGGTCCCCGAGGGTGCGCCCGAGATCAAGGTGGCCCGGATGCGGGCGCTGGGCGCGGACGTGCGGCTGGTGCCGCCCGCTCGGCGGCTCGCCGAGGCCGAGCGGATCGCGGCCGGGACCGGCGCGACGCTCGTACCGCCGTTCGACCACCCGGCGGTCATCGCCGGCCAGGGCACGGTCGGGCTGGAGATCGTCAGCGACTTGCCGGACGTGGACGTGGTGCTGGTTCCGGTCGGCGGCGGCGGGCTCGGCTCCGGCGTGGCCACCGCGGTCAAGTCGCTGCGCCCGTCCGCCGCCGTGATCGGAGTGGAGCCGGCGCTCGCCGCCGACGCCCGGGAGTCGCTCGCCGCCGGCGAGGTGGTGGTCTGGGACGTCGAACGCACCTACCGGACCTGTGCCGACGGTCTGCGGACCAGCCTGTCCGCGTTGACTCTGGCCCATTTGCGCGACCGGCTCGACGGCATCGTCACGGTGACCGAGGACGAGATCATGGCGGCCACCGGCCGGCTGCTCCGGGACGCCCGGCTGGTGGCCGAGCCGAGCGGCGCGGTCGCCCTGGCCGCCCGGCTGTTCCACCGCGACGAACTTCCGGCCGGCCGCACCGTAGCGGTCGTGACCGGCGGCAACGCCGACCCGCACGTGCTGTCCGCCGCGCTCGCCTGAGGTGTAAGGAAGGGCCCCCTTTTAACGTCTCCGGTAGAGGAGGGGCCCCTTATTAACAGACGTCTGTTAATAAGGGGCCCTTCCTTACACCTCAGGCGCGGCCGACGCGGTCGAGGATCCAGGCGTTGACGAACGCCTCCTCGCGCCAGGAGTCGTACCGGCCGCTGGGGCCGCCGTGGCCCGCGCCCATCTCGGTCTTGAGCAGGTAGTCACCGGCCGGCGCGTGCGACCGCAGCCGGGCGATCCACTTGGCCGGCTCGTGGTAGAGCACGCGGGTGTCGTTGAGGCTGGTGACCGCCAGGATGGCCGGGTACTCGGCGGTGGTCACGTTCTCGTACGGCGTGTACGACTTCATGTACGCGTAGACCTCGGGGTCGTCGAGCGGGTTGCCCCACTCCTCCCACTCGGTGACCGTCAACGGCAGCGACGGGTCGAGGATCGAGGTGAGCGCGTCCACGAACGGCACCTGCGCGACGATGCCGGTGAACGCGTCCGGGGCGAGGTTCGCCACCGCGCCCATCAGCAGGCCGCCGGCCGAGGCGCCCCGGGCGACGAGCCGGTCGCTCGCCGTCCAGCCCGCCTTGACCAGGTGCCGGGCGCAGGCCACGAAGTCGGTGAACGTGTTCTTCTTGGCCAGCAGCTTGCCCTCGTCGTACCAGCGCCGGCCCAGCTCGCCGCCGCCCCGGATGTGCGCCACCGCGAAGATCACGCCGCGGTCGAGCAGGCTCAGCCGGGCGATCGAGAACCACGGGTCCATGCTCGCCTCGTACGAGCCGTAGCCGTAGATGACGGCGGGCGCCGAGCCGTCGCGGGGCAGGTCACGGCGGCAGACGAGCGAGATCGGTACGCGCGTGCCGTCGTCGGCGAGCGCCCAGTCCCGGTGCTGCTCGTAGTCGGCCGGGTCGTACGCGCGTCCGTCCGGCCCGGGGCGGACCGGCTTCTGCCGGCGCAACGTCAGCTCCCGGGTGAGGAGGTCGTAGTCGTAGACCGAGTCGGGGGTGACGAGCGAGGTGTAGCGCAGCCGTACCTCCTTCGTGCGGTACTCCGGGTTCGCGTCCAGCCCCACGCTGTAGATCGGTTCGGGGAAGTCGATGTCCCAGCTGTCGTCGCTGCCCACCGGCAGCACCCGCAGGCCGGTCAGTCCGTTGGCGCGCAGTGACACCACGAGGTGGTGCTCGAACGCGTCGACCGCCTCCAGCCGGGTGCCCGGTGTGTGCGGGATCAACGGCTCCCACTCGCCCGGCGCGTCCGCCGAGGTGTACGCCAGCGCGAAGTCCTCCGCGCCGTCGTTGTGCAGGATCAGGAAACGGTGGCCGTGGTGCTCCACCGCGTACTCGATGCCCTGACGCCGCGGGGCCACGACGGCGGGCTCGCCGGTCGGGTTGGACGCCGGGATCACCCACACCTCGCTGGTGATCTTGCTGTGGATGTCGATGACCACGAAGCGCTCCGAGCGGGTCAGCTCGACCCCGACCCAGAACCGCTCGTCGTCCTCCTGGTGTACCACCACGTCCTCGGTGGACGCGGTGCCGACGGTGTGCCGCCAGACCCGGTTCGGCCGCCACGTCTCGTCCACCGTGACGTAGAACAGCGTGGACGCGTCGCTGGACCACGCGGTGCCGTAGAACGTGTCCGGCACCTCGTCCGGCAACGACTCACCGGTGGTCAGATCCTTGATCCGCAGCGTGAAGCGCTCGTCGCCGGAGAAGTCGGTGGAGTAGGCCAGCCAGCGCCCGTCCGGGCTGACGTCGAACGCGCCGAGGGAGAAGAAGTCATGCCCCGCGGCGAGCTGGTTGCCGTCGAGCAGCACCTCCTCGCCGTCGAGCGGGGCGCCGTCCGCGCTGACCGGGGGCGCCGTCTCGCCCGGCCGGACCGCGCGCCGGCAGTGCACGCCGTACTGCTGGCCCTCGACCGTGCGGGTGTAGTACCAGTAGCCGTCCTTGCGGGTCGGCACCGACAGGTCGGTCTCCTGGGTGCGCCGGCGCGTCTCCTCGAACAGCTCCGCGCGCAGCCCGGCCAGGTGGGCGGTGCGCGCCTCGGTGTACGCGTTCTCGGCGTTCAGGTACGCGATCGTGTCCGGGTCGTCCTTGGTGGCGAGCCAGGCGTACTCGTCGAGGACTGTGTCACCGTGATGGACGCGCTCGGTCGGGACGCGCTTGGCGACGGGCGGTGGGGTTTCGGTCACGGCGCCACGTTACCGGTCGGCGGGCCGCCGCCGGGCTCGCCGCCGGCCGAATCCCGCGACTCACCGCCAGGTCTTTCGAACGTGTGTACGATAACTGCCATGGCGGATGCGGCACGTTCCACCGATCGACTGGAAGCCCTCGACATCACCCGGAAGCTGGCCGCGATCTGCGGTGACCCGTTCGCCCGCTTCGCCGGCCCGGCCGACGAGGTGGCCGGCCGTACCGCTCGTTGGGTGGCGGTGCCGGGCGGCCCGCACGCCGCCGCGGAGGTGTTGCGGCTGGCCGCGGCGCACGACCTGACAGTGGTGCCCCGCGGCGCCGGCACGAAGATCGACTGGGGTGCCGCACCGGAGCAGGTGGACATCATGCTCGACACCGGCCGGCTCGCCGAGGTCTGGCACGAGCCGCGCGACGCGGCGGTGGCCGAGATCGGCGCCGGTACGCCGCTGCGCGCCGTCCAGGCCACGCTGGCCCGCACCAACCGGCGGCTGCCGGTCGACGCGCCCTCGCCGGGCGCGACGCTCGGCGGGGTGCTCGCCGCCGACGAGTCCGGTCCGCTGCGGCACCGGCACGGCAGCCCGTGCGCCCAACTCGTCGGGGTGCGCTACCTCGACGCCGACGGTGAGTTGGTGAGCGTCGGCGAGTCCGGCACGCAGGCGCTGGGCCGGGCCGCCCCGGTGGGCGGTGGCCGGTCCGGCGGGTGCGGTCCGGCGGGCGACGGTGGTGGTGCCGATGGTGGCGCGGGTGGATCCGGGCGGCGGGCCGGCGGTCCGGCGGGTGGCGTGGGCTGGGGTGCCGGTGGTGGGTTCGGCGACGAGCCGGGTGGCGGGGACGCGATCCTCGGGCGGGGCGACGTGCCCGGGCTCGACGTGGCCCGGCTGCTCTGCGGCTCGCAGGGCGGGCTCGGCGTGCTGGTCTCGGCCACCATGCGGGTGCACGCCCTCCCGGCCGGCCGGCTCTGGGTGTCCCGCCCGGTCTGGACGCCGCTGGAGGTGCACGACCTGGTCCGGGTCGTCCTGGCCGCGGGCGTCGATCCGGCCGCCGTCGAACTGGACCTGCCGGTGCCGGTGCCGCTGCCCCGGCGCCGCATTCCGCCGACGCACCCGTCGGTGGTCAACCGCCCCGACCATCCGGCCGTGACCGGGCGACCCGCTGCGGGCGGCCTGGTGATGTTGCTGGAGGGCGGCCCGGCCGACGTGATCGAGCGGGCCGAACGGCTCACCGCCGTCCTCGGCGCCGAGGCGATGGTCAGCCACCACGCGCCGGAGTGGTGGGGGCGCTACCCGTTTGCGCCGGGAGACACCGCGCTGCGCATCGAGGTGCCGATAGGCGACCTGCACGCCGCCGTCTACGCGCTGCGTGACGCCGCCGGCGCCCCGGTGCCGGTACGCGGCTCGGCCGGCTCGGGCACCGTCCACGCCGCCCTGTCCGGCGCGTTGCCGCCCGAGCGGGTCGCCTCCATCCTCACCGCGGTCCGCAGTGTGCTGATCGCCCGGCGGGGCCGGTGTGTCGTGGTGTCCGCGCCCGCGGCGGTGCGCCGTGCCGTGGACCTGTGGGGCGAGCTGCCCGCGTTGCCGCGCCTGCGCAGCGCCAAGGCGCACCTGGACCCGCACCACCGCCTGGCCCCCGGCCGCCTCCCCGGCGGCCTCTGACCAACCCGTGCCCTCCCGGGCGCCAGCCTGTCCCCGGGCGCCAGCCTGACGGCGTCCGGGCACACCCGTGCCGGCGCCGGCTCGACGGTGCCCGCCGGGTACTCCCGCCCGTCCGGGCGCCCCGATCCTGCACACAGCCTCGGCACCACCCGCGTCCCCGCGCGCCCTACCTCACCCCGGTGATCAAGGGCTTTGCGTCGGATTTCGCGCCCCGCAGGGACACAAACTCCTTGATCATCGCCGATGGGCGGGCTGAAGCGCGCCGACGGGCGGCCTTGGGGCGTCCGGTGGCGCGCCAAGGTGAGCTGATCATGAAGTTGGCGGGGAGGAATCGGGCTAATTGAGCAGCCAACTTCATGATCGACGGGGCGGGGCATCGACGGCGCGGGGCATCGACGGGGCGGCGGGTGGGAGGGCTAGGGGGTGTCGTTTCTCAGGACCAGGACGGCTATGTCGTCGCGTGGGGGCTCCACCGAGAAGGCGATGGTGGCGGCGCGCAGCCGGGCGGCCACCACGTCGGCCGAGTATCCGGCCAGCGGCGCCGCCGACTCGCGCAAGCGGTCGGTGCCGAACAGCTCCCGTCCGCGCCGCCGCTCGGTGACCCCGTCGGTGTAGAAGATCAGCGCGTCACCGGGCTTGAGCGTCAGCTCGGCGGTCGGCGTGGTGATCGTGTCGAGCAGGCCCAGCGCCGTACCGCCCGCGCCGACGAACGTCGCACCACCACCGCCGTGCAGCAGCACCGGGCGGTCGTGGCCGGCCAGGTGCAGGGAGACGTCCAGGTGGTCGCCGTCGCCGGGTGCGACAGCCGCCAGCGCCAGCGTGCAGTAGCGTCCGCCGCCGCGCTCCACGAGCGTCTCGTTGAGCCGGCCGAGCACCTCGGGCAGCGGTTTGCCGTCGCCGACGAGCACCCGGATCACGTCCCGGACCAGGCCGGTCACGGCGGCGGCCTGCACGCCCTTGCCGGACACGTCGCCGACCACCACGAGCCAGCGGCCGTCCGGCAGCGGGAGCACGTCGTAGAAGTCGCCGCCGACCTCCGCGTCGTCGCCGGTCGGGACGTACTCGGCGGCGAAGCCGATGCCCTCGACCACCGGGAGCACCGGCGGCAGCAGCGACTGCTGGAGCGTCTGGGCGACCCGGCGGCGCTCGGCGTGGATGCGGGCGTTCTCGATGGCGAGGGCGGCGCGGCGGGCGACGTCCTCCAGCACCGAGACCTCGTCGGGGTCGTGCCGGTGCCGCTGGTGCCGGCCCACGGCGAGGGTGCCGAGCCGCTGGCCGCGGGCGATCAGCGGTACGGCGAAGCCCTCCATCGGCCCGCCGAGCGGCACCTGCGCGGCGTTGCGGGACGCCTCGCGCAGCCGGGACTGGATCGAGTCGGGGCCGGTCTCCTGGAGGATCCGGTGCAGCTGCGGCAGCATCGCCTCGTCCGCGTGGCTGGATGCGGCCAGGCGCAGCCGTCCCCACTCGTCGGTGGTGTGCACGGCGCACCACTGGCCGAGCCGGGGCACCACGAGCTGCGGGATGAGCGCCATGGTCAGCTCGACGTCGAGCGACTGGGCGAGCAGTTCGCTCGCCTCGGCCAGGAACGTCAGCCAGGTGGAGCGGCGTACGTCGGCGCGGCGCAGCCGGTCGTTCTCCAGGTGCAGCGACAACCGCTCGGCGGTCAGCACGGCCAGCGGCCGGGCGTACGCCGAGGGCGCCGCGTCCAGTTCCAGTTCGCCGGCGTACGGGCGGTGCACCGCGAGCGGTACGCGTAGCAGTTCGTTGCCCTCGCGCGGCGGCCGGCCGTACCGGGCGAAGACTCGGGTGCCTGTTCCGTCGCCCCGGTCCAGCCGGATCGTGCCACCGGCGGCGCCGACCATCTCGGCGACCCGGGTCAGCAGTCCGGTCGCGAACTCGGGCAGCGGGTCGTCGGCGTACGCGTCGGGGGTGAGCTGCATCAGGTCGCTCATCGCCGCGGCGCTCGGCGTACCGTCGCCGGTTCCCTCCGCTGCGGCGACGCGCAGCGGGCCGGCCGACGGCCGGGCGGTTCCGCCGGGGCCGGGCCGGTCCAGGCGGAACCAGACGCCCTTGCCGGTGGGCAGGTAGGTGGTGCCCCACCGGCTGGAGAAGTGGTCGACGAGCAGCAGGCCGCGCCCACGGGCGGCGACCTCGGTGATGTCGGAGGTGGTGTTGCGCACACCCACGATCAGCTCGTCGACCGGGCCGGAGGCGAAGTCGGTGACGGTCACGGTGAGGCCGTTGCGATCGGTGTCGACCTCGATGTCCAGTTCGGTGCGCGCGTGTTCGACGGCGTTGGTGGTCAGCTCGGTGGTGAGCAGCAGCGCCTCGTTCAGCAGCTCGGGGAGCCGGGCTTCGAGCAGCATGGTGCGGACCAGCGCGCGGGCCGCCGCCGGGGTGCGGCGGTCGGCGGGGAGACGGACCCGGCGGACGCGCTCGTCCGCGCCGCCGCTGATCGGCCCTGCCTCCGCTGACACCTTCGTATCCTCCACCGCGCCCACCCCGGGTGCCAAGCATCAGGCCGAACCCGCCACCCGGGTCGATACCGCGCGTGACGCGCGATCACACGCGGTGACCTCGACGGATCGCGCGGCACAATGATGGGATGGCCCGTGTGACCGCACGAGCCCGAGCGGAGCGAGGAACGATGGCCACGGTGAATCAGTCGGTGACCGCGGACCCGTCCGCGTCCGACCACGAGGTGATCCTCGGCGAACTGGTCGAGGCGCTGCGCCGGGTGGGACGCGGCGATCTGCGGGTGCGCCTGCCCCGGCGGGCGGGACTGCCCGGTGAGGTCGCCGACGCCTTCAACGACGTGGTGTCGTTGCAGGAACGGCAGCACCTGGACCTGCGGCGGATCAGCCGGATCGTCGGCCGCGACGGCCGGCTCACCGAGCGTCTGGACGACGAGGGCCTGGACGGCTCCTGGGCGGAGGGGCAGCGGGCGGTCAACTCGCTCATCGACGACCTGGGCCGGCCGACCACGGAGATCGCCCGGGTCATCGTGGCGGTGGCCGACGGCGATCTCTCCCAGCACATGGCGCTGGAGATAGACGGTCGCCCGCTTCGCGGTGAGTACCTGCGCATCGGCCGGACCGTGAACACGATGGTGGACCAGCTCTCGTCGTTCGCCGACGAGGTGACCCGGGTGGCGCGTGAGGTGGGCACCGAGGGAAAACTGGGTGGCCAGGCCGACGTTCGTGGGGTGGCCGGCACCTGGAAGGACCTCACCGACTCGGTGAACACCATGGCGTCGAACCTCACCGGGCAGGTGCGGTCGATCTCCCAGGTGGCCACAGCCGTCGCGAAGGGCGACCTGTCGCAGAAGATCACGGTCGGGGCGCGCGGCGAGGTGGCCGAGCTGGCCGACACGATGAACTCGCTCACCGACACGCTGCGGCTGTTCGCCGAGCAGGTGACCCGGGTGGCCCGCGAGGTGGGCACCGAGGGCAAGCTCGGCGGCCAGGCCGAGGTGCCGGGTGTGGCGGGAACCTGGAAGGACCTGACCGACAACGTCAACTCGATGGCGTCGAACCTGACCGCGCAGGTGCGCAACATCGCGCAGGTGTCGACCGCTGTCGCCAAGGGTGACCTGTCGCAGAAGATCACGGTGGCCGCGCAGGGCGAGATCCTGGAGCTGAAGGACACCGTGAACACGATGGTGGACCAGCTCTCGTCGTTCGCCGACGAGGTGACCCGGGTGGCCCGCGAGGTGGGCATCGAGGGCAAGCTGGGCGGCCAGGCGCAGGTGCGTGGCGTCTCCGGCACCTGGCGCGACCTCACCGAGAACGTCAACCAGCTCGCCGGCAACCTGACCAGCCAGGTCCGCAACATCTCCCAGGTCTCCACGGCGGTCGCCAAGGGCGACCTGGGTCAGAAGATCACCGTGGACGCGCAGGGCGAGATCCTGGAGTTGAAGAACACCGTGAACACGATGGTGGACCAGCTGTCGTCGTTCGCCGACGAGGTGACCCGGGTGGCCCGCGAGGTGGGCACCGAGGGCAAGCTGGGTGGTCAGGCCCAGGTCAAGGGCGTCTCGGGTACGTGGCGCGATCTGACCGACAACGTGAACTCGATGGCGTCGAACCTGACCAGCCAGGTGCGGAACATCGCCTCGGTCACCACGGCCGTGGCGAAGGGTGACCTGTCGCAGAAGATCACCGTGGATGCCCGGGGCGAGATCCTGGAGCTGAAGTCCAC